>JABFWL010000369.1 GCA_013362315.1 Catenulispora sp. | reverse complement strand
ACGGCCAGGCCCGCGGCCGCCGCGTGCACCGCCACCGCCAGCCCGATCGGCCCGCCGCCGACCACCAGGACGTCCAGCACGGCGCCGCCGCCCCTCAGCCCGACACCGCGCGCGCCGGGGCCAGCGCCCGGACCTCGCACCGCAGCCGCACCGTCAGCAGGGCGGCGTTCAGGACGGTGAACACCGCCGCGGTGATCCACGCCGAGCCGGCCAGCGGCAGCGCGAAGCCCTCGACGACCACCGCCACGTAGTTCGGATGCCGGAACCAGCGGTAGGGACCGCCGTCCACCAGCGCCAGCCCCGGGACCACGATCACCCGGGTGTTCCAGCGCGGACCCAGGGTCCTGATGCACCACCAGCGCAGCCCCTGCGAGGCGCCGGCCAGGATCAGCATCGGCACGCCGAGGGCGGGCACGAAGGACCGGTGCGCCAGCGGCGGCTCGGCCAGGCAGCCGGCCAGCAGGCCGGTGTGCAGCACCACCATCGCCGGATAGTGCCCGCGCCCGGTCTCCACGCCCCCGCGCGCGAAGCTCCACGCGGCGTTCCGCTTGGTCACCGCCAGCTCCGCGACCCGCTCCAGGCAGGTCGCGATCACCAGCACGTAGTAAACGATCATCCCCGACGCTCCAGCAGCAGCAGTTCGATGCTCACTCCGGGCCCCAGACCCACCATCACCAACGGTCCGGGCGGGGCGTCCGGTTCGGCCAACACCTTGCTCAGAACGTGCAGCACCGACGCCGACGACAGGTTGCCGACCTCGGCCAGCGAGGCGCGCGCGGTGGCCACCCGGCCCTCGGGCAGGCCTAGCGCGTCGCGAACCGCGTCGATCACCTTCGGGCCGCCGGGGTGGACCACCCAGGCGGCGATGTCAGAGGCCGCCAGTCGGTGGTCGGCGAGGAACTGTCGGACGATGTCGCCGAGCTCGCGTTCGAGCACTTCGGCGAGTTCGGCGGTCAGCACGATGCGAAAGCCGCGGGAGCCCAGGTGCCAGCCCAGCACGTCGTGGGTGCCCGGGCACAGCTCGCTGCGGGTGGCGAGGATCCGCAGCGGGGCTGATGGGCGCGGGCCTTCGTCTTCTGAGACCGGTGCTCCGCAGTCGGCGCCGCGCACCACGGCCGCCGCCGCGCCGTCCCCGAACAGGGCGGAGCCGACCATGTCCGGCAAGCTGGGGTTCTCCAGCGGCACGCTCAGCGAACACAGCTCCACGGCCAGCAGCACCGCCGTGTGGCCGGGCCACGCTCGCAGGTAGTCGTGGATCCGGGACAGCCCGGCCGCACCGGCGACGCAGCCGAGCCCGAACATCGGCACGCGCTTCACGTCCGGGCGCATCCCGAGCCGCGGCACCAGCCGCGCGTCGAGCGACGGCACGGCGACGCCGGTCACAGAGGTGACGACGAACAGGTCCACCTCGCGGGGGCGGACGCCGGCCGCGCGCAGCGCGCCGTCGACCGCCTCGGCGCCCAGCTCGGTCGCGTGTTCGATGTAGACGTCGTTGGTGGGTCCCAGACCGTCCAGCCGTTTGTAGTCGGCCAGCGGCAGCACGGTGTGCCGGGTCCGGACGCCGGCGTTCGCGTACAGCCGCTCCAGCACCTCGCGCCGGGTTCCCGGCAATGCGCACAGCTCCGCCGCCGCCTCGGCCAGTTCCGCCTGCTCGTGGCGGTGGCTGGGAAGGGCGGAACACACAGCCGCGATACGGGACATGCCGGCTACCTCGGGCTCCCTAGGACTCCCTTTCGGGTGGCGAATGCGATGCCGCCTCAGGTAGTCGGTACCCGAGTCGTCTGGCGATGATGCGAAACCGGTTCACGACAGGGGGACACCCCCGAACACGAACACGGCGACGTCTATGCCCGCGATCGCCAGCGCCGCGTAGAACGGCTTGCGCCCGAACTCGCCCATACCCCACCAGGCCACGGCCGCGCAGAGCCCGAATCCGGCCCACAGCCACGGCGTGCCGGCCAGCGCCAGGAACCCGGTCGCGCCGACCAGCAGCACCAGCGCCGCGGAGCGCACCATGCGCACGCTGAACCGCTCCGCCAAGATGTTCGGCAGGCCTCTGACCCCGGCGATGCGGTCGGCCTCCAGGTCCGGCAGGGCGTTGGCCAGGTGGCCGCCGACGCCGAGCAGCGCGGCGGCGAGCAGGACCGAGGGCCGGGCCGCCGGCACGCCCGGAGCCGTGGCGGTGGCGAACTGCGGGATCAGGCCGAAGCCGACGGCGTAGGCGAAGCCGGACAGCGGTGTGGCCTTCAGGCCGGCGTTGTAGAACCAGCCGGCGAGCATCTGCACGCCGTCGATCGTGCCGACCGCCCTGTTGATCGAGAAGGCGAGTACGAGGGATGCCACCACGGCGACGATCGCGGCCGCGAGGACGGTGCGGCGGGAGATCTGCCCGGCGGCGACCGGCTTGTCCAGGCGGCCGGCCAGCCGGTCTCGATCGGCGTCGAAGTAATCGTTCGACCATCCGATGGACAGCTCGCCCAGCAGCACCGCCGGCACCGCCGCGCCCGGCCCGAGGCCGTGCGGCGCCGCCCGCACGACCAGCGCCGCGAACATCGCCGTGATCGCCAGCGACGGCAGCGGGTGGCACGTGCGGAACAGGGCTTTGAGTGCGCGCGCGTTGAGCATCGGCATCGATTATCTCCTCAGCAGGGTATGCATGGACCATGCGACTCGCGCTGCGCGGCGGCAACCCCCTGGAGCGCGCGGCCTTGCGCGCCAACCTGGTCCCCACCCCCGCCGCCGAGGCCTGGGGCGGTGTGGCGATGTCCGGGGTGCTGGTCGCGGCCGTGCGCACCGGGGTCGTGGCCCGGCTGGCCACCGCCCCGGCCCCGGCCGAGCGGATCGCCGCCGACCTGGGGCTGGCGCCCACGCCCACCCGCCTGCTGCTGGAGTGCCTGGTCTCCACCGGACACGTGCGGTGCGGCCGCGACGGTTCACTGCGGCTGGCCCGCCGCAGCCGCCGCTGGCTGGACCCGGGCTCCGAGGTGGGCGTGGCACGGTTCGTCAACGCCTGCGGCGACTACTTCGACTGGTGGCGCGACCTGGACCGGCTGGTCGTCGCCGGGTCTCCGGTGGAACACCACGACCGCCCGCCGGACGACCCCTACTGGCGGCGGTACCTGCTGGGCCAGTTGGATCTGGCCCGGCTGTCGGCGCGCGAGGTGGCGCGCCGCCTGGAGCTGCCCCCCGGCGCCCGGCGCGTTCTGGACGTGGGCGGCGGCCACGGCTGGTACGCAGCCATGATCTGCCGGGCGCACCCCGGCCTCACCGCCACGGTTCTGGACCTGCCCGGCAGCGCCCGCGTCGGCCGCGAGGTGATCGAGGCGGCGGGCCTGTCGCATCTGGTGCGCTTCAGCGAAGGCGACGCCCGGCACGTCGACTTCCCACCAGACCAGGACGCCGTGCTCTGCTTCAACCTCCTGCATCACCTCACCGAGACGGAGATCCCGCTGCTGCTGGCCCGCGCTCACGCCGCCCTCAACCCCGGCGGCACCCTGGCCATCCTCGACGCCTTCGCCGAACCGGGCCGCCGACCCGACGCCGCAGCGGCGCACCTGGCCCTGTTCGTACGCCTCACCTCGGGCTCCGGCGTGCACAACCCGGAGCAGCTGACCGGCTGGCTGCACGACGCCGGCTTCGCCCCGCCCCGCCGGATGCGCACCGCCCGTATCCCCGGGCTGGCGCTTTACCAGGCCGGGAAGCGCCAGTGAGCGTGTAACGTGCGTTCAGCCGGCATCGCGCCGGCGGCGGCGAGAGGGGACAGGGACATCCGATGCTGGCAGCGCAACGGCAGGCACGGATCCTCGAAGAGGTCCAGCGCACCGGCGGCGTCCGGGTCAACGACCTGACGAGGCTGCTCGGCGTCTCCGACATGACCGTCCGCCGGGACCTGGACGTCCTGGACTCCCGCGGCCTGCTCACCAAGGTCCACGGCGGCGCCACCGTCCGCCGCTCCGGCTCCACCGACGAACCGGCCTTCACCGTCAAGGCCGAGATGGAGCAACCGGCCAAGGACGCCATCGCCCGCACAGCCGCCGCCCTGGTACGCCCCGGCACCGCCATCGGCATCAGCGGCGGCAGCACCACCTACACCCTGGCCCGCCACCTGGTCGGCCTCCCCGACCTGACAGTCGTCACCAACTCCCTGCGCGTCGCCGACGTCCTGCACGCCCACGAGGCCACCCACCCCGGCGGGAACCAGACGGTGATCCTCACCGGCGGCATGCGAACCCCGTCAGAAGCACTGGTCGGCCCCATAGCAGTCCAGGCCATCCGCACACTGCACCTGGACCAGGTCTTCCTCGGCGTCTACGGCATGGACGCCCAGGCCGGCTTCACAAGCCCGAACCTGATGGAGTCCGAAACCAACCGCGCCCTCGTCACCGCCGCCCGAAACCTCGTGGTGGTAGCCGACCACACCAAGTGGGGCGTGGTAGGCCTCTCGGCCTTCGCAGGCCTGGGCGAGGCGGCGGTCCTGGTCAGCGACGACGGCCTGTCGCAGGAGGCACGCGAGGTACTGGCCGACGAGGTGGGCGAGGTCGTGATCGCGGAGCGGGCGTAGAGCCCCGCGTCGCGAACCGGCAGCCGACCGCCCGACACGCCCACCTCCGCCCCCCGAAGGCCCGCCTGAGGCGATGTGGCCTGCGCAGCCACCTCACAAACCGCCGGCGCCGCGCCTAACAGCACCGCCCGATGGACTGGCGCATGTTCCCCGAGGGAACCGAGGCTCCCGCTGAAGGCGGGCGGCCCTTCACCAGAGCTCTTGCTCTTGCTCTTCGCTACGCACCACCCCCCACATCACATCCACGTTGCCGCATCGTTATCCGCAAGTTGCAGAAAACTTGCTGCAAACTCTTTCACCGCCCCCACCCCCTTGCTAACGTCTGGCACCGCGCCGCACATAGCAGCGGCCCTCCTTCCCCTCCCCTTCAAGGAGTCTTCGATGCGATTCAGCATCACGGCCAAGCGCAGCGCCGGGATTGCGGCGATAGCGGCGCTGGCGCTTGCTGCAAGCGCTTGCAGCAGCAGCAAGTCCTCCAGCTCCACCACCTCCCCCGCGGCCAAGGCCGATCCGGCCACCGTCAAGGGCAGCGTCACCTGGTGGGACACCTCCGACGCGACCAACGAGGCGCCGAACTACCAGCCGATCATCAAGGCGTTCGAGGCCAAGTACCCGAACATCAAGGTCAACTACGTCAACGTCCCCTTCTCCGACGCCAAGGACAAGTTCAAGACCGCCGCGCAGTCCGGGAACGGTGCCCCGGACGTGCTCCGCGCCGACGTCGGCTGGACGCCCGCCTTCGCGCAGCTCGGCTACCTGCAGCCGCTGGACGGCACCCCGGCGCTGGCCGACGACTCCGACTACCTGGCCGGCCCCTACGCCTCGGACCACTACAACGGCAAGATCTACGGCGTTCCGCAGGTCACCGACACGCTCGCACTGCTCTACAACAAGGACCTCTTCGCCAAGGCCGGTATCACCGCGCCGCCGAAGACCTGGGACGAGCTCAAGACCGACGCACTGCAGATCAAGGCCAAGACCGGCGCGAACGGCGCCTTCCTGAACGCCGCCGGCTACTTCGCGCTGCCGTTCATCTACGGCGAGGGCGGCGACCTGATCGACGTCTCGGCCAAGAAGATCACGATCAACGACGCCAAGGCCCTCAAGGGTGTGCAGATCGCCCAGGACCTGGTGAAGTCCGGCGCCGCGGTCACCGACGTGACCAAGGACGGTTACACCAACATGCAGACCGCCTTCAAGGACGGCAAGGTCGCCATGGTCATCAACGGCCCGTGGTCCACCGCCGACGACCTGAAGGGCTCGGCCTTCGGCACCGCCGACAACCTCGGCGTGGCGACCGTCCCGGCCGGCTCGGTCAAGGCCGGTGCCCCGGTCGGCGGCCACAACCTGGTGGTGTACGCGGGCTCGAAGAACCTCGACGCCAGCTACCTGTTCGTGGCGTTCCTGAACAACGCGCAGAACCAGGCCACCATCGCGGCCAAGAACAACGTGCTGCCGACCCGCACCTCGGCCTACTCCGACCCGCAGGTCTCCGGCAGCAAGCTGCTCGCGGCCTTCGCCGAGCCGCTGAAGTCGGCCGTCGGCCGTCCGCCGGTGGCCGGCGCCTCGGACCTGTTCACCCCGCTCGACACCGACTACCAGGCCATCATGGGCGGCCAGAAGTCGGCCCAGGACGGGCTGAACGACTCCGCGACGCAGTTCGCGCAGATCCTGACGGACTTCAAGAAGTAAGTCCGCGAAAGCCAGCCGCGCGGGACCGGGTTGTGAGGGTCCCGGTCTCGCGCGGCTCACCTCTCGTCAGCAAGCCGGGGTCCGGGTCAAGGGTCGGAAGTCAGGTAGGGACAGATCCATGAGAGCGCTGCGCTCGATACGTAGCTCGTTCGACAAGTACTGGTACGGCTGGGCCATGGCCGCACCAGTCGTCATCGTCATGCTGCTGCTGGTCGGCTACCCCTTCTTCTGGGGCGTCTACCTGTCCACCACCGACGCCGACGAATCGAACATCGGCCACGACATCGGCGTGAACCACATCCCGCCGACCTACAAGTCCGTCGGCCTGCACAACTACTGGGACATCCTGTCCGGCAACGACGGCCACTTCTACAGCACCCTGAGCTGGACCCTGATCTGGACCTTCGTCAACGTCTTCTTCCACATAGCCATCGGCCTGGCCCTGGCGATCCTGCTGAACCGCAAGATCCGCTTCCGTGCCGGCTACCGCCTGATGCTGATCCTCCCGTGGGCCATCCCCGGCTTCGTAGCCGCCTTCGCATGGCGCCTGCTCTATAACGACAACGGCGTCTTCAACGCGGTCCTGAAGTACTTCGGCATGCACGGCGTGCAATGGCTGTCCCAGCCCACATCAGCGAAGATCGCGGTGATCGCGGTGAACGTCTGGATGGGCGTCCCGTTCATGATGGTCTCGTTCCTCGGCGGCCTGCAGACCATCCCGTCCGAGCTCTATGAGGCCGCTGAGATGGACGGCGCCACGGCCTGGCAGCGCTTCCGCATGGTGACCCTGCCCGGCCTGCGCCCGGTGATGATGACCGTCACGCTGCTCGGCGTCATCTGGACCTTCAACAAGTTCGACGTCATCTTCCTGGTCACCGAGGGCGGCCCGGCCGGCTCCACCGACATCCTGGTCACCCACGCCTACCAGGTCGCCTTCCAGAACATCCGGCAGTACGCCGAGGCCGCCTCCTACGGCGTGGTGATCCTG
>JABFWL010000572.1 GCA_013362315.1 Catenulispora sp. | reverse complement strand
AAGTCTTTACAGGACATTAGGTCCCGCGACCTGTGAGGTTCAACGAACACGCCGAAACTGTCAGCAGGTTTTACTTCTCAGCGTGGTTCGACGACCCTCCCGTGATCTGTACCCGACCCCAAAATCTGTACCCGACCGTGATCTGTACCCGACCGTGATCTGTACCCGACCCAAAGGCCCACGATCCGCTGAGGGGAATACGTGTTGTCCGATAGCGGCCCCGAGTTTAGCGGATTGTGTCTGTCGGATTCGAACGGTTAGGAGAAAGCCGGCGCGTCCGGAGCGCTCACGTCGTAGTGCCCGGCATCCCGGCCGATCAGCGCCACCAGTATCCGCGCCTTGAGATCCGGCTGCTCCGGACCGCCCCACAGCACCGTCACCGACTGCTGTTTCGACGTGGTCGGGGTCAAGGTCAGGGTGATCGCGAACGGGCCGGTCGCGGACACGCTGAGCACCCGCGAGCGCAAGGCGTCGGGCAGCGCCCGCAGCGCGGCCAGCGCCCCGGCGACGGTGGCCGCGCGGTGCCCGGGGCGGGGATCAGCGAACTGCTCCAAGTGGATGACCGGCACGTGCGCCGGGATCGCGGCCTGGGTCCCGGCTGTGTCGAAGGCCACTCCGTCGGCGTCGACCACGGTGAACGAGCCGTCCGGGGCGGGCAGTGCGGCGGCCGCGACCCGCTCCACGACGGTGATCGAGACCGTGTGCGGCAGGCTCCGCTGCACCCACGCGTTCTTGATCCTCGGCAGCTTCATCAGCCGGTTCTTCGCGGCCTGGGTGTCCACGGCCGCGACCGGGCCGTGGTCCGGGATCGCGGCGGCGGCCAGCACCTGCTGCTTGGACAACACCTTGACGCCGGAGACGGTCGTGCGGCGCACGTCGAAGACGTTCGTGTGCCACAGCACCGCGTATCCGGCCAGCCCGAGCAGGGACAGGAAGACCGTCACGGTCACCGCCAGCCGCCGCCACCGGCGCCGCCTGCGCAGCCGGTCGAGATAGCGCTCGACCAGGACCCTGCTGACCCGGTTCTGGTCGGTGCCGGTGGCGTTCATGGGGTCAGTTTCGCAGATGGGGGCCGCCGGGCCGGACAGCCCGGGGCGTCGAACGGGTCATCGACCCGTCTCACGATGTGAGAATCAGGGTACGAATTTCAGAGTTTTAACAACCTCGGACGCCCTCCGGTTCGTCGTTCCGAACGAGAGCACCCGGCTGCAGCGCTTCACCCGGCGCGGCCGGATGCCCCTACTACACGGAGGAACCGCTTGTGCTGAACCGAACCCGCCGCGCCTCGGCCGTCCTGGCCGCCGCCGCGGCCCTCGGACTCGTGACGACCGCCGGAGCCGCGGCCGCATCCGCCCCGCGGGCCGGCCTGGCCGGACCTGGGGGCTGGACCGATCCGGCCGGCCCCACATCCCTCACCACACCTCTCACCGTCCTTCCCGACGGGGACCGGATAGCCCTGACCGGCACCGGCCCCACGGCGAGCGTCGCGGTCTTCGCGCCGGACGGCCACACCGTCCCGGCCGTCCGCTATGCGCCGAACCCCCAGCACACCTACGTCATCCCGGACTCGGTGCTGGCCTGCGGCCAGTACGACGCGGCCGCGTACGACATCCCGGCGCTGCACGCCACGGTCCAGCCGAACGCGGTGATCCCGCACTACCCGCTGCACATCCTGCAGATCGACACCACCGGTCTGGACGGCGCGCCGGCCACCGCGACCATGTTCCTGACCAACGTGGACGACGTCAACCGCTGGTCGACGCCGATCGAGGTGGCCAACGGCGTGGGCCGGGTCGCGGTGCCGGCCGGGCACTACTCGGCCGAGATCCTCTTCGACAACTTCGACAAGAGCACCCAGATCGATTCCCTGCGGATCGTCACGCAGACCGACTTCACGGTCGCCGACACCGGCGTCAGCACCCTGACCGCGGACGAGCGCACCGCGACCTCCCCGGTGACGGCCAAGACCCCGCGCCCGGCCACCACCGACGCGGAGTCCCTGCGGTTCCTGCGCACCGACGCGAACAAGGCCACCTCAGGCCTGACCATCGGGAGCTTCGCCGCGGTCACCGTCTCGCCGGCCCCGGTCCCGCAGCTCGGCAGCCTGACGTACCAGCTGGCGGCCTGGGGCGGCACCGGCCCGGCCGGAACCGCGCAGCCGTACCGCTACGACGCGATGTTCCCGGCGGCCGACCACATCGCCGCGAACCAGACCTACACCGTCGACGCCTCGAAGCTGGAGGCGGTGCACAACACGATCGACACCGACGCCGGCAACCCGCGGCACGAGGGCGAGATCATGATCGGGGCGGCCTCGCCGGAGACCGGCGGAGTGTCGATCGGCCACGTTCTCAAGCTTCCCACCCGGCTGACCACCTACTTCGGCGCTCCCGTCGGGGACGCCCAGTACATGCGCAGCGTGTTCCCGGCCCTGCCGGCACCCGGCGCCGGCCGGCCCGCCGCGATCTCCCTGCAGTCCGACGGCATCGTCTACACCGGTCCCGGCGAGCAGTGGCGCACCTGGGGCCACGGCCCGCTGACCGCTCAGGTCGGGCAGTACCGGGACGGCACGTGGTGCCGGGCCTGCTCCGCCGGCGGCACCGTCGACCTCGGCGTCACCCCGCTCGTGGACAGCGAGCCGGACACCACGCCGGACTTCCTGGGACCGGCGATCGGCCACACCACGATCTACCGCGACGGCACGCAGGTCTTCTCCGGCGACAACACCGCCGGAGCCGAGCTGACCGGCCAGCCGCAGACCCCTGGCAGCTACCGTCTGGTGTTCGACCTGGACGTGAGCGGCTTCCCGATCACCCAGTCCACGACCAGCCACACGGACCTGACCGTGCCCTACTCGCCGAAGCCGGATCCCGCGTGGAACCTGCCGGCGACGGACATCTGCCAGGCGCAGGGCCCCGGCGGCCCCGACGCGGGAACCGGCGCTGGAACCGGCACGGGGAGCAGCACGCCGTGCTCGATCCTGCCGGTGCTGAACCTCGGCTACCACCTGGCCACCGACGGCACCAACACCTCGCGCGGCCCGGTGCAGACCCTGGACCTCGAGGTCGGCCACCAGAGCTACGGCGGGGTCGGCGCCTCCGGGCCGAAGGCCCGGGTCACCGGCGCCACCGTGTCCGTGTCCTTCGACAAGGGCGCGACCTGGACCACGGCGAGCGTCGTCCACACCTTCGACGGCCACTTCCTGGCGCTGTGGCCGAACAGCGGCGCCAAGGGCAGCACGCCGTGGCTGAAGGTGACGGCCGCCGACGCGCTCGGCGGCTCCATCACCCAGACCGTCGCCAACGCCTACACCATCGGCTGAGGGGGATCAGGAACATGAGTCGGATATCCAGCCACCGGATGCTCGGCATCTTGGGCGCCGCGGTACTGGCCGTCGCGTCAGTTGGCGCTATTGCTGCTCCGGCCAGCGCACGAAGCACCGCGAGCCAGCAAGGCGGGAGCACAGCGGGCAGCGTCCAGAAGAACGTGAAGGACGTGTGCGGCAAGGTCCCGGCCGGGTACGCACGCTGCTTCGCCGAGATCCGCACGGACATCGCCGCGAAGCCGAAGCACGCGGCGGGCGCCGACGCCGCGACCGCCCCGGCCGGTTTCGGCCCGGCGGACCTGCACGCGGCGTACAAACTGCCGACCACCGGCGGCGCGAACCAGACCGTCGCGATCGTGGACGCCGGCGACGACGCCACCGCAGAGGCAGACCTCGCCGTCTACCGCAGCACATACGGCCTGCCGCCCTGCACCACGGCCAACGGCTGCTTCCACAAGGTGAACCAGCGCGGCGCCGCCTCGCCGCTGCCACCGGACGTCGGCTGGGGCGTGGAGATCGCCCTGGACCTGGACATGGTCTCGGCGGCCTGCCCGCAGTGCAAGATCCTGCTCGTCGAAGCGGACGACGCGCAGGGCGCGTACCTGGCCGCGTCGGTGGACGAAGCGGTCGCGCTCGGGGCGAACGAAGTGTCGAACAGCTACGGGATCCAGGAGTCGAGCCTGACCCCGGGCGACGCGGCGCACTACACGCACCCGGGCACCGCGATCCTCGCCTCCTCCGGCGACTCCGGCTACGGCATCCCCAGCGAGCCGGCCGTGTTCAGCAGCGTGGTCTCGGTCGGCGGCACGTCGCTGACCAAGGACACCAGCGTGCGGGGCTGGAGTGAGAGCGCGTGGTCGGGTGCCGGCAGCGGCTGCTCGGCCTGGGTCGACAAGCCGGCGTGGCAGAGCGACGCGAACTGCCCGGGCCGGATGACCTCCGACGTGTCGGCGGTGGCCGACCCGGAGACCGGGCTCGCCGTCTACACCGTTTCCGAGGGCGCGCCGGGCTGGATCGTGGTCGGCGGCACCAGCGCCTCCTCTCCGTTCCTGGCCGGGGTCATCGCCCTCGGCGGGCATCCGGCGAAGTTCGCGAACGCCTCGGCGTTCTACGGCGCCGCGGCCAAGGCCGGCCTGTTCGATGTCGTGGGCGGCGGCAACGGCCTGTTCCAGGACTGCGGCGGCGACTACCAGTGCACCGCGGTCGCCGGATACGACGGGCCGACCGGGAACGGGACGCCGAACGGATTGTCGGCGTTCTGACGGAAGTCCGGTGCCGATGAGCTCGGCATCGACGGCATCAGGGTTCTGGTCTAGACCAGAACCCTGATGTCAAACGGTCGGGCCGCGTCTAACCCAGCAGCTTCAACAGGCGCGGCCCGATCTCCGTGACGTCGCCCGCCCCGACCGTCACCACGAGGTCGCCGGGCCGGGCCAGCGCGGCCAGCCGCTCCGGCACCCGGTCGAAGTCCGGCTCGAAGACGCTCGCCGCCGGCGGCAGTCCGGTCTCGGCCGCGATCACGTCGCCGCCGACCCCGGGGATCGGCGTCTCGCCGTGCGCGTAGACGTCCAGCACCAGCACCACGTCGGCGGCGCCGAGCGCCGGGCCGAACTCGTGCAGGAAGGTGTTGGTGCGGAAGTAGCGGTGCGGCTGGAACGCGGCGACCACGCGGCCGGAGCCGGCCAGTTCGCGCGCCGCCGAGAGGACCGAGGCGATCTCGGTCGGGTGGTGGCCGTAGTCGTCGTAGACCCGGATCCCGGCGGCCTCGCCGAGGAACTGCATCCGCCGGCGCGCGCCGGTGAAGCCCGCGACGCCGTCCAGGAACGGCTTGGGGTCGATGCCGAGCGCGAGCGCCACGCCGTACGCGGCGGCGGCGTTGAGGGCGTTGTGCCGGGCCGGGACCGCCAGGGTCAGCGGGCCGTGCGCGGCGTCGGCGGTGGCCAGGGTGAAGGTCGGGAAGCCGCCGGAAGTGGTCAGGTCCGTCACCCGGATCGCGGCGTCCGCGCTGAGGCCGTAGGTCAGGACCCGGACGCCACGCGCCGCGGTGCGCTCGGCGACGGCGCGGGCGGCGGGGTCGTCGGCGTAGACGACCAGGGTGCCGCCGGGCCCGAGGCGGTCGGCGAAGTCCTGGAACTCGGCGCGGACCTGGAGCACGTCGGCGAAGTGGTCGGGGTGGTCGAGCTCGATGTTGGTGATGACCGAGACGTCCGGGCGCAGGTGGGTGAACGTGCCGTCGGACTCGTCGGCCTCGGCGATCAGCACGTCCCCGGCGCCGGCGTGCCCGGACTCGCCGGTGGCGCCGAGTTCGCCGCCGATGACGAAGGTCGGGTCCAGCCCGGCGTGCCGCAGCGCGACGGCGATCATCGAGGTGGTGGTGGTCTTGCCGTGGGTGCCGGCGACCGCGACCGAGCGGGTGCCCGGCATCAGCGCGGCCAGCGCCGAGGCCCGGTGCAGCAGCCGCAGGCCGCGGGCGCGGGCCTCGACGATCTCGACGTTGGCCTCCGGGATGTCGCTGGAGACCACGACGGTGTCGACGCCGTCGAGGTTCTCCGGCGCCTGCCCGATGGCGATCCGCGCGCCGAGCTCGCGCAGGTCGCGGACGGTCGCGGTGTCCTTGATCTCGCTGCCGCTGACCGGCAGGCCGCGGCCGAGCATGGCGCGGGCCAGCGGGGCCATGCCGACGCCGCCGATGCCGACGAAGTGGATGCGGCCGAGGTCGGCGGCGGGGACGACGTGGTCCGGGGCGGGGAAGCGGGGGGCGCGGCGGGTCACGAGGTCTGGTCCTCCTGCGCCTGGTGCTGCTCGGACTCTTCCGGCTGCTGCTGCTCGCCAGCCGGCCGCTGCTTCCGAGCCGCCGCGTAGATGAGATCGACGATCTTGTCGTCCGCGTCCCGGATCCCGAACCGCGCGGCCGCCTCGCTCATCGCGGTCAGCCGCCGGGTGTCCAGCAGCAGCGGCAGCACGTTCGCGGCGAACCAGGCCGGCGTCAGCGCGCTGTCGTCGATGAGCAGCCCGCCGCCGGCCTGCACCACCGGGGTGGCGTTGACGCGCTGCTCGCCGTTGCCGATCGGCAGCGGCACGTACACCGAGGGCAGCCCCACGGCCGCCAGCTCGCTGCACGTCATCATCCCGCCGCGGGTCATCGCCAGGTCGGCGGCGGCGTAGGCGAGGTCCATGCGGTCGATGAAGGGCCGGGCGACATAGGGCGGTCCGTCCGGATCCTCGGCTATGGTCACGGCGTTCTTGTCCCCGTACGAGTGCAGCACCTGGATCCCGGCCTCGCGCAGCGCGCGGACCGAAGCCTGCATCGTCTCGTTGAGCCGGCGCGCGCCCTGCGACCCGCCGGTCACCAGCAGGGTCGGGCGGTCCGGGTCCAGCCCGAAGGCCTTGCGCGCCTCGGCCCGCACCGCCGCGCGGTCCAGGGTGGAGATCGCGGGCCGCAGCGGCATGCCGACGCAGGTCGCGCCGCGCATCGGGACCGCCGGGCTGCCGGTGAGGACGGTGTCGGCGAACCGCGCGCCGACCCGGTTGGCGAGCCCCGGGCGGACGTTGGCCTCGTGCACCACGATCGGGCGCTTGGCGCGGCGCGCGCCCAGGTACGCCGGCAGCGCGACGTAGCCGCCGAAGCCGATCACCACGTCGGCGTCGACGTCGGCGATCACCCGCTGCGCGGCCTGGACCGTGCCGAGCAGCCGGGAGGGCAGGGTCAGCAGCGCGCCGGAGGGCCTGCGGGGCAGCGGGACCGCCGGGATCAGCCGCAGGTCGTAGCCGCGCGGCGGGATGAGCTTGGTGTCCAGGCCCTTCTCGGTGCCCAGCATCGTGACGCCGATCGACGGATCGGCCCGCCGCAGCGCGTCCGCGGTGTTCAGGGCGGGTTCGATATGCCCGGCGCTGCCGCCGCCGGCGATGACCACATGCACGCCGCGATCCTATCGGTC
>JABFWL010000716.1 GCA_013362315.1 Catenulispora sp. | reverse complement strand
CTGTAGGACGAGCCCTGCCGACGTGACCGAGGGGACCGAACCGAAAACCCGGGGCGAGGTGTGTGGGTTTGCGGGGGGCGAGGTGGAGACTTCGTCGTTCGGCTGGCGGTCAGGTGGGCGGAGGTGGGGCTTCGTTGTGTCGGTGGCGGTCAGGCGGGTGGAGGCGCGGCGGATGGGTGTTGGCGCTTCGCGGGGCGGCTGGCGGTCGGGCGGGTCGGGAGCGTGTGTGGCGGGGCTCCGTGATTCGGTTGGCGGGTCATGCGGGTCGGGAGCTCGTCAGGAGCCTGTGGTTCGGCGAGGGCCTTCGCGGTGCGATGGTCGGTGCATCGTCGGGAGTCAGCAGGCGGCTTTGGCCGACTCGGTGCGTGTCGCCAGCTCCTCCACAGCTGCGGCGACGGCTGTTGGGTGGGAGACGAGTGACAGGTGGTGTGCGCCGGGGATGATCGTGGGGGGTGGTGCTCCGATCTGGGTGGCGACGTTGTAGGGGGTGCTGGGTGCGAATACCGAGTCCTCGGCGCCGAATGTCACCGCCTTCGGTAGGCAGGACTGGGTCAGACCGGCGAGTCGCGATGCGGGGAGGCCGGGGCCGCCGATGCCGTCGAGTGTGCTCCACAAGCCTTCCTCCGCTCCGGCTACTTGATAGGGGCGGCGGAATCGGTCGATGCCGGCCTTGTCCAGGCGGGGGCAGGCTGGTCCGCATTGGGCGGCGTAGATGCTGCGGATGGCCCAGTCGGAGCGGAGGACCAGGCGTAGGGCGGAGGTGCGGAGTGGGCCCAGGAGCCAGGTGACGCCGGGGCTGGGGATTGGCAGGGCGTCGCCGTCGAGGAACATCAGGCCGGAGTAGGTGGCCGGCGAATCCAGTACCGCCTCGGCGGCTACGGCGGCGCCGCTGGAGTGTCCGACCAGGATCGGGTGGTCGATGCCGAGGGCGGTGACCAGGCCGCTCAGTTGGGCGGCCATGTGCTGGGTCGTGTAGGGGGCGACGCGGGCGCTGTAGCCGGAACCGGTGAGGTCGAGTGCGTAGACGCGGTGGTCGTGCGCGAGGACAGCGGCCAGGTCGCTCCAGGTGTCAGAGTCCTCAAACGCACCGTGCACCAGGACGATCGGCGAGCCGGTCGTGCCCCACTGCTCGTAGCGGGTGCGGATGCCGTCGGCCATGACGTAGCTCAGCCCCGGCGGTGGCGAGACGCGGCCTGCGGTGTAGGCGTTGTAGGGCACGGACAGCATGGTCAGCGTGACGAACGCGGTGGCCGCGCCCTTTGCCAGCCGGCGTAGGATCCTGCGATGCCAGGGGCGGCGCACTATGAGGGGTGCGGCGGTGGCCGGCGGGTCGGCGAACGGATCCACGGCGGTAGGGTCGCTGAGCGTGGCCTCCGGAAGCGTGGCGTCGGTCTCTTGATTCGCCATGGGTACCATGGTCGACTTCCTTGCGGCTCGGCGTCATCAGCCACGAGGCTGATGGAGTGGGTACGTTCGCGGAAGTAGGCCTCATCCCAGACGGAGTAGCACTATGACGACCGCCGTAGGCTTCGCCTTCCCGACGACGAACTGGCTGGATCCGTTCGACGCCGATGAGGTGGCCACCCAGTGGTTCTTCGGGAACCAGGACCGGATCAGCCGGGCCTGGATCGCTCCGGTGGAGCAGGACCGGGGATGGGGATTCACCGAGGAAGACAAAATGTGGCAGTTCTTCAACAATCCCCGGTCGTGTCTGTACTGCCTGGAGAAAACGGCGATCGTGGCCGGCGGGCAGGTACTGCGCGAGTGGCCGCAGGTCGCCCCCATGCGGCAGGGGGCCCCGGCGTCGTGTTCGCAGCACAACGGGCTCTACGTCGTTTATCGCCAGGCACAGGAGGTCTTCCCCGTGAGCGAGGCGACAAAATACGCCGCCTACGACGAGGCGCTGGCCGAAGCGTTGGCCGAATCGCTCGGCACCCAGAACGCCGGAGCCAGGACCATGGTGGCCCGCCTGGTCTCCGGGGAGTCGCTGTGGTGAGTAGCCCCGAGCGGCCCTGTCCGGTGTGGCGGATGTGGGTCGGCTGGCTCAGGATTGAGAGAGAGTCGGTCTTGCCCTGACCACGCTGGAGTTGCAGAGGTGAACAGCGAGGAGAGTTCCTCGGTCTGGTCCGGACCTCGACTGGCGGTATCCCGGCTGAACTGGGAGAGCCGGCATTCGGAGGCGATCGACCTTGCGGACCGGCTCCTGGCCGCCCTCACCGACCCGCAGGAGATCTTCGGCGTGCTGCTGGCCAAGCTGTCGGCGCTGCTCAACATGGACCGCCTGCGGGAGTGCCCGCCGGTCATCGACGCGGCGTGGCAGGCCGCCCAGGGCAACGGGGTGTCCCCGGCCGACCTGGGGGAGTTCCACGCGCTGGCGGCGTTCTTCGCGCACCGGGAGGGCTCGCTGGAGCGCTGCGTCACCAACCTGGTGCGCGGTGCCCGGGCGCTGGAGGCCACCGCCACCGACGTGCGCGCGCTGCGGCCCTGGATCGCGATGGCCGTGACCTACTCCTACGTCGGGTTCCACCGGCACGCCGTGGCGGCGCAGGGGCACGCCGAGAAGATCAGCCGGCAGGGCACGGAGGTCGACCGCAAGCTCGCGGCGCATCCGGAGATCCAGGTGCGCCACGCGGTGTGGCTGGACCAGCGGGGCGAGACCGAGGCCGCGAAGGCCATGCTGCGCCGGCTGCTGGCGAAGGTGGGGCCTGAGGACCTGATCGAGATGGAGCGGGGCTATCTGGGGTATGCGGCGGCGCGCTACGCCGCCCTCGGCGGCCACGGTTACGTCGGCACGCGGGAGCTGCTGCGCAGCGGCGCGGAACCGTTCCTGGAGAACGTCGAGCTGCGCAAGCTCGGGCACGCGGCGCTCGCGATAGCGGAGTACCGGCCCGCGGTCGCCCTGGAGCTGCTGCGGGACGCCGAGGTGACGCACACCCGCCTGGGCTTGGCCGAGGTCCCGCGTCTCAGGGCCCTGGCTTATGCGGTGCAGGGCGACCACGCTTCCGCCTACGCCGCCGCCCGGGAGGTCACGCTGCAGATCGCGCGGGCCGCGGACCCGGTCTACGACCTGTTCGTGGACGGCATCACGGTCCGCCTGGACTTCGACGAGCTGCGCCGCACCGTCAGCCGCTACACCGACGAGGCGCACACCGACTCCCTCACCGGCCTGCCGAACCGGCGCCATCTGGAGCGGCACGTCGAGGAGATCGCGGGGGCCGGCGGGACCGTGATGATCGGCGTCGGCGACCTGGACCACTTCAAGGAGGTCAACACGCTGCACGGGCACCTGGTCGGGGACCAGGTGCTGGAGCAGGTGGCCGCCATCCTGTCCCGCACGATGCGCGGCGACGACTTCCTGGCCCGGTACGGCGGCGACGAGTTCGTCATCGTGCTGCCCGGCACCGGGCCGGCCGAGGCCCGGGAGATCGGCGACCGCCTGTGCGCGGCCGTGGAGGCGCACGACTGGAGCGATCTCGCGCCCGGAACGCCGGTGAGCATGACGGTGGGCTTCGCACCGCTGGACCCGGTAGCCGGCCTCGCCGAGGCGTTCCGGGCCGCCGACCTGCTCATGCTGCGGGCCAAACGCGTGAACGGTGAGAAGCACGAGGACTGGCGCGAGTGGATTTGAGAGGGAGCGGTCCGAAGGGCGCCCGATCGAGGGTGGGTGTGGCAGGACCAGGGTAGGAACGCCGACCTCGCTGATCCTTGAGACATGGACGAAGTGGGTTCCCGCCCGGAGGTGTCGGTAGCGGCGTCGGTAACGGTTTCCACGCCGACGCCGGCGTCGAAACCGGGCATGTGGGTGACAGCCGACCGTAACGTCGTTGCCATGAAAGATCTCAACCGGCTGGGGGAGTTCCTGCGGGCGCGGCGCGAGCGGATCAGCCCCGAAGAGCACGGGCTGCCCGTGGTCGGGCGGCGCCGCACGCCCGGCCTGCGGCGCGAGGAGGTCGCCGAGCGGCGGCCGGCTCCGGTGGAGCGGGTCAGCCCGAATTCGACGCGAACGTGTTCGGGCTGCTGAACGTCACCCGCGCGGTCCTGCCGGTGATGCGCGCGCCGGGTTCGGGCCGGGTGCTCAACATCGGCTCGATCGCAGCGTTCTTCAACGCTCCCGGCCCGGGCCTCTACGGCGCGACCAAGTTCGCGGTGGAGGGCATCAGCGAGGCGATGCGCGGAGAGCTGGAGCCGCTGGGCATCCTGACCACCATCGTGGAGCCTGGGGCGTTCCGCACCGGCTTCTTCGGCGACCGCAGTTTCCGCTTCGCACAGCAGGTCATCGGCGACTACGCCGCGACGGTCGGCGCCGCCCGGGCGGCCGTGCCGAACCGTGACGGCACCCAGCCGGGGGACCCGGTCGAGGCCGCGCGCGTGATCGTGGATCTCGCCGAGCACCCCGCGCCGCCGACGCGTCTGCAGCTCGGTTCGGACGCGGTGACGCGGGCCGAAGCCAAGCTGGAGCACCTGACCAAGGAACTGACGCAGTGGCGCGCGGTGTCGCTGTCGACCGACTACAAGTAGGCGGCGGCGGTCCGCCGCCCGTTCAGCCCTTTTCGAGAGCGGCCCGGAAGCCGACGCCGAGCAGCGTGACGCCGGTGATGCGTTCGGCCGTGCGCAGCACCTTTGGCCGGCGCAGGTAGGGGAGGAGCAGGGCGGCGAGTGCGGCGAGAAGTGAGAAGTAGGCCAGGCAGACGAGCGCGTCTATGGCGGCGAACAGCAGGGTCGAAGGCAGGACCGCGGCGTCTTTCGGAAGGATCTGCGGGAGAATGGCGACATAGAAGAGGCCTGTCTTGGGGTTCAGCAGACCGGCGATCGTGCCGGTGCGCAGGCCGGACCACACGTTCCTTGACTCGGATTCCGTGGCTTCGGCCGTTTCGGGCACGGCCGCCGCGCGCCGCGTCGACCAGAGCGTACGGACACCGAGGAACGTCAGATATGCCGCGCCGGCTAGCTTGACGACCGTGAAGGCCAGGGCCGAGCGCTCCAGGATCACGGCCAGACCGAATGCGGCCGCGACGCCCCAGGCCAGGGCGGCCACGGCGGATCCCGCCCCGACGGCCGTCGCCTGCCCGCGGCCGCGCAGCCCGCTGCGGACCACGAGCAGCGAGTCCGGGCCCGGGATCGCGGTCAGCACCACGGACACCACGACGAAGGTGATCAGCATCGAGGTCATGGTCCCAGTGTGCAGGGCCGAGTGGGCTGACGGGACCTGGTCACCTCAGTGGGTCACGCGTGCCGGGTCATGCGCGCCAGGTTATGCGGCCAGCAGCTTCCTCTTGGCCTGCTCGAACTCGGAATCGCTGATCGCGCCGGAGGACTTCAGGCCGGCCAGCTTCGCGAGCTGGTCCACCGTGCCGGTCTGGCCGGCCCCGGCGATGGTGCTGCCACCCGTGCCGCCCCCGCTGGCGGCGGTCTGCCGGATGTAGTCGTCGAACGCCTTCTTGTTCTGGTCGGCGTGTGCCTGCGCCCGCTCGGCCATCCCCCTGCCGCGGACGACGAGGTAGAGGAACACGCCGATGAACGGCAGCAGACACACCAGCAGGACCCAGCCGACCTTGGCCCAGCCGCTGAGCTCGTGGTCGCTGAAGAGGTCCGCGATGACGCGGAACAGCAACATGAACCACATGATCCAGAGGAAGAACCAGAAGATCATCCAGAACGCGTTCAGCAGGGGATGGTCCATGGCGCCGCTCCTATCGGGTGCTGTCATCAGGTTGCCCGTGTTGCCGAAGCTAGGAGTGGACGGCGAAGCGCACCCGCTGTGGGCGGCATTCGGTGGATCACCCGGACTCCACAGCCGGCCGGCGGCGGCGACCCGCAGTAGCCGCCCGATCACCGGATCTGGTGATCGACAAGGGGTTGTACCAGGGCTGGAGCCGTTCGGCGCGTGCTAGCGTTCGCGGGGTATCCGATGGGGAACGAAGTGGGACCGGGGCGGCGCAGGCTCTAGGGCCATCACCCACCCACTGAGTTAGGGCAAGCAGATGACCAAGTTCAAGCGCAGCGTGATCGCCTCAGCACTCATGGTAACGACTCTGGCGGCGAGTGCCGCGGCGATCGTGCCGGCCGCGCATTCCGGCCATCACACGCAGTCGGTCGCCTCGGACATGGGTCCGCGCGGCATCGCGAACTGACCTGCCGCCATCGAAGATCCGCACTGTCCGCCTGTCCACACTGTCCGCACGGATCGGCCAGGGCGATCCGCCGGGTCAGCCGCCGTTCTCCAGGGCGACGCGGCAGCGGGCCACCCCCGCCAGGGCGCGGGCGGCCTCGACCCGGAATCCGATCGCGGAGGCTTTGCGATGCGCGTTCTCGAACGCCTCCAGCGCCGACCGGTACTGGCCGGCGTGATAGCGCAGCCGGCCGATGATGTTCGCCACCGCGGCCTGCCGGACCGGCGATCCGCCGGCCTCGACCAGCCGCTGGGCCCGGTCGGCGAGGTCGGCGGCGGCGTCCGGGTGGCCCTGGAGCTGGCGGACCAGACCGGTGTAGGCCAGGACGAGCGCGATGTTGGCCGGCAGCCGGGACTCGTCGGCCAGCTCGGTCGCCCGGTCCAGGCAGCGGGCGGCGGCGGCGAGGTCGTGGGCGCTCGGCGCGGGCGGGATGTCGGCGGGGTCCTTGGTGGGGACTCGCCAGGCGTCCTTCGTGCCCGCGCCGTCCGGCTCAGCCGCCTTCGACTCAGCCCCGTCCGGATCAGCCCCGCTCGCCTCAGCGCCGCTCGCCTCAGCCCAGCGCGCTCCTGTACCGTCCGCTTGCCCTTCATCGGCCCCGAGGTCCTCAGGCTTTTCCGGCTCGAGGTCGTCACCGGGCCAGAGCGCGCCGTCCCGATTCAGCCACGCCGCCGCCTCGTCGGCCAGCGCGGCGATCTCCACGTCCACCGACCCCGACTCCCGGCCGATCCGGGCGGCTTCGCGCGCGGCGGCCACGGCGTCGCCGGTGCGGCCCCGGTTCTCGTTGAGCGAGCTGAGCACGGTCCAGGACTCGGCCGCCTCCCGCAGCCGCCCCGACGCCTGGTTCAGCTCGATCGACCGCTCGACGTGCGGAAGGGCCTCGGCCCGGCGGCCGAGTGTGGTCAGCAGCAGCCCGAGGGAGCCGCGGCACCCGGCCTCGGCGGCCAGATCGCCGGTCTCGGCGGCCGCGCCCAGGCCCTCGCGGGCCAGCGCTACCCCTTCTTCCAGCAGGCCGAGCTTCCACGACGCGACCGCTAAATTCGACAGGCACAGCTCCAGCAGGGCCGGGTCGTCCAGCATCCGCGCGCCGGTGAGCGCGTCCCGCGCCACGTGGTGGTAGTCCTCGAAGAGCCCGCGCAGGTTGAGGTAGAACACTGTGTTCCGGCCGAGCGCGATCGCCTGCATCGGCAGCTGCGCCGCCACGGCCCGCGGCACCATGCGGATCAGCGCGGGCCGCTCGCGGTCGAACCAAGCCAGCGCCGCGTCCTCGGTGTCCCAGCGCGGCAAGGGCCCGTCGAAGGGCGCCTCCGTTCCGGCCAGCGGACGCCAGCCGGAGAACACCACGCGGCACGCGGCGTCGGTGGCGGCGCGGTAGTAGGCCACGAGCCGGGCGAACGCGGCCTCGTCCGCGGCCGCGGTGCGCGCGTCGCCCAGTCCGCTCGCGAACGCCTTCACGAGGTCGTGGAAGCCGTACTCCCCGACCCCGAGATCCTGCAGGAACCGGGTGTCCAGCAGGTACTCCAGGGTCCGCTCGGCGGCCGGCAGCGGGCAGTCCAGCAGCGCGGCGGTCGCCGGGGCGTCCAGGCTGCGCCCCGGGTGGCGGCCCAGCATCCGCAGCGCCGTGCGCGACCACTCGTCCATCGCGTCGTAGGAGGAGCGCAGCGTCGCCTCGACGCTGCGCGCGGCGGCGTTGAGCTCGGCCAGCCGGCCGGACTGGTCGTCGAGGCGCCCGGCCAGGTAGCCCAGGGTCCAGCGCGGCCGGTTGCGCAGCCGGGCGCCGGCGATCCGCAGCGCCAGCGGCAGGTGGTCGCACAGCTCGGCCAGCCGCGCAGCGGCCTGCGGCTCGGCCGCGACCCGCTCCTCGCCGACCGCGTGGCCGAGCAGCCGGCGGCTCTCGGCCGGCGACAGCTCGGCCAGCGGCACCGGGACCGCGCCGTCCAGGTCCAGCAGCGCCGAGCGGCTGGTGACGATGGTCAGGACCCGCGGCGAGGGCGGCAGCAGCGGCCGGATCTGGGCGGTGTCCAGGACGTTGTCGAACACCACCACCAGCGCGCGGTCGGCGATCTCCCGGCGCCACTGCGCGATCCGCAGGTCGTGGTCGTCGGGGATGCGGTCGGCCGGGACGCCGAGCATCCGCAGCAGCTGGCCGACGACGGTGCCCGGCTGGGCCGGGGTCTGGCCCGGGGTGAACCCGGCGAAGTCGACGTAGAGCCGGCCGTCGGGGAAGTGCGGGGCCGCCTCGTGCGCGGCGCGGATCGCCAGCGCGGTCTTGCCGCTGCCGCCGATGCCGTCGATCGCCACCAGCCGCACCCCGCTGGTCTGGTCCGCGCCGGCGACGGCGGCGATGCGCTGGCGCTCGGCGGCGCGGCCGACGAAGTCCGGGATGTCGTAGGGGAGGGTGTCCGGAGCGGACGACGGCGTCGCCGGCTCGGGCGCCGCCGATTCGGGGCCGGACGCAGCCGCCGCAGCACCCGCCTCAGCACCTGCCGTCGCCGCCCCTGTCGCGCTTGTCGCTCCTGCCGCCGACGGATCCGTGGCCGGCGCCAACGGTCGCACCAGAGCGTCCGCCACGGCCCGCAGGGTCGGATCCTCGCGCAGGATCGCCGCGTGCCGGGCCGAAAGCTCCGGACCCGGGTTGATGCCCAGATCGTCCCGCAGGCGGCGCCGGAACTGGTCGTACTCCGCCAGCGCCTCGGTCTGCCGTCCGGACCGGTACAGCGCGAGCATCAGCTGCCCGCGCGGCCGTTCGCGCAGCGGGTGCTCGGTGACCAGCGTCCGCAGCTCGCCGACCAGTTCCGAGCCCTCGCCGAGGGAGAGCCTGGTCTCGTAGAGCATTTCCAGCGCCGCCAGCCGGCCTTCTTCTATGCCGACCGCGACGCTGTCGAAGTAGGCGGTGCGGGCGCCGTCCAGGAACGGCCCCCGGACCAGGCCCAGCGCCTCGGTGAGCCGGGCCAGGGCGGCGGCGCCGTCGCCGTGCGCGATCCGCTCGCGGGCGCCGCGCAGCGCCGCGGCGAAGCGCCGGATGTCCACCTGGTCGTCGGCGACCCGCAGCCGGTAGCCCGAGCCCACGGTCTCGATCAGCTCGGTCCCCTCCGGCAGCGCGCGGCGCAGCCGGGACACGGCCTTGCGCACCTGGTGGACCGCGCTGTCCGGCGGGTCGTTGTCCCAGATCGCGTCGGTGAGGCGGTCCACCGAGACGACGTAGCCGGCGTCCACGAGCAGCGCGGCCAGCAGCCGCTGCAGCGGCGGGGGCGTCAGCGGGACCCGGTCCTCCCCGGACCACACCTCCAGCGGCCCCATGAGGCCGAAGCGCAGGTGATGCCGCATCCGCGCCTCCCGGCTCTCAATCCGCTCTGCTCATTTACGACATATACCGGGCAATTATCCGATGCGATCACTGTACGGGCTCGGCACCGCTCCGCGCTGGGTACCGCCCGCCGGAATCCGGCGGGGACCGCGACGGTATCGGGATCCGCGACGCTGATCCAGACCAAGCTATTTCAAGCCGAGCCACTCCCAACAGAGCTAATAGCGCCAATGCAGACATAGCTAAAACAGACCGAGCCATCACTGCCCGAGCCACATTATCGAGCCCAGATCTTCGTCGAGCACAGCTCTTCGTCGAGCCCAGATCTTCATCGAGTACAGATCCCCCAGATCGAGAGGACCGCCTGAGATGGACGCCCCCACCGACACCGTGCTCGACCACGTCGGGACCGCGCGGCTGTTCCGGCTCCAGCGCCTGGCGCCGGCCGGGGCGGGACGGCTGTGGGTGAAGTGGGAGCGGGCCAATCCCGGCGGCAGCGCGGAGGACCGGCCGGCGCGGCACATCGTGGACGTGGCCGAGAAGCGCGGGCTGCTGCTGCCCGGCGGGACGATCGTCGAGGACTCCAGCGGGGACTTCGGGGTGTCGCTGGCCATGGTCGGGGCCGCGCGCGGCTACCGGGTGATCGTGGTCGTCGGCCCGGAGGCCTCGGCCGCGACCCGGGCGACGCTGCGGGCGTTCGGGGCCGAGGTGGTGGAGGCCGGGGCGGCGGATCCGCGCTCCGGCGCGAACTTCTCGCCGTCTGAAAGAACGGTAGGAACTGCGGGATTTGGGGGGTCTGAGAGGTCTGTTTCAGAATTGCAGGACATAGATACCTCCATAGAAACGAAAGTCGGGGGAATCACCTCAGAGGCGCCCGCCTCGGAAACCTGGGCCTCGAGCACCGAGTCGGCGTCGGCCGTCGCCAACCGCCTGGCCCGCCGCATCCCCGGGGCCTTCCGTCCCGACCGCCGGCTGAGCCTGCTGGACTCGCAGGCGCACTACCTGACCACCGCCCGCGAGATCCTGGAGGAGACCGGCGGAGATCTGGACGTGCTGGTGGCGGCGGTCGGTGCCGGCGGGCAGCTGGCCGGGCTGTCCCGGCGGCTGCGGGAGCAGGCGCCGCACGTCCGGGTGGTGGCCGCCGACCTCGCCAGCGCGCCGCGCAGCCCCGGATCGGGCCGCGGCTGGATCGCCTGGAACCTCGACCTCGGCCTGATCGACGCCGCCTACCGCGTGCCGACCGCCGACGCCGCCGCCGCCTGCCGGGCGCTGGCCCGGCACGAGGGCGTGCTGACCGGTCCGGTGTCCGGAGCCGCGGCGCTCGTGGGCCTGCGCGAGTCGCTGATCGCCAAGCCCGGCACGCGGGTGGTGGCGGTGCTCGCCGACGGCGGCGACCGGCACCTGGACACCGTCTACGACGAGCGGTGGCTGGCCGGTCGCGGCCTGCCGGCGGCGGTGCCGACGCTGCCGGAGATCCGCGACCGGGCGTACTCCATCGCGCCGGTGACCGCGGCCCCGGCCGGCTCGGCGCTGTCGGCGGTATCGGTCGCGAGCCGCCCGGCGTTCGACCCGCACCGGCAGTGGGCAGACCCGGCGTGATCATCGCCGCCGCCGAAGCGCGGGGGAACTGTGCGCCGGGGAACTGCGCGCCGCGGTCCTGCTCGCCGCGGGTCCGCGCGGAATCGGCGCTGCTCACCGCGCCGGCGCCGCCGATCGCGGCGTCAACCTCATACCTCGAGCTCGGCGGGCATCACCGCTGGCCAGCGGGGCAGGCGTCACCCCTTGGATAAGACAGAGTTCTGATGAGAACGCTCATGACTCGATGGTACGTTCGCCAGCGTGTCTCGAACCCCGACGGCCGGAACGGCTGTGGCGATCGTGCTTCTCGTGGCGGCCGCGGTGAGCGGATGCGGCTCGGACTCCGCGGCCACTGACGCGGCGGGCTCGCTCCCGTCGCAGACCGGCGCTGCCCGGACCTCGACAGGCGCGGCGACGCCGAGCGGGGCGGCCGGCCAGGCTGGACAGACCGGCCAGACCAGCGGCCCGTCGTCGTCCTCCGGCGCGGCCGCGACCTCGTCGGCCTCGGCGCCCTCCTCCGCCTCATCGGCCGCGTCTTCCAAGAAGACCGCGTCGAAGGCTTCTTCATCGGCCGCGCCGTCATCGTCGGCGCCGGCCTCAGGATCGGTGAAACCGCCCTCGGGCGCCTGGCCCGACGCGGGCAACACCGGTGTCACGCCCGGCACACACCTGGTGGCCAAGAAGGGCGAGATCAACGTCAACACCGACGGCGCGGTCATCCAGGACATCGACCTCGTCGGCGACATCCGCGTCGAGGCGAACAACGTCACGATCCGCAATGTGCGGGTCACGGCGCCGCACGGCGGCGACCGCTCCGACTGGGGCATCCTGCAGTGGGTCGGATACCACGGCCTCACCGTCGAGAACGTCGAGATCGTCGGCAATCCGGACACCGAACTGCGCACCGGCATCATGGACCCCGGCGGCGTGGTGAACGTGCGGCACTGCAACATCCACGGCATCAGCAAGCACGGCATCGACACCACCCAGGGCGTCATCGCGGACAACTACATCCACGACCCCTACTGGTTCGCCGCCGCCGACGGCGAGCTCGACTCGATCCGGATCAGCGGCTCGCCGGACGCCGGGACGTCGCTGCTGATCCAGCACAACGCGCTGGTCGACGTGAACACCGTCAACGGCGCGATCAGCATGTTCGAGACCGACGGCGGCCAGCCCACGCGGGTGACGATCGACGGCAACTACTTCGCCACGTGGGGCTTCTCCATCTACGCCGGCGGCGCCAGCGCGCCGACCAGCTACATCGTGGTGAAGAACAACGTCTTCACGAAGCACTACAAGGACGGCTACATGCCGGTCACCGAGTGGAACGCGCACGGGACGGGCAACGTCTGGACCGGCAACACGTGGGAGGACGGCAGGCCGGCGTCGGCATCGGCGTCATGAGGGGCGTTCGGACCGGCCGCACGATCCGCGGTGTCAGAGGTATCAGAGTCCTTATGGTGACTCTCTTGGGCGGCGGCCTGGGCCTGTGTGTTCTGCCCGGAACGGCGGTCGGTTCGTCGGCCGCGCCGGCGGGCTGGCGGCTGGTCTACAGCGACGACTTCACCGGGTCCGCGCCGGGTTCGGTGTGGGGCGAGTACGGCGGCACCTACGGGATCGGCGCCAACGCCTGGAGCCCGGACGAGGTCTCCGTCAGCGACGGGACGCTGCGCGTCAAGATGGAGCGCAAGAGCTCACAGGGCAAGCCTTATACCTCCGGCGGCGTAGGGACGTGGAAGCTGGCCCAGACCTACGGCCGCTATGAGTTCCAGGCGATGGCGCCGACGGTCGCGGGTATCGACTCCTACGTCACCTTGTGGCCGCCGGACGGCGACGACAGCGACGCCACCCTCGTCGAGTTGCTGGCCAAGCCCGCCACGCCGCCCGGGCAGGAGGCGGCGTACTTGACCATCAACTACGGCGGCGACAAGTCCGAGAAGACCGTCCCGGGTTCGTACTGCGGCGCTTTCCACGATTACGTGATCGAGTGGGCGCCGGGCTACGAGTCGATCAGCGTCGACGGCAGGGTCCTGCTGAAGTCGCCGAAATCCACCTCGATGAAGCGGTGGATCGGGTTCGTGATGAGCAACGGCGACACCTTGACCGGCACGCCGAGCGCGTCGGCGGCACTGCCCGCCGAGTTCGACATCCGGCATCTGCGTGTTTACGCCTACAGCCCCGGCGCTCCGGGGAGTACCGCCTCGACGTCGTCGCCCCCCGCTTCAAGCCAGCCGTCGTCGAAAGCCTCGGCGGCGGCTTCGAGCGCGACCACCGCGACCGCGACGCCTACCCGGACCACCGCGACCACGACGCCGACCGGCGCGTTCTCGCCGAGCGCCGCCGCGGCGGGTCAGCCGCCAGCGGTCACCTCGACCGCATCGGCGTCGCCGTCATCCGGGCCGCTGCAGCCCTCCTCGCCGCCCTCGCCGCCCTCGGCACCGTTGTCCGCCGAGGGCGCGGCCAGCACGTCGCACGGCGGCGGGATCGGCTTGGGGCCGATCCTGCTCGTCGCGGCGCTGGGTGCTGCGGCGCTGGTTGGTGTCGTGTTCCTCAGCAAGCGGCCGCAGGGCGCCCGGCGGCGGACGTAGCAGGCAGGGTCAGATCCGCGTGATCATCGCGGCCGACGTCCGGGCCGCCTGCAGCCGCTGGTCCGAGCGCTCGGCCCGGGTCGTGATCCCGTAACCGTCGCAGAACTTCACGCCGAGGTCGCGGCCGGTGCTGCGCTTGCTGGTGCTGCTGCTGGTACGACGAAACATGGGTGCCCCCTTGCGTTGAACTTGCGTTGAACCTTGTCTCGAAGTTTTTCGAAGTAGCTCTAGCTTGTCACCTGTTTTGAAATCTGTCAATCTAGAAGCATGTCGAAACAGAAGGAGTCGGGGACGGCCATCGCCGTTGCCACCGCCACGGTGGACCTGTCCTGCGAACCCCTCGGCTCGCAGTCGATCTCCACCGCCGACGCGGTCACCCTGGCGCCGGCGTTCAAGGCGCTCGGCGACCCGATCCGGTTGCAGTTGCTGTCGCAGATCGCCTGCGCGGACGGCGGGGAGAGCTGCGTCTGCGATCTGGAGGTCGGGTTCGAGGTCTCGGGACCGACGATCAGCCACCACTTGAAGGTGTTGCGCGAGGCCGGGCTGATCGAGGGGGAGCGGCGGGGCACCTGGGTGTACTACCGGGTCGTCGCCGAGAAGATGTCCGCGTTGGCGGCGTTGCTGGTGCCGGCCGGATCGAGCGACGCGGCGGCGTGATCTGGCCTCGGTTTCCCACCGCCGGGCGCCATCGTTCAGGTAGGCACAGATCGTTCAGATAGGCGCAGATCATTCAGGTAGGCACAGATCGCCCGGGTGGGCTCAGATCGCTCGGGTAGGCTCAGGGGCTGTGACTGCGAACGCGCGGATGGTCGTGGCGGCCGTCGCCACTGGCGGAGCGCTGGGCGGGCCGACGCGGTACGGGCTCGGCCTGGCGTTCCCGACCGCCCCGCACACTTTTCCGGCCACCACGTTCGTGATCAACGTGACCGGATCGTTCGCGCTGGCCCTGTTTCTGGTGTTCATCCTGGACATCTGGCCGCCGACCACCTACGTCCGGCCGTTCTTCTGCGTCGGGTTCCTCGGCGCCTACACCACGTTCTCCACCTGGATGGTCGACACCGACCGGCTCGTCGCGGCCGGTGCCTGGGGCGCGGCGGCGGCGAACCTGGGGCTGAGCCTGGCCGCCGGGCTGGCGGCGACCAGTCTGGGACTGGTCGTGGGCCGGGGGATCGCCGCACGGCGGGCGCGGCGGCGGACGGCCGCCACGGGGACCGCGGTCGAGGCCGAGGTGATCGGAGAACGACGGTGATCGGAGGACGACGGTGAAACTGTCCGGGCCGGCGAGGCGGCTGTCGATCTTCATCGGGGAGTCCGACCAGCACCACCATGAGCCGCTGTACCACGAGATCGTGCGGCGGGCGCGGAACGCGGGGCTGGCCGGGGCCAGCGTCTTCCGGGGCATCGAGGGCTACGGCGCCTCCTCGCACATCCACACCACGCGGATCCTGTCGCTGTCCGAGGACCTGCCGCTGGTGGTGATCATCGTGGACACCGAGGCGAAGATCGAGGCGTTCCTGCCGCAGCTCGACGAGCTGATCGGGGAGGGGCTGGTGATCATCGACGACGTCGAGGTCATCAAATACGTCGGCCGCAAGCCCGAGCCGGGCTCGGAGCCGGGCCCGGAAGGCGACGACGCGGCCGCGCACCGGCGGCACCGATGGGGGCGTTCGTGATCACTCTGCTCGCCGTCTCCGCCGCCTCCGCGGTCGGCGCCCCGGCCCGGTACCTGCTCGACAAGGCGGTGGCTGGGCGGCGGGATTCGGCGCTGCCACTGGGCACGATGGTGATCAACATCAGTGGCGCGTTCTTGCTCGGGTTGCTGACCGGCCTGGCCGCGCACCACGGCTTGCCGCGAAGCGTGTTCCTGGTGCTCGGCAGCGGTTTCTGCGGTGCCTACACGACGTTCTCGACGTTCTCGTACGAGACCATGCGGCTCGTCGAGGAGGGCTCGATCGCCGAGGCCACGGCGAACGTCGCGGTCAGCCTGGCCGCCGGGATGGCCGCGGCCGGGGCAGGATTGGGTCTCGCGCTGCTGGTTTAGCGCTTCTCCGCCGGCGGGGCCGACTGATCAAGCGGACCTGATCAAGCCCCGCCGGGAACAGACCGACCGCTACGGCCGCACGTTGTGGTTCGCGCGGAACAAGTTCTCCGGGTCGTACGTGCGCTTGACCGCCGCCAGCCGCTCGTAGGTCTTCTCCGGATACACCGCCGCGACATCGGACTCCGCTGTCCCGCTCAGGAAGTTGGCGTAGGCGCCGAACGTGTGCGGGGCGAGCCGGTCCCAGATCGCGTCCAGCGCGGGGCGCGCGGCCTCCAGGACCGGCGCCGGGCCGGCCGAGGTGGTCAGCAGCATCAGCTCCGCACGCCGGTGGGCGTAGGCCGTGGCGTCGTCCGGCACCTGGGCGGCCGCCCCGCCGACGGCGCGCACGGCCAGCACCGGCGACTGCGGCGCGGCGCCGATCTCGGCCAGGATCCGCAGCGCCGCCGGCACCTGCTCGCGCTCCACGAACGCGCTGCGGCTGGCCAGCCGGATGCCCGGCGGCGGCACCGGGGCGTCGACCAGCACGTCGGCGTACGCACGCGGCTCCACCTCGTCGGCGATCACGGTGCCCAGGCGGCGGATCGGCTCCAGGGCCGCGTCGGCTGCCTCCCGATCGTCGGTGTCGACGACGGAGAGCACCTCCACCGGTGCGTTCGGGCCGCCGGCGAAGGGGTTGGCGAAGACCACGACGGAGGTCAGGTCCTCGGTGGCGGTCCGCAGGTACTCGGCCCAGCCCTGGAGCACCGGCTCGGCCTCGGCCGCCGGGAAGGCGATCCGGGCGTGGAAGACGTCGGTCGTGCGATGGGCAGCGAACTCGAAGGCGGTCACGATGCCCAGGTTGCCGCCACCTCCGCGCAGCGCCCAGAACAGCTCCGGATTCTCCTGCGTGCTCGCCCGGACGACGCCGCCGTCGGCGGTGACCAGCTCGGCGGCGACGAGCGCGTCGATCGCCAGGCCGTACTTGCGGACCTTCCAGCCGATGCCGCCGCTGAGCGTGAGACCGCCGACTCCGACGCCGCGGGTGTCGCCGGAGGAGATGGCCAGCTTGTGGGGAGCCAATGCGGTCGCGACCGCGCCCCAGGTGGCGCCGCCGCCGATCCGGACGATCCCGCTGCCGGCGTCGACGACCTCGGCGCCGGCGAGCCGGCCCAGGTCGATCACCAGGCCGCCGTCGTTGGTGCCGAAGCCGGCGAAGCTGTGGCCGCCGCCGCGCACGGCGACCGCCAGGCCGTTGCCGGCGGCGAAGCGGACGGCGGCCTGCACGTCGGCGACGGTCGCCGGGCGCAGGACGACCGCGGGATGTCCGCTAACAAGCACCGTGGTGGAGGCGGCCTCGTAGCCGTCCTGGCCCGGCTCGATGACCTCGCCCTGGAAGGTGGCCTCAAGTGTTTCCAGCGCAGCGCGCATGTCGATTACCTCGTGTCCCGTGTGGTGCGGCCGACGGCCCTGAACGATCACTAGATGCATTCCGGCCCCGGGTTGTGACAGGTGCCGAATGTGACCTGAGTCACCGCATTGATTCACCGGCGAGCCCTTGACGCTCGGCCGGTGTCGGCCCGATCCTGGAAGGCTGCCCGCTGGCGGGTTCGCGAGTGTCGGCAGAGTTTACCGAAACATCACCGAAGCACCTCTTAACAGGTCAGAGTTCTGATCGCAGACTCGATGACGGCCCCCCACGTCATCAAGGAGAGATCAAGACAATGACTGACTCTAGGCTGTTCAGGAACAGATTCGGTGCTGCCCTCGTCGCACTGTCGGCGAGCGCCGCGCTGGTGTGCGCCGGTGCGCTGGTCGTCGCCTCCGGCGCTCACGCGCACGCCGCGACCGCCAAGCACCGGGTGCTGTTCGACGACAGCAAGGCCGAGACCGCCGGGAACGCGGACTGGATCATCAGCACCTCGATGCCCGACCCCGCCAAGCAGAACCCGGCGCCGGCGGCGGAGACCGACTGGACCGGGGCGATCTCGTCCTGGGGCGTCGCGCTGCAGAAGACCGGCGCCTACCAGCTGGACACGCTGCCGCCCGGTTCGGCCATCAGCTACGGCACGTCCTCGGCGACCGACCTGGCGAACTTCGACGAGTTCGTGCTGCCGGAGCCCAACATCGTGCTCAGCGCCGCCGAGAAGACCGCGCTGATGAAGTTCGTGCAGAACGGCGGCGGGCTGTTCCTGATCTCCGACCACACCGGCAGCGACCGGAACAACGACGGCTGGGACTCCCCGGCCATCATCAATGATCTGATGACGAACAACTCGGTCGACGCCACCGACCCGTTCGGCTTCAGCGTGGATCTGAAGAACATCGCCAGCGACACCCCGAAGGCGGTCAGCGACCCGTCGAACCCGGTGCTGAACGGCGCGTTCGGCACCGTCACCGGCAGCGTCATCTACAACGGCACCACCGAGACCCTGCACCCGGCCGACAACCCGAACGTCAAGGGCCTGCTGTACACCACGGGCTCGGCGGCCGGCGGGACCGCCGGCGCGTTCTTCGCCACCAGCACCTTCGGCGCCGGGCGGGTCGCGATCTGGGGCGACTCCTCGACGATCGACGACGGGACCGGAGAATCCGGCAAGTCGCTGTTCAACGGCTGGAACGACCCCAAGGGCACCGACGCGCAGCTGGCGCTGAACGCCACCGCCTGGCTGGCCGGCGGGGGCAGCACGCCGCCGTCGAGCTCCAGCAGCACGCCCACCACCCCCTCCACGACGCCTACTAGCACGCCCTCCACGTCGCCTACTTCCAGCCCGTCGCAGGGCTCGTGCACGGCCGCGCAACTGCTCGGCAACCCCGGCTTCGAGACCGGCGCCGCCGCGCCCTGGACCGCCTCCACCGGCGTCGTCAACAGCGCCGCCGACGAGCCCGCCCGCACCGGCTCCTGGGACGCCTGGCTCGACGGCACCGGCGCCGCCCACACCGACACCCTCGCGCAGAGCCTGAGCCTGCCTGCCGGCTGCTCCAGCTACCGCTTCGGCTTCTGGCTGCACACCGACACCGCCGAGACCTCCACCACCAAGGCCTACGACACACTGAAGGTCCAGGTGCTCAACAGCTCCGGCACCGTGCTGGGCACCCTGGCCACGTTCTCGAATCTGAACGCTTCCTCCGGCTACGTCCAGCACACCTACGACCTGTCCGCGTATGCGGGGCAGACCGTGACGCTGAAGTTCACCGGCGCGGAGGACTACGAGTATCAGACCTCGTTCGTTGTGGACGACACAGCGGTCTCTGTGTCCTGATACGACGCGTCCTGATATCGCGTGTCCTGGTAACGCTCAGGAGGCGACAGGCGGTCTGCGCGGCCGGGCGTCACATGTCGTCGGCCGGCAGCGTGGACGCTGCCGGCGCGCGCAGCCCGTCCAGGAACAACTGGAGATAGCGGTGGGGGCCTCGGTGATATCCCGCAAGATCAGGCAGCGGCCGGGTGAGCTGGCTGACCGCCAGGATGATGTCGCCGAGGTCCACGTCGCAGCGCAGGGTGCCGGCCCTGCGGGCCCGCGCCATCATCGCCTCCACCAGGGCGTTGAGCCGCCCGGTGAGCGTCGCCACCTCTGCCTCGCCGGGGTCGTAGGCGCCGTCCAGCACCACGCAGACCGCGCCGATGCGCTCCTCGGCGCAGGCGTGCACGAACCGGCTCAGCGCCCCGAACGGGTCCTCGACCTCGGCGATGGCCTGCTCGGCGCGGTCGCCGGTGCGCTTGAGCACGTGCTGGACGACGCCGAGGACCAGCGCCTCCCGGTCCGGGAAGTGCCGGTAGACGGTGGCGTTGCCGATGCCCGCGCGCCGCGCCACCTCGTCGATCGGGGCCTGCGAGCCGACCTCGGTGAACAGGTCGCACGCCGCGGCGAGGATGCGCTCCCGGTTGCGGATCGCGTCGGCGCGGGGCGCGCGCGGGGCGCGGGCCGTGCCCGGGTTCTTGGCCGAGGTCTTGCCGGCAGCCGGGTTCGCGACGGGCTTCGTGCGGGGCGAGCGGCGTGGGGCGGCCACGACGTCCACGGTTCCTCCTGCGGCGGTCGGGGCGGGGGTGGGATCGGACCATCCTAGCCGCAAGAAATGGGCGTTTTCTCCCCTGTTGTCCGGTGTTAGCGATAACGGGCGAGGCCGCCGCGCGCGAGTAGCGGAGGGGGTACGTACTCGCGCGCGACGGCTGATCACGGGGGAACGGCTCGCCACGTGGGGCGATTCGGCGGCGCACCCGGTCCCGGTTCGAGGGTAACGCAAATTCCGGGGATATGTTCCCCGGTAAGGGGCGCAGGCCCCTGACGGCCGCCACCGTGGCCGCCCTGCGCACACGCCGTCCGCACGCCGTCCGCACGTCGTCCGCACACCGGCCGCCGCCCGGCGGCCGGCGGTCGTCGCGCGCGGCCGCCGATCCCCGTAGGCTTTTCGCCGTGACCGAGCCAGGGCGGGTGATCGGCGGACGCTACCGGCTGGTGGACCGCCTCGGTTCCGGTGCTTTCGGACAGGTGTGGCGCGCCTACGACCAGCACCTGGGCGTGGACGTCGCGGTCAAACAGGTGCTGCTGCCCGGGGACGGCAAGAGCCCGCTGGCCGCCGAGCGGGTGGCGCGCGCCGCCCGCGAGGCCCGCAACACCGCCCGGCTGCGGGACTGCCCCAATATCGTCACCGTGCACGACGTGCACATCGAATCCGGCGCGCCGTGGATCGTGATGCAGCTGGTCAAGGGCGAGAGCCTGGCCGACCGGCTGGCCCGGCTCGGCCCGCTGGCCGCGAACGACGCCGTCGCCCTGGCCCGGGACCTGCTGCGGGCGCTGGCCGCCGCGCACGCCGCCGGGATCGTGCACCGCGACGTCAAGCCCGGCAACGTGCTGCTGGCCGCCGACGGCACCGCCCTGCTCGCCGACTTCGGCATCGCAGTGCGCTTCGACGACCAGCGGGTCACCCGCACCGGCACCTTCATCGGCTCGCCCGGCTACGTCGCCCCGGAGCGGGTCATCTCCCAGGACGCCGGCGCGGTCGGCGACCTGTTCTCCCTCGGCGCGACGCTTTACGAGGCGGTGGAAGGGGTTCCGGCGTTCCGGGCCGACGTGATCGGCTCGGTCGTGGCCGGCCAGCCCGAGCCGCTGCGCCGCGGCGGAAGGCTGACCGCGCTGATCACCCGGCTGCTGGACAAGGATCCGGCGACCCGCCCCGATGTGGCCGCGGCGTTCGCGCTCGTCGGCGACTGGACGCCGCCGCCCACCGTCGAGGCTCCGGGCTCGGTGCGCCGGCCGGTCCAGGACGTCCAGCTCGGCGTGGAGTGGGTGGAGCACTTCGCCTTCGTCAACGAGCGGCTGCGCAACGACGACATCGCCCAGAGCCGCGGCGCGCGGACCGCCAACGCCGCCGAGGCCGTCAAAGCCCTGCGGGCCGAGGTCGAGGTGGCGCAGAACGAGTTCCTGGCCGCCGGGTCGCGGGAGGTGCACGCCGTCGTCACGGTGCGGACCGTGAGCGGGGCGGGTGCGCCGAGCAAGATGGGTGCAGTCGGCGCAATGCGTGCAGTGCGTGCGGCAGCCGCACCGGCCACGTCGGCGCTCGCCGCCTCCGCCGACGGGCCGCCGTCCATCGTCTTCATCGCCGACTGCTCGCGTTCCCTGGCCGAGCCGGGCCGGCTGGAGGGCGTCAAGGCGGCGCTGCGCGCCGGTATCGACGAACTGCCGGACGGCGCCCGCTTCGCGGTGATCGCCGGGCGCGCGGACAGCCAGGCCGTCTTCCCCGAGGACGGCGCCCCGCAGCCGGCCACCCCGGCCTCGCGGGCCGCCGCCAAGGCCGCCGTGGAACGGCTCACCGCCTACGGCGGCCGGGAGATCGGCCTGTGGCTCAGCCGCGCGGCCCGCATGTTCGCCCTCGGATCCGGTCCGGTCCGGCACGCCATCCTCATCGTCAACGGCCGCGACGAAGGACTGCACCCCTCCCGCCTGGCGCCGACCGCCCGCGCCTGCGCCGGCCTGTTCACGGCGGACTGCCTGGGCCTGGGCGACGAGTGGGAGGTGCACGAGATGCGCCTGGTCGCCGAGCAGCTGTCCGGCACCGTCTCCCTGGTGGCCGAGCCGGTCGAGCTGCCGCGCGCGGTCCGCGACGCCACCGCCGAGGCCGCCGCCAAGAGCATCGCCGACGTCGAACTCACCCTGTGGACGCCGACCGGTGCGGTGATCCGTTACGTCAAGCAGGTCACGCCGATCCTGCGCGACCTGACCGACAGCCGCATCCCCGCCGACGCCGTCCGCACCGTCGGCTTCCCCACCGGCGCCTGGGGCGAGGAGGAGCGGACCTTCCACATCTGCATCGAGGTCGAGCCCGGCGCGCTCGGCCAGGAGAAGCTGGCCGCCCGGGTCCAGCTCACGGCGCGCGGGCCGGAGTCCGTGGAACCGCTCGGCGAGGGCAAGATCCGCGCGGTGTGGGTCGACGATGAGACCTTGGTGATGCGCGTGGTGTCGCGGGTCGGCCCCTACCTGAGCCAGTCCGAGCCCGGCCTCGGGAGCGGACTCGGAGGCGGTCTGGGTCTGGGATTCGGAGCCGGCTCGGGCGAGGCGGAGTTATGGGTCGATCCGGAGACCGCTGACCTGGAACGGGAACTGGCCGGCCTGGCCGACGAGCTGTCCCAGGCCGAGGCCGAACTCGCCGAGGTCCGCAACCTGCTGGCGGTCTTCGGCCGCGCCCACGCCCGGATGTTCGCTCCGCTGCTGGCCGAGCTCGACGAGATCGAGGCGCGCATCGCCGAGCACCACGCCGCGGCCAGCGGCCGCGCCGACGACCGGCGGGACGCCGAGGCGGCCCGGGAGCGCGCGCAGGAGTCGGCACGGCAGGCCGACGAGGAGAAGGTCCGGGCCAAACGCGCCGAACCGCCCCGTCCGGCGCCCACCGGCGAAGCCAAGCGCATGTATCGCAAACTCGCCCGCGGCTGCCACCCGGACCTCGCCGCCGACGAGACCGACCGGCGGCGCCGCGAGGTGTTCATGGCCCGGGTGAACGACGCCTACTCCCGCGGCGACATCGGCGTGCTGGCGCAGCTGTCGCGCGAGTGGGCCGCCGACGGCGCGGCGGACGGCCCGGCCGTGGTCCCGCCGAAGGATCCGGGCGAGCGCCGCAAGCTCAAGGACCGGTTGCAGCAGGCGCTGGCTTCGGTGCGCAACCGCCTGGACCACATCCGCGAGGAGCTCACCGCCGCCCGCGAGTCCGAACTCGGCCGCATCGTGTTCGCCCCGGGGCAGGAGGCCGGGATGCCGGCGGCCATGCGGCGGCTGGACGCGATGGCGGACAAGCTGAAGAGGCTGGTGGACGAACGGCGGCGGGCCTTGGACACGTTGGCGGAGACCGAGCGGGCGGGCTGACGACGTACGGGCGCCGGATGGCAGGCGTGAGGAGCGCGCTGGAACTGCGGCCAGCGGCCTGGTCCGGTGGCTTCTAGCAATCATCTACAACTCGCCTACAACCAGCCGCGCTTGGCCGCCTTGATCCCCGCCTCGAAGCGGGAGCTGGCATCGAGCCGGTGCATCAGGTCCGCCATGATCCGGCGCACGGTCCGCAGCGACACGCCGAGCTTCTTCGCGGCGCGCTCGTCGCTGGCGCCCTCGGCGAGCAGCCGCAGCAGGCTCCGCTCGGTATTCGACAGGCCGATGTCCCGGCCGATGTCCAAGGGGGCCGCGTCGTGCCAGACCGCGTCGAAGAGCCCTACCAGGGCCGCGACGACGCCGGGAGCGCGCACGACGGCCGCGCCGCAGCCGTGGAGGGCCGGATCGAGGGGGACCAGCGCGACGCGGCGGTCGACGACGAACAGGCACTGCGGCAGGGCGGGGCTGGTGCGGACGTGGGCTCCGGCGGTCTGCAGAGCGCGCGCGTAGTCGGCGCTCGGCGGGTCGTCGTGGATGGCGTCCAGGTAGAGGGAACGCATGCGGATGCCGCGCTGCAACAGCGTGGCGTCCAGGGCGGCGGACTGCGCCGCGGCAGTTTCGGAGACCCGGGGCGTGGGCGTCAGGCGGTCGACGCAGACCTTCGCACCGTAGGCCAGATCCTCGAAGACGGCCTGGATCGCGGCCTTGCCGGTGACGGGCTCGATCGCCGGACGGCGCGGCGGGGCGGCGTCGGCGGTGAGAGTCGGGGTGGCGGTGGCC
>JABFWL010000034.1 GCA_013362315.1 Catenulispora sp. | reverse complement strand
TCTGGTGGCTTGGGTGCCCATAACAGCATCGTTCCATGGGCGGGAATAGTGCGGATCGAGGTTGGCCCGATCGCCACCCGATCGCGACGCCGCCGGCGGGAGCTGAGCCGCTACCGCGCCGCCCGGAACGCCGGCCGCCGGTTCGCCCCGGCGTCCGGCGGCACCACGACCTCCTGCGCCGCCGGGATGCCGTCGGCGAGCAGCTGCTCCTCGACCGGAGTCGTCCGCTTCACCAGCGCCAGCGCCACCGGGCCGAGCTCGTAGTGCCGGGCCGCCGAGGTCACGTGGCCGACCACCCGGCCGTCGGCGGCGGCCACCTCGGCGCCGAGCCCGGGCAGCCGTTCCGGCGTGCCGTCCAGGTGCAGGAACACCAGCCGGCGCGGCGGGTGCCCGAGGTTGTCCACCCGCGCCACGGTCTCCTGGCCGCGGTAGCAGCCCTTGTTCAGGTGCACGGCGCCAGGATGGCCCTCGGTGGCGATCCAGTCGACCTCGTGCGGGATGGTGCGGTCGTCGGTTTCCAGGCCGACCCGGGGCCGGTGCGCCGCGATCCGGAGGGCTTCGTACGCCCACATCCCCGCGGGCTCCCCGGCGCCGCCCTCCTCAGCGAAGCCGGCCAACCGCTCGCGGGGCAGGAAGAGCTCGTGGCCGAGGTCCACCTCGCGGGCCAGTACTCCTTCCGGGACCGGCCCGGTGGTGAGGACCACCGCGTACTCATCGGTCACGTCGCGCGGCTCGACGCGCATCATGAACCGCATCTTCTCCAGGAAGGCCAGGACCTCCGGCGCGGTCCCCGGTTCCACGTGGAACCAGGTCGCCTCGCCGTCGTCGACGAGGTAGAGCGCGTGCTCGATCCGGCCCTGCGGCGACAGGATCAGCGCCTCGACCGCCCGGCCTGGCTCCAGCTTCTCCACGTGCTGGCTGGTGAACGAGTGCAGCCAGGCCAGCCGGTCCGGCCCGGACACCCGCAGCACCCCGCGGTGCGACAGGTCCACGAACCCGCTCCGCTCCTCGGCCAGCCGCCGCTGTTCGCCGTGCGGATCGCCGTAGTGCGCGGCGACGCCGGCGTCCGGCGGATCGGCCGGGACGGCGGTGGGGAGGGTCAGCAACGGGCTCGTCATGGTTCCAGTCTCTCCTATCGCAAAGCGCCTGCTACGCTGCCGTTCTCCCTGAGGCGGGTCCGCGCTCACAGGGGTCACCACGTGCAACGCACAGGGCGGGGAAATCCATGGCAAGGCCGACGGTCGTCGCGTGGGCGGCGTGCGCGGTACTGACCCTGGCCGGATCGCTCACGGTCGGCGGGGTCGCCGCGGCCAAGGTGCGCCAGGAGCCGGCGCTCGCGCGGCCGCCGGCGACGACGGCGCTCACCGTGCGGACACAGCCGGCGAACGCGCCCGGGGAGCAGACGGCGTTGCCGGCCCCGGCGAAGGCGGCCGACGGCTCCATCACCCGCTCCGACCTCGAGGCGTTCGTGGCGGCGCACACGGCGGCGCTGAAAGAGAAGGACCGGGCGGCGTTCGTGGCGGCCGCGGATCCGAAGAAGCCAGACGTGGTGAAGCAGCAGGGCCAGTTGTACGACAACCTGCAGAAGATCCCGTTCACAACGGCTTCATACGCGATCAAGCGGGTCGACGGCGGCGAGAGCACGTTCGCCCAGGGCGCGCAGGTCACGGCCACGGTGGAGTTCGACCACCAGATCAGCGGGGTCGACAGCACGGCTGTGGTCGAGCAGTACCAGTGGACCGTGGTGCGGGACGCGGCCGGGCTGCTGGTCACCGCGGTCGACGCAGCCCCGAACCGCCGGGGATATCCGGCGCCCTGGGACTCCGTGCCGAACCTGACAGTGCTCCCGCGCAAGCACGTGGTGATTATGGCGGACGACACCTCGTCGGCGTTCGCGAAGAGCCACGCCGACGCGCTGGAAAGCGACGCGCAGTACGACTTCGCGCACTGGACCGGCGGTACCGGGACCGCACCGGGATTCTCGGTGTTCCTGACCTCGAACCGAAGCCTCTACGAGAACATCTACGACCAGGGACGGGATGAGTCGGTCGGGGTGACCATCCCCCTGGCCGGCGCCGACGGCGCCTCCGGAAGCGGCAAGTACCCGAGTACGCGGATAGCGGTCGATACGACGGAATACAAGAACGCCGACCCGGCCGATGCCGACATGGTCTTCAAGCATGAGATGGCGCATGCGATGATCGCCCCCTTCGAGGACCTGAGCGGGCAGTCGGGGCAGGACCACTTGTGGGTCGTGGAGGGGTTCGCGGAGTGGGAGGCGCAGCGGATGTACTCCCCGTCGGAATTGCTTTATAGCGGGGACACGCTGCACGCGTACGCGAACAAGCACGCGGCGCCCAAGGTGCTGCCCACGGACACGCAGGTCTACAACTCGGACTCTGATACCTCCGCGACGGGCTACTTCTACTCCCACCTGGCGATCCGGTACATGGCCGACAAGTGGAGTCCTGAGAAGGTCGACCAGTTCGTGCTGGCCGTGTACAAGCACGCCACGTCATCCAGTTGTGTCGACGACGCTATGAAGAACGTCCTCGGTACCACGACTGATCAGTTCGTCCAGGGGTACGCGGCGTGGCTCCGGAGCTCTATATGAACGCGAACATACTGCGCGGACCGGTGTTGCCGAGCCTTATAGCGGTCGGAGTCGTCGCTGCTTCTGTCGCCGGGACAGTCGCGCTGACTGGAAAGCACAAGGCGGCCGCCGCCGCGCCCCCGGCGCCGGCCGCGCCACCGCCGATACGGAACGCGGCGTGGGTCGTCGACGGCGCGCGGAACGCGGCGTCCCTGAGCACGCTGACCGGCTTCTGGATCGGCCCGGACGTCGTCGTCCGCGGCGGGATCGACGGACTGCACGCGATGAAGCGCACCGACGGCACCCCGGCCTGGGACCTGCCGACGCCCGGTGGCGGAGACCTGTGCGGGATGTCGGCTGGGGTCGACGGTGGCATCGGCATCGTGGCGGCCCACGGGACGCCGGCAACATGGGGCGGCGGCACTGGGGAGTGCTCGGTGGTCTCCGGTGTCGACCTCGCCACCGGGAAGGTGCTGTGGACGGTGCCGATCTCCAAGTCGTTCGGAGAACCGGCAGCCGGGGCGGCCGACTACGCGGCCACGGACGGGATGGCGGTCGTCGATTCGGACCGGTCCGAGACGAAGCCCGGGATCGTCGCGCTGGATCTGAAGACCGGCGTGGAGAAGTGGACGCATCCGGGAGACTGCGAGCATCGGCCGAACGCCTTCGCCGTGACGGGCACGAAGGTGGCCATCGCCGAGGTGTGCCCGGGGCAGTCGCAGGCCGCGGTCAAGGTTCTGGACGCCGGGAGCGGGGCTCCCGTGCCGAACGCCGCGGTGCCGGTCTCGACCGGGCAAGACCGTCCGCAGTTCGTGACGGCGGATCCGGTGGTGGTCGCTGACAGCGCTCATCCCAAGGCGCTGAGCTTCGGCGCCGGGGCTCCGGCCCCGGTGGCCGGCCAGGACCGGCTGTTCGCCTCGCTGGCGACCTTCGGCGCCTCGCGGGCCCAGGTCAGCGTCGGCGCGGGCGTGCTGTGCGTCGGAGGCCAGACGGCCCTCTGCTGGAGCACGGCCGGGACCACGACCGGGAGCGCGATCGTGCCCAAGGGCTTGCCGAACACGGGCGCCGAGCACCACGACGTGTTTGCCGTCCTGGGAGCCGGGGCCGCCGCCCGGATCGTAACCACCGGGGTGTCGGCGCATCCGCGGGCCGCACTGTGCCGGATCGCCCCGGACGGCGCCGCCGTCGTCGAGGCGGACCTGTCGCAGCCGGTGTCCGACTACCTCGGGAAGAACGGGACCGCCGAATCGGTCCTGATTTACGGAGACGCCAAGGACTTGTTCGTGGTGGATCCGCATCCGAGCGGCGGGACCGCGGTCATCGACGTGCGGCTGGGGTAGCCTCTTCGCGCTTCTGGTCGGCGACGCAGTCCCCGCAGGTGCCGAAGACCGCCAGGTGCCGCACGTCGGTTTCGAACCCGTAGTCCGCGCGCAGCCGCTCCACCAGCGGCTCGGCCGCCGAGTCCGCCGCCTCCACGATCCGCCCGCACCGGCGGCACACGAGGTGGACGTGCGCCGGCTGGTCCGCGGTGTGGTAGATCTGCGCGCCGTGGCCCAGATGCGTGTGGGTGACCAGCCCCAGCTCCTCCAGGAGCTCCAGAGTCCGGTAGACCGTTGAGAGGTTCACGCCGCGCGCGGTGCGGCGCACCTCCTCGCAGATCGCCTCCGGCGTGGCGTGGTCCAGCGCCGCGACGGCCTGCAGAACGAACTGGCGCTGCGGCGTCAGGCGGTAGCCCTTCGCGCGCAGCTCCTTCGTGAGGTCCGTGGCCGCGGTCTCCATACATCCACTATCCCACCGGCTGAGGACAGGCTCCGCCACCGACTGTGAGCGGGCCGGCGCTGCGGCCGCTCCGCGGCGCTTACTTAGTCGGCTTGAGCTGCGCCGACAGATGGGACTGCATCGGCTGGCCCATGGCGGCCATGTCGAACGCCCAGAGCAGGTCCCCCTGCACCAGGCCGTAGAGGCGGTGCCCGGCGGTGTACTCCTTGGCCGTCTCGGTCCGCGCGACGACGTCGGTGCGCAGCTCGACCTTGGCGCCGTCGGCCTCGCCGACCCAGATCTCCGAGATGCCGGTCGGGTGCGCGAGGATCACCTCCAGCTGCGTTCGGGTGGTCCCGGCGGTGCCGTTCTCCTCGGTGCGCTCCTGCGGTCGCCAGTAGCCGGACTCCTGGGCGAGCGGTCGGACCTGGTGGCCCTCGTCATCCAGCAGCCAGGAACGCGACTCGTACTTCAGGAAGGGCTTGCCGGGCGTGTAGGAGAAGACGACTTCCTGCCCGAAGTTGAAGGACTCGATCGTCGGATAACCGCCGACGCCGGCGCCGGCCCAGGTCCCGAGCAGGAACGCCAGGGGGACGCAGTTCGGGTGCAGGTCCGAGGGGATCTCCAGCGGCATGGCGCGGCCCTTCCGGTGGCTGGCTTGTGGAGTTAGCTCTGGCCCTTGAACAGGCGCAGGACGGCGAAGGACGCGAACCACAAGACGAACACGGCCACCAGGACCAGGAGGATGTCGAAGAGGGTCTGGACGCTCATGACCTGGAGTCTAGCGGAGGGGCGGAGGTGGAACGTGGTGAGGTTGGTCTCGGCGGGTGGAGCCAGGCCACGGGAAAACACGATCGAGCGGGGCAGGCCGCGGGAAAACACAGCGCCCGCCGCCGGTCTCCTGACCGGTGGCGGGCACTCCTGTTAAGCCTGGAGGCTCAGACCGCGAGCGCGACCTCGGCGACCTCACCGAGAGTCGCCTCGACCGTGGCGTCCACGGAGCCGCCGGGCACCAGCGCGCGCACCGTCCAGGTGCCGGGCGCGGCGAAGAACCGGAAGCCGCCCTCCGGGCTGGTCGGCACCTCGGCGGTGAACTCGCCGCCGCTGTCCAGGAGCCGGACGTAGCCGGTCACGGGGTTGCCGTCGCGGGACACCGCGCCCTGGATGACAGTTTCCTTCGCCACGTCCACTCCTTCGATGCTGAATCCGCCTGCGGGGGCTCCGCACGAGGCCGTCACTGCTTGCCGCCTTCCGGGGCGCCCGGCTCGGTGCCGACCGCGACCGGCACGCCGACCAGCGAGCCGTACTCGGTCCAGGAGCCGTCGTAGTTCTTCACGTTCTCCTGGCCCAGCAGCTCGTGCAGCACGAACCAGGTGTGGGCCGAGCGCTCGCCGATGCGGCAGTAGGCGATGGTGTCCTTGGACAGGTCCACGCCCTCGGCCTCGTACAGCGCGGTGAGGTCGGCGTCGGACTTGAAGGTGCCGTCGTCGTTGGCCGCCTTGGACCACGGGATGTTGCGGGCGGTCGGGACGTGGCCGGGGCGCTGGCTCTGCTCCTGCGGGAGGTGCGCCGGGGCCAGCAGCTTGCCGGAGTACTCGTCGGGGCTGCGGACGTCGACCAGGTTGGTGCTGCCGATCGCGGCGACCACGTCGTCGCGGTAGGCGCGGATGGACTGGTCCTGCGGCTGCGCGGTGTAGGTCGTGGCGGCCCGGGTGGGGACCTCGACGACCAGCTCGCGGGAGTCCAGCTCCCACTTCTTGCGGCCGCCGTCGAGGAGCTTGACGTCGCTGTGGCCGTAGAGCTTGAAGTACCAGTAGGCGTAGGCCGCGAACCAGTTGTTGTTGCCGCCGTAGAGCACCACCGTGTCGTCGTTCGCGATCCCGCGCTCGGAGAGCAGCGCCTCGAACTGCGCCTGGTTCACGAAGTCCCGGCGGACCGGGTCCTGCAGGTCGCGCTTCCAGTCGATCCGGACGGCGTTGCGGATGTGGTTCTTCTCGTAGGCGGCGGTGTCCTCGTCGACTTCGACGAGGACGACCTTCGGGTCGTCCAGGTGCGCCTGGACCCACTCGGCGTCGACCAGGACGTCGTTGCGACTCATGGGAGTCCTCCGGATGGTTCGGGGTTCGATCTTCGGTGAGGAGGTCGGCTCGCGCGCCGGGGGTTCGGCGGCACGCGGGCATGCGGAAGCGAGCGTGTCCACGATGGGTCCGCGCTGAAAACGAAGGGCCTTGCCGGGATCTACGCGCCCAGGCAGCGTGCCCCGGAAGGCGGGGTCACGGAAGTGGCCGACCCTTCGCCGGTCAGCGCATTCGACACAGGCAGGCGGCGACGCGGCACAGGTCGACTGCGCGTCGCTTGGTGAAGTCCGCCTGCTGCTTCATGGAATCGATGCTAGAGAGGCCGTGGGGCCGTGTCACGTACGTACCGCACTGTGAGACGTCGGTCTTACGATTCGCGCACACTGCTGGTCACCAGGGGCGTTTGCCGGGCGTTCGCGATCACGGGGCCCCGGCGGATCAGTCCATCGGCACCGCGATGTCGTAGCCGTTGCCGTCGACCTTCACCTCGAAGTGGTCGATCTGGTCCGGCGTGAGGTTGGTGGCCGCCGGGATGTCGATCTGCTTGCCGACCGACGTCCAGCTCGACAGCCGGACCGCGTTCTGGTTCTTGTCGTAGACGTACAGCGTGCACACGGTCTCGGCCGGGGCGCCGCTCATCTTCGCGTCGATCCAGGTGCCCCAGCCCTTGCTCTCGTACGAGATCTGCGCGGTCACGCCGCTGCGCGTCACGGCGGGCAGCGCCGTGCTCTGGCTGACGGACGTCGTGTCATGGGCTCGGCCCATCGCGAAGCCGCCGCCGATCAGGGCCAGCGCGGCCAGGCCGCCGGCGGTGCCGAGGGCCAGGCGGCGGCGCAGCGGCTGCCGCCCGAACCC
>JABFWL010000258.1 GCA_013362315.1 Catenulispora sp. | reverse complement strand
GCTCCGGGTCGTGCATGGCCTCCTGCACGTCCTCCAGGCGGCCGTTGGACAGGAAGTGGTCGACGCCCACCTGGATGAAGATCGCGGTGGCGCGCACCGCCACCGCCCCCTCCGGACCGTTGAGCCGGCCCTCGGCGGAGGTGAAGATCTTGCGCCCGGCGATGCCGTCGCACTGCGCGGTGATGTGCAGCGTGGTGCCCACCGGCACCGGCAGCAGGTAGTCGGTCTCCAGCCGCCCGGTGACGGCGATCGCGCCGATCAGCCAGTTCACCGCGCCCAGCGCCTCGTCGAAGGCCAGGGCCAGCAGCCCGCCGTGGGCCAGCCCGGGGGCGCCCTGGTGGTTCTCGGTGACGGTGAACTCGGTGGTGACGCTCAGCCCTTCGCCGACGGTGGAGGACACCCGCAGGCCGCCCAGCGCGTCGTCCCCGCAGCCGAAGCAGCGCGAGTAGTGCGAACCGAGCTTGGTCCCCGGCGCGGGGGCGTTGGGGTGCTTCTCCGGCATGACGGCGTCCGGCGGCGGAGTGGTCGAGGCAGGTCTCACGGGGAGAAATCTACCGTCAAGCACCGCCGGGGACCGATCGGGCGTGGCAACGCTCACACCCGCCCCTACCGACTGTCACTCAATCCGGCCCCTGCGAGCCTGCGACCGGGTACTGCGCAGGGACCCAGGCAGTATCTTTACTCTCCGTATCCGTCCGGTATCACTTCCACTGATATCCCGGCCCGCAAACCCCCATAAGTTCCTCGGTATGAAGTCCACGAAGACCTCTGAGACGGACGGGCGCCCGGAAGTCGGGACGCTCGTCCGGGATGCGGATGGCAGGATCGGCCGGTTGATGGATTACACCCGGGCGCGTGCCTGGCTGCGTCCGCCGAACGGCGGGCGCGAATGGGATGTCGAACCGGGAAGCATCAGTCCGGTGGCGCAAGCCGGGGGCGGGGAGGCTCAGTGAGGACACCGTGATGAGATGGTCGGCATGGCAGCACAAGACGGCGACAGCTACGAGGAGCATCTGACGGCACCGGCCGGCTGGTGGGCCATCGCGCTCCTGGCCGGGCTGATGGCGGGATTGGTCTTCCTGCGCGCCAGCGCGCTCGCGGCGGTGGTCGCGGCGATCGCGGCGGCGATCGGGGGTGCGGCGCTGGTCGTGGCGTACGGACGCGTGGGGGTCCGGGTTCGCGACGGGTACCTGGAGGCGGGCACGGCACGCCTGCCGCTGACGGCGCTCGGGGCAGCCACCGCCCTGGACGCCGACGCCGCGCGGCGCCTGCGGACCACGGAGGCCGACGCCCGCGCCTTCATGCTGCTGCGGGGTTACGTGCGCACCGCGGTGCGCGTCGAAGTCGTGGACCCGGCGGATCCCACGCCCTACTTGTACCTGTCGACGCGGCGGCCCCAAGCCCTGGCCGAAGTCCTCACGGCGCGCTGAAAAGCAAAGGCCCCGCCATAGCGGGGCCCAGGGGGCACAGAGACTACCTCCGCGGCTACCGCGCTCAGGCGCAGTCCTTGCAAATCATCTCGGTGCCCTTCTCGCGCGCCAGCTGGCTCCGGTGGTGCACCAGGAAGCAGCTCGTGCAGGTGAACTCATCGGCCTGGCGTGGCAGCACGCGGACCGACAGTTCCTCGTTCGACAGGTCCGCGCCGGGGAGCTCGAGCGACTCGTTGTCGCCCTCGTCCAGGTCCGCCAGCCCCGCTGCCTTGTCGGTGCGGCGGGCCTTCAGCTCCTCCAGGCTGTCCTCGTTGAGGTCGTCGTCGGTCTTGCGCGGTGTGTCGTAGTCGGTAGCCATTCTTGTTCCCTCTCCCCTGACGGCTGTGAGTCGTCGTGTTGGTGCTGTTCTGTGCGGTGACGGCGGTGCGCCCCCGGCGGCCGGCACATGCGGTGCGCTACCGTCTGCGCGCGGACGCCGTCGGCGTTTTGCCGTCAGCGCAGTAACGCGGAAAGGAGCGCGATTGTGCCCGCTGAAGCGCAGATTGTGCCGTACTTCAAGACCCGTTACGCAATCGACACCCCGGAACAGACCCGAACAGGTGATCCGGCCCTGTGAGCAGGCGTCCCTCCACGCCCGTCGCGTCCCCTTCGATTCCGGACATCACACCAGTACCACCCAGGAAGGATGACCAACCATGGCCGTCTACGCAATCGGCGACGCAGTGCCGGAAATCCACCCCGAGGCCTACATCCACCCGGACGCGACCGTGATCGGCCAGGTCAGCGTGGGTGCGGGTAGCACAGTATGGCCTGGGGCGGTCCTCCGTGGCGACTACGGGACGATTACGGTCGGCGACCGAACGTCGATCCAGGACGGAACCGTCGTGCATGCCACTGAGACTTTGCCCACCGTGATCGGCTCAGACTGTGTTATTGGTCACATCGCCCATCTGGAGGGGTGTGTGGTGGAGGACGGATGCTTGATCGGCTCGGGGTCCGTGGTGCTGCACAAGGCGGTGGTGCGGTCCGGGGCGCTTGTGGGTGCCGGGGCGGTCGTCGGCAACAACGTGGAGGTGCCCGCCCGGGCGATGGCCCTCGGCGTGCCGGCGAAGATCCGGGAAGGCGTGGTCGCCGCGGGCAGCTTCGACGACGCGGTGGCGCGCTACGTCGCCAACGGCGCCCGCTACCGCACGCAGCTGCGCCGCCTCGACTGAGCAGGTCCGGCGCCAGTGCACGAATCCGATGGCCACCAGCCCGGAGCACCGCGTCGCACCCCATTCCCCATCGACGGTTCCCCGGCCCGATCGGTTCAACCGGTTCACCTGCTTCCTCTCGTTCAGCCGGCTCAGCCGGTTCAGCCACCTCAGCCGCCTCAGCTCAGGTGCATCCGCCCCGCGATCCGCCGCAGCCGCTCGCGCTGGCTGCGCCGCTCGTGGCTGAGCAGCGAGCGCACGGCCGCCTTCGCCACCGGGTTGTTGCGGACCAGCAGCGGGGCGATCCGCTCGGCCCGCTCGATCTCGTTCAGCGCCTGCTCGTAGCCGCCGTAGTAGATCCAGCCGCGCGCGGCGTCGACGTGGAAGCGCCCGCGCCGGGAGGCCGGGAAGCCGGCCGGCAGCCGCACCTCGGAGGCCAACTGCACGGCGCGCGCCCCGTCGCGCACCTCCACCGCCACCGCCACGCCATGGATGGCGACGTTCGCCGGGCCGAAGCACAGGTGGTACGGATCGCAGTTCTCGCCCAGCCGCTCGGCGGTCTCGGCCGCCAGCGCGATCCGCTGCCACGCCTCGGTCTCGTTGCAGGACAGCGCCGCGGTGATCGCCGCCCGCAGCTGCAGCGAGCCCCACACCGACGCCCGGGCGTCGACCCGGCTGGGGTCGCCGACCGCGCCGAGCGCCCCGTCGAGCACGCCGAGCGCGTCCGGCCACAGGTCGACGGCCCACAGGTCGCGCACCCGCAGGTAGTCGAAGACCACTGACAGGCAGGGGTCCGCGGACCGCTCCGCGGCCGCCCGGAAGCGCTCTGTCGTGATCGTCGACAGGTCGTCGTAGCCGAGTTCGTGCGCGACGGTGTCGGCCTCGCGGTAGGCGCGCGCCAGGAGCCCGTGCAGCCGTTCGGACTGCGGGCCGGGCGCGGCCAGGTAGGCGGCGGCGCGGATCTCCCGGATCAGGTCCGGCGCGCCCTCGCCGAGGTCGGCGTAGCGCGCCGCCATGCGCAGCGTGGTCAGCTGCGCGAGCGCGGCTTCGAGCTCGCCGGCCGGGCGCGGGTCGACCGGCCAGTCCGGCGGCAGGTCGTGCCGGGAGACGACCCGGCGGATGGCCGAGATCGCCTGGTGGCCGCGGTCCTCGGCCGGGGTGCCGGGGTCGTAGGGGCGGCCGGTGACTTCGTTGGGATGGACTTTCAGCACGCTCGCGGCGCGTACGATCAGGGTCACCGAATCGAGTTCGAGGTCACCGTTCTCGATACCTGAGACCCAGCCCTGGGAGCGTCCCATGTGCTGCCCGAACTCGGCCTGGGTCAGGCCGGCGCGCTTACGGAGACGGCGGATGCGCCCGCCGTCGGTCTCCGGCTCGTGGATCACCATGCCCCGCCTCTCGTCCGGCCCGGACTCGCCCGGGCCCCGGCTCCGCGCAGTGGAGTACTGCGCAGCGAAGTACCCTCGAATTGAGGAACGTCCTCAATTCGAGTCTTATCTTGCCCCCTCGAGCGGGGTTTCGGGGGCAGAACGCCAGAATGTCCCCGAGAATCCGGGAGGACCCACTCGTGCCAGTGCTCTACCTCGTCGCGTGCGGCGCGCCGCCCGCCGCGGAACTGCTCTCGCACCCGGAGGCGGTGCCGGGGCTGCAGACGGACGGCTGGACCGTGTGCGTCCTGTGCACGCCGTCCGGCGAACGCTTCCTGGATCCGGCGGCCGTCTCGATCGCGACCGGCTATCCGGTCCGCGTCGAGCAGCGCATGCCGGGCGAGCCGGACGTGCTGCCGGCGCCGGACGCCGTCCTGGTCGCGCCGCTGACGTTCAACACCGTGAACAAGTGGGCCCTGGGCATCTCGGACACGCTGGCGCTGGGGATCCTCAACGAACACCTCGGCGCCGGGCTGCCCATAGCGGCGTCCCTGTGGGCCAAGCCGGAGCTGCAGAAGCACCCCGCCCTCGACGGCCACGCGCAGTCGCTGTTCGAGGCCGGAGTCCGCTTCATCCAGGCCGAGGACGGCGATCCGCGCTTCCCGTGGGGGCAGCTGCGCTCGGCGATGGCGGAACTGCTGGCGGGGTGAGGAGGGCGCGAAAAGCGGCCCACAGCGCTGCTGTGGGCCGCAAGGGGAATCAGGCTTAGATGATCGTGAAGCCGACCACCATCCCCATGGCGGCGTGCGGCTTCCCGGTCTGGTCGTCCGGCACCAGGCAGAACGCGATGTACTGCCCGGGGTCGGCCTCCACCTGGAACCAGCCGCCCTGACCGGGCGGCTCGGCGCCGTGGCCGCCGGCGAAGGTGAACGGCGGCGGCCCCGGATTCACCGGCGGCTGGGCCGCCGAGGCGACGAACCACGCCTTGGCGTCGTCCACGGTCTTACCAGGCAGCAGTTTGCCGAAGTTGACCTCGTGGACGTCCTTGGCGTCGGTGTCGTCGAACCGCACGACCGTGCCCCGAACCAGCGACGCCGGCATGGTGTAGGTCAGGTCGTGGGCCTGGATCCACGGGCAGGCCGGGCGCCCGCAGGCCGATACGAGTCCGGTGGAGCCCACCACGTCGAAGGGCTTGTACATGCCGAGGAAGATGTGCGGTGTGCCGTCCGGACCGGGGACGAAGCAGGCCACGACATAGGTCCCGCCCTGCAGGACGTCCCACACGTCCTGGCGGGCGCCGGGCAGCACCGGCGTCGCGCCGCCGGCGGGCACCGCGTCGGTGAACAGCGCGGTGTTCGGGTTCGCGCTGTGCAGGTCCGCCTGCCACCGCTCGAAGGTGACGCCGTCGTTCAGCCGGAACAGCTGCGCCTGGTGCGGTGCCTGCCCCGCGTTCTTGAACACGAGGTGGACGACACCGGCGGCCAGCGTGCCATGGGTGTCGATGGTGTACGTCAGCGGCTCCACGGCCGTGATGTCGACCGTGTCGGAGACGTGCGCGTGCGGCGCCGCGGTGGCCGGGGCGGCCACGCCGAGCACCGCCGACACGGCGATGGCGAGGCCGGCGACCGCGCGCCGGGCGCGGCCCGGGAGGGGAGAGAAGAGTTTCAGCACCCTGGCGGTCTGCCCAGGCGCCAAGCACGGATATGACTACCAAGACGGGAATCCACTGGTTTGGAGTACCCCGACCGGAGTATCCGCGGCGGATCAGTCCCGGGCGAGCCGCGCCTCGACCGCCTCGACCTTCGCGGTGAGCCCGTCCGTGACCCCGGCGCGCAGGTCCGCCTTGAGCACCACGCTGACCCGCGGCGCCCTGGCGGCCACCGCGTCGACGGCGGCCTTCACCACCGCCATCACCTCGTCCCACTCCCCCTCGATGCTCGTGAACATCGCGTCGGTGGAGTTCGGCAGGCCGCTGTCGCGCACCACGCGCACGGCGTCCGCCACGTACTCGCTGACGCTCTCGCCGACGCCGAGCGGGGTGACTGAGAAGGCGACAATCATGGTTCGATCTTAGGCCGCCCGACACTGCGAGGACCGGTGGCCGGGTGGAGAATCACCGGAGCTCCGAGCCCGGGCAGACGATCAGACCGGGCAAACCATGCCGACCCGAGCGGCCCCACCCGAGCGCTCAGGCCCGCACCGGCAGCCACACCCGCACGATCAGCCCGCCGCCCGGCCGCGGCTCGGCGGCGACCCGGCCGCCGTGCGCGCGCACCACGGAGCGCACGATCGACAGCCCGAGCCCCACGCCCTTGTCCCGCGGATCGCGCTTGGCGGCGGCGCCGCCGGGCTGTGTGCCGCGCTTGAAGGGCTCGAACAGCGACTCCACCGCGTACGGCGGCACCTCCGGGCCGGTGTTGGCGACCACGAGCAGGCCGTGGCCGGGGGCGTCCTGCGAGCGGTCATAGGTGAGTACGTCGACCCAGCCGCCGGGGCCGACGTTGTGCCGCAGCGCGTTCTGGATCAGGTTCATGGCGATCCGCTCGATGAGGATGCCGTCGCCGGAGACGAACGCGGGCTGCAGCGAGGTGCGGATCGCCACCTGCCGCTCGGCCGCCTCCAGCTCGCACTGCGTCGCCGACCGGTACGCCACCTCGGCCAGGTCGATGTCCTCGCGGTTGGTCGGCTCGTTGTCCGCCTTCGCCAGCAGCAGCAGGCCCTCGATCATCCGCTCGCTGCGCTCGTTGGTGGCCAGCAGGGTCTGGCACAGCTGCCGGGTCTGCTCGGACGCCTCGGGGTCCATCAGCGTCACCTCCAGCAGCGTCCGGTTGATCGCCAGCGGCGTGCGCAGCTCGTGCGAGGCGTTGCCGACGAACCGGCGCTGCCCCTCGAAGGCGTGGTCCAGCCGGTCCAGCATGCCGTCGAAGGTCTGGGCCAGCTCGACCAGCTCGTCGTGCGGGCCCTCCAGGTCGATCCGGGCGTGCAGGGCGCGGTCCGGGCGGCTGGCGACCCGGCGGGCGGTGTTGGTGATCCGGTGCAGCGGCCGCAGGAAGCGGCCGGCCAGCAGGTAGCCGACGAGCACGGCCACGACGGCCGACACCAGAAGGACGATGATCAGCGGTTTCTCGATCTGGCTGAGGATCTGCCGGTTCGTGATCGCGCGGCAGTAGGTGTCCAGGCCCTTCGTGGGCTTGGCGCCCAGGCACTCCGGCGGTTTGGCGACGTCCGCGCCCATGTGGTTGAGCCGCCAACGGAACAGCAGGTACGCCGTGTAGATCAGCACCGCGCCGGTCAGGAAGACCGCCGCGCCGTAGGCGACGGTCATCCGCAGCCGGATCGTGAGTCCGGGCCGGGGCCGGGGACGCGGCGCGGGCGGCGGCCCGATCTCGCCGCCGTAGGTGCTGTCGACCTGACCCGAACCGCCCGGTCCCTTGGCCGTCAAACCCGGAATGCCCTGGACCTCCTGCATCAGGGGATCCGGTATCCGGCGCCGGGCACCGTGAGGACGACCGCGGGCTCCCCGAGTTTGCGGCGCAAAGTCATCACGGTCACCCGCACCACGTTGGTGAACGGGTCGGCGTTCTCGTCCCAGGCCTTCTCCAGCAGCTGCTCGGAGCTCACAGCCGCACCGTCGGCCCGCATCAGCACCTCCAACACGGCGAACTCCTTCGGCGACAACGGCACCGGGCGTCCCTCCCGCACCACCTCGCGGCGGCTCGGGTCGACGCGCAGTCCCGAGCGCTCCAGCACCGGCGGCAGCGCCGGAACCGCGCGGCGGCCGAGGGCGCGGATCCGCGCGATCAGCTCGGGGAACGCGAAGGGTTTGGCGAGATAGTCGTCGGCGCCGAGGGTCAGGCCCTGCACCCGGTCGGCGACGTCGCCGGCCGCCGTCAGCATCAGGACCCGGGTCGAAAGGCCGCTGTGCACCACATGCCGGCACACGTCGTCGCCGTGCACCAGCGGCAGGTCGCGGTCCAGCACCACCACGTCGTAGTCGTTGACGGCTATGCGCTCCAGCGCGGCGTCGCCGTCGTAGACGACGTCGACCGCCATGGACTCGCGGCGCAGCCCGGTCGCCACGGCGTCGGCCAGCACCTGCTCGTCCTCCACGACCAGCACCCGCACTGCACGCTCTCCCTCAGCTACCGCACGCTCGACTCCTGTCCCTCCATCATGCCTGGTCACAACGTAAGCACCGAGTAAGTGGCGAAGATCTCTAGACGATTGATTCCTGGGGGTACCGGCGCGAAACGTCTGATCAGCGGCGCCTGGCCGCCCCGGCCGGCCACCCACAGCCAACCAGGATGAGGGCGGCCGTCCGTGACGCCCAGGCTTGCTGCTGAGCCGTTTCGCAAGACTGCTTGTCAGGCTGCGGTTCGGGAAGCCGGAACCCCCAGGAATCAATCGTCTAGCTCACAGAGTTTTCTCAGGTGATCGGGAGTTTCCGTCCGTGAGATGGCGGGCAGGAGGCACAGAGCCCCCTAGCGTCACCCCCGCAGGAGAGACAGCATGCTCGAATTCGTCACCGGCCTGACCCAGCGTATCCGCGAGACCAAGGCCCGCCTGCAAGGTGCGATGATCGCCGAGGACGCTTACGCGGTCCAAGTGGAACAGGCCGAGTTGGACAACCTGCTCCGGATCGCCAGGAATCACCACGTGGAGGTCCGCGACGACCTCCTGCCGCGCGCCGCCTGACCGGAATCCCGGCGGGAATTGCGCCGGACTCCCACCCTCAGGAGTCCTGATCCGCGGAGCGTCCCTCAAGAAAGCCGCACAAACCCTCATACAGTCCGCCAGCGGCCGCCACCGTCATCTCGACGGAGGCGGCCGCTCCACGCAGTCCCCCGACCTTTCCGCCGGCCTCCTCGACGATCAGGGCGCCGGCGGCGATGTCCCAGGCGTTGGTACCGCGCTCGTAGTACGCGTCCACGCGGCCGCAGGCCACCGAGCACAGGTCGAGCGCGGCCGAGCCGGCCCGCCGGATGTCGCGCACCAGCGGCAGCAGCTCGGCGACGATCTTGCCCTGCACCGCGCGCCGCTGCGCGGCGTAGCCGAAGCCGGTGGCGACCAGGGCGCCGGACAGCGGCAGCGGCGGGCCGTCGGAGCCCTCGCCGCGCACCGTGATCGGCTCGCCGTTGCGCCACGCGCCGTGGCCGCGCAGCGCGGTGAACGTCTCGCCCAGCATCGGGGCCTCCACCACCCCGGCCACCGTCTGACCGTCTATCTCCACGCCGATGGAGACACACCACATCGGGATCTCGTAGAGGTAGTTGACGGTGCCGTCGATCGGGTCGATCACCCAGCGCACTCCCGAGGTGCCCTGGCGGCTGGCGCCCTCCTCGCCGAGGATGCCGTCGTCCGGCCGGGCGGCGAGGATGCCCTCGACGATCAGCTTCTCCGAACGCTGGTCCATCACCGTGACGATGTCCGTCGGACTGGACTTCGTGGCGGACACGCCCAGATCGCGCGGGCGTTCGTGGACCAGGATCCGCCCGGCCTCGGCGGCCAGACGCGTGGCCATTTCCAGCAGTTCCTTCGGGTCGGCGCTCACAGTCATCGAGGCACGGCCTTCTTCCTTGGTTGCGCTTGGGTGCGGCTTCGGTGGTGCTCAGTGCTCAGTGCTCAGTCGTGCTCAGGGGCTCAGTCTTCGCCGGCGACCGCCGGCAGCGGCGCGCGCGGGTTCGGGCAGCAGCCCTCGGGACAGACGTCGGGGAACGGCCGCAACCGGCCGACCACTCCGGACAGGGCCCCGCTCTCGATGTCCCCCCGCGCCACGGCGGCCCGCTCGACCACCAGCCGGCGCAGCCCGGCGACGAACCGCGGGTCGGTGCCGACCGTCGCGGCGCGCGCGATCGGCAGGCCGATCTCCTGCGCGGTCTCGGTGGCCTGGACATCGAGGTCGTAGATCACCTCCATGTGGTCGGACACGAAGCCGATCGGGGCCAGCACGACGCCGGTGGCGCCCTGCGCCCGGATCTCGCGCAGGTGGTCGTTGACGTCCGGCTGGAGCCACGGCACCTGCGGCGGGCCGCTGCGCGAGCAGTAGACGAGCTCGTGCGGCAGGACCAGGCCGGTGCGGCGGCTGACGCCCTCGGCCACCAGGCGCGCCACCTCCAGGTGCTGGGCCACGTAGGCGCCGCCGAGCGGACCGGCCGTATCGGCGTAGCCGCGGGGCAGCGAGTGTGTCACGAACACCAGGCGGGGCCCGATGCGCGCCGGCTCGGGCAGCCCGGCGACCGCGTCGGCCACGGCGTCGGCCATCGGCTCGACGAACCCGGGATCGTTGAAATACGGCCGGATCTTGTCGAAGCCGATGGCGGTCCCGGACTTCGCCAGCGCGGCGGCGAGGTCTTCGCGGTACTGGCGGCACCCGGAGTAGGAGGAGTAGGCGCTCGTGAACAGCGCGAGCGCGCGCCGCACGCCGTCGGCCTCCATCTCGGCGAGGGTGTCGGCCAGGAACGGGTTCCAGTTGCGGTTGCCCCAGTAGATCGGGAGCTTCACACCGGTGTCGGCGAAGTCCTGGCGCAGCGCGGCGATCAGGTCGCGGCACTGCGCGTTGATCGGGCTGACGCCGCCGAACTGGAAGTAGTGCGCGCCGACCTCTTTGAGGCGCTCCGGCGGGATGCCGCGGCCGCGGGTGACGTTCTCCAGGAACGGGACGACGTCGTCGGGGCCCTCGGGGCCGCCGAAGGAGACCAGGAGCAGGGCGTCGTAGGGAGCGGTGTCGGGCATGCCAGTGTCCGTGATCTCAGGGTTCGTGGTCACAGTTTCCGTGGTCGCAGCGTTCGTGGTCACAGTGTCCGTGGTCTCAGCGCCCGGCATCTCAGGCACCCGGGGCGACGAGGTCGAAGACGAGCTCGGCCGGTCCGGTCATCTCCAGCCGGCCGTCGGGGCGCTCGAGGAACCGCAGGCGGCCGCCGGGCACGTCCACGGTGTACGCGGTGTCCGGCTCCGCCCGGTCGCGGCGGGCCGCGGCGATCATCACCGCGCAGGCGCCGGTGCCGCAGGAGCGGGTCTCCCCGACCCCGCGCTCGTAGACCCGCATGGCGAGGTGGCGCGGGGCGACGTCGGCGGCGAACTCGACGTTGACGCCCTCGGGGTAGCTGCCGTGCGGGACGACCTCGGGCGGTTCGCAGAGGCTGCCGGCGTCGTCGGTGGAGTCCACGAAGACGACCGCGTGCGGATTGCCCATGTCGACGTCCACCGCGGGCTTCGGCGTCCCCTTCACCGGGACTGTGATGTCCCCGCGCGTGGTGGGGAAGACCGGCACGCCCATGTCGACGGTGACTTCGGCGGTCGTCGCGCCGACGTCCGTCAGGGTCACGTGCTTCACCCCGCCGCGCGTGGCGACGCCGAACTCCGCCGCGTCGCCGACGAAGCCGCGCGCCCGCAGATACAGCGCGAAGACCCGCACCCCGTTGCCGCACATCTCCGCCACGCTGCCGTCGGCGTTGCGGTAGTCCATGAAGAACTCGGCCTCGGCGGCCTGGTCCTCGTAGCCCGGCACTTTGGCTGTGCGCACCACGCGCAGCAGGCCGTCGGCGCCGATCCCGGCGCGGCGGTCGCAGAGCCGCGCGACCTGCGCGGCGCTGATGTCCAGCGCGCCGTCCGGGTCCGGCACGATCACGAAGTCGTTCTCCGTGCCGTGGCCCTTGGTGAGGATGGGCAGGCCGTCGAGGATCATGTCCCGATCCTATCGAGCGCCGCGGTAAGGAGGTCGGGACGATCGAATCGCAGCCACTGCACGCGCGGGTCGCGGCGGAACCACGAGTCCTGCCGCCGCGCGAACCGCTTGGTGGCGCGCACCGTCTCCTCCTTCGCCTGCTCCTCGGTCCACTCCCCGGCGAGGAAGCGCAGCACCTGCGCGTAGCCGAGCGCGCGGCTGGCGGTGAGGCCGTCACGCAGCCCCTGCGGGAGCAGATCCCGGACCTCCTGCACGAAGCCGGCCTTCCACATCCGGTCCACGCGCAGCGCGATGCGCTCGTCCAGCGCCGGACGGTCGATGTCCAGGCCGAGGTGGACGGTGCGCGGGTAGTGGTCGGTGTGCTCGGGCAGCGTGGCGGTGAACAGGCCGCCGGTCAGCTCGATCACCTCCAGCGCGCGCACGATGCGCCGGCCGTTGGACGGCAGGATGGTCGCGGCGGCCAGCGGATCGCGCGTGGCCAGGCGCTGGTGCAGTTCGAAGGAGCCGACGTCGGCGAGTTCGGCCTCCAGCCGCTCGCGCAGCGCGCCGTCGGTGCCGGGGAACTGGAACTCGTCCAGGGCGCCGCGCAGATACAGACCGGAGCCGCCGACGAAGATCGGCGGCTTGTCCCGGGCGAGCAGCCGGTCCGCCTCGACCCGGGCCAGGGTCTGATACTCGGCGACGTTCGCGGTCCGCGTCACCGGCCAAATGTCCAGCAGATGGTGCGGCACGCCGTGGCGCTCGGGCCCGGTCAGCTTGGCGGTGCCGACGTCCATCCCGGTGTACAGCTGCATCGAGTCGGCGTTGACCACCTCGCCGTGCAGCGCCTGGGCCAGGGCGACGCCGAGATCGGACTTGCCGGAGGCGGTGGGGCCGACGACGGCGACGACGGGGGGCGGGTTCATGCGGCGCTCACGTCACCGATTCTCCCACGGCCCCCCATGGCACCCGCTTCTCCCATGTGACTCACAGTGACCGATAGCGTTCGACAGGTGACGGGGCTTGTGATCCACTGGGGAAGAGATTTCCCTTCAAGGAAGGAAAGGAATCGCAGGCGACATGGGCATTTTCGACGTCTTCAAGACCAAGGTGGGCGAGGCCCGGGACAAGGCCGGCGAGGCCGCCGGACAGGCCAAGGACAAGGTCTCGGACATGATGGACAAGAAGAAGGAGGCGCCCGAGGCCGCCCCCGACCAGGTCGCGCGCGGCGCCGACCCGCGCACCGAGGGCCAGGCGTCGAACATGGTGTCCGAGGGGGCGCCGGTGGCTCAGGAGGGCGAGGCCGCTCCCGGCGTCGGCGACCACATGGCCGCCGAGGGCGCGGGCTCCGGCGAGGCTCAGCCCGGAAAATCACAGTCCGGCGGGATGACGCAGTCGATCAAGGACAACGTCTCCAGCGGCGTGGACAAGGCCGCTCAGATGGCCAAGGACAAGACCGGTGGCAAATACGACGACAAGATCGACAGCGGAGTGCAGAAGGCGAAGGACAGGCTCCGCTGACCCAGAACCCGGTGTCGGCTCAGCGGTAGGCACCGGGACTGTGGATGGAAGCGGCCGCGGCCACCGATGGTGGCCGCGGCCGTTGCCGTTGCTAGCGCGCGATCCAGCTCGCGACGAAGTAGCCGACACCGTAGGGGGCGTCGTCATAGAGCAGTTCGGCGTCGTATTCGAGGCCTGATTCCTCGGCCGCGGCGGCGAGCGCCTGCCAGACGGGCAGTCCGGCGGCGTGCAGTCGACGGGACAAATCCGGATCGGTGGCGGCCAGCGCCTTGGTGTCGGCGGTGGCGAGGGCTTCGGCGACGGCCCGGTCGTAGGGCTCGGCGCGTTCGTCGAAGTGCCCTGGAGCTTGCGGGGTGCGAGAGGCGGAGCCGTCGCCGAGGACCAGCAGAGCTTGGCGTCGCGTGGCGGATGCTGTGAGACCCTCCGGCGATCCGCTCGCGTCGACCATGACAGCGCGCCGCACCGGGGTGTCTGGGCGGTCCCGCAGCAGCCAGGCGCCGATGAGGAACGGCAGCGTTATCGGCTCGGCCTGTCCGTTGGCCGCCTCCCAGCGGCCGTCCACCGCCAGATCGAGCCCGTATTCGTGGAAGCTACCAGTCGCGGCGACGTTCGTGCCCTGCCGGGGACCGGCGCCGATGATCACGATCTCGTCGGGGTTTGCCCTGTAGAGGCGGTCGATCGCCGTGGCGCACGCGGCACGCAGTTCGTCCAGGTCCGGCGCAAGCCCTTGTGCGATCTCGGGCACCAAGACCGGAGGATGCGGGACGACGGCTGCGGCGATCACCATCGGTCCAGCCTAGGCCACGTGGTCGCGGCTTCCAGCCGGTCCTGACAGACTGGTCTGCGTAAAGTCGGACGGGAGGGGCCAGCGGTGGCTGGAGATGAGGACAACGGGCGGGACAGCCACGGCGCGGAAGGGATCGTGATAGCCGGGCGCTACCGGCTCATCGAGCGGCTCGGCGCCGGCGGCATGGGCCGGGTGTGGCGGGCCTACGACGACTCGCTGGACTGCGAGGTGGCGCTGAAGGAGGTCTGGCTGCCGCCGATGCTGTCCGACGCCGAGCGCGCCGACCGGCTGGCCCGGGCGCAGCGCGAGGCCCGCAACGCCGCCCGGCTGCGCGCCCACCCGCACATCGTCTCCGTGCACGACATGGTGTCGCACGACGGGATGCCGTGGATCGTCATGGACCTGATCCCCTCCCGGAACCTGGCGCAGGTGGTGGAGGAGCTCGGTCCGCTGCCGGCCGAGCAGGTCGCGAAGGTCGGCCTCGGGGTGCTGGACGCGCTGGGCGCCAGCCACGCCGCCGGGATCCTGCACCGGGACGTGAAGCCGCCGAACGTGCTGCTGACCACCGACGGCCGGGTGATGCTCACCGACTTCGGAATCGCGGTCCAGGAGGCGGACCTGACGATGACCGCCTCCGGCGTGCTGGTCGGGTCGCCGGAGTTCGTGGCGCCGGAGCGGGCCCGCGGCGAGGCCTCGCGGGGTGCGTCGGACCTGTTCTCGTTGGGCGCGACGCTTTATTACGCGTGCGAGGGGCGCTCGCCTTTCTCGCGGGACACCGCGGTCGGGGTTCTGACGGCGATCCTGTTCGAGGAGACGGCGCCGGTCACGCGGCAGCCGAGCCTGGCTCCGGTGATCAGCGGCCTGCTGGTGAAGGACCCGGCGGCGCGCTGGGACGCGGCGCGGGCGCGCGCGGAGCTGGAGCGGCTGGCCGGCGGGACGCCGGGGTCCGGGACGCGGACGGACGGGATAGCCGGGGCGGCGACAGTCGTCGTGCCGCCGGGGACGGGTTCGGGTTCTTCGGGTTCTGGGACTGGGACTGGCGCTGGCTCCGGTTCTGACTCCGGTTCCAGCTCTGGCGATTCGGGGCCCGGGTTCAATCCGTTCCTGACCCCTTCACCGTCGGCGGCGCCGGCGGGGCGCCCCGGCTCGTCGGTGGGCTGGGGCTCGTCGGCAAGCTACGCGGCACCGCCGACCATGGCGGGCACTCCCGCACCCCCTTCGAATCCCTCCACGCCGTATCCGCCCACGCCGTATCCGCCCACGCCGTACCCGCCGCAGGCGCACCAGGCGACCACGCCCTACGGCCCCGGCCCGGGTTACCACAGCGTGCAGACCGCGCCGAAGAAGAGCACCACCGGCCGCAATGTCGGTATCGGCGCCGCGGCGGCCGTGGTGGTGGCCGGGGGGATAGTGGCGGCGATCGCGCTGTCCGGCGGCGACAAGAAGCACCAGGACGTGGTGGGCCCGGTCGACCACAGCTCCAGCGCCGCCAGTTCGTCGGCGCACTCCTCGGCGCCGAACAGCGCGGCGTCGTCGCCCGCCGGGAACCCGACGTCGCCGTCGAACTCCTCACCCTCGGACAGCCAGTCCAGCAGCCCGGTGAGCCCGCCGAACGCGGTGGATCCGGCGACGTGGGACAAGGCCGGCACGGACAAGACGCAGTTCGTGGCGAACCAGTTGCTGCCCACGACGTTCACCGACTCCAAGGGCGTCGTGTACAACGCGACCAACCAGTGGACCGACGACTGTGTGAACTCGTATGAGAGCGCGCAACTCAAGACACTGCTGACCAAGTACAAGTGCGAGAAGCAGGCGATCTCCACCTACGTCGACAAGGACAACAAGATCCTCGTGGACATCGCGGTGCTGCCGCTGCCGGACGCCGACTCGGCGGCCAATGCGTTCAAGGACATGCAGGCCAAGAGCGCCTTCAACGCAGACGACTGGGGCGTGTGGTGCCCGCGTACCGGCCCGGGCTCCGACATCTGCGGCGCCGGCAAGGACACCACCAACGCGCAGCAGTACGGCTACCTCCAGCCGAACCACCGGTACCTGGTGCACGCGGTGGCGATGTACGTCAACCTGACGTCGGACGCCACCGCCCAGGACTGGCTGAAGCCGGCCGCCACCAGCGCCGCCAAACAGGGCGGCCCGCAGGTCGCGGTGCAGTGAAAACAACCATCAGGCACTTGATTTAAAGGGGAGGGCGGACGGTGTCCGTGCAGCGTGGGGATCTGGTCGCCGGCCGGTACCGGCTGGGCGACCCGCTGGGGCCGGCGTGGCGGGCGCACGACGAGCACGGCGACGTCGAGGTGGTGCTGGTGCCCGCGGCCGGCGGCACCCCCGACCCGGCTCCGTGGCGCGACCGCAAGGCGATCCTGGCCCCGGCCGGCACCGCCACCGGCGACCACGGCGCCTGGCTGGTCACCGCCCCGGTGGCGGCCCGCACCCTGGCCGACGCGGTCGCCCAGTGGGGCGCCCTCCCGCCGGAGCAGGTGCTGACCATCGCCGTCGGCGCCACAGCCGCGGTCTCCGGCGTGGGACCGCACCCCGCCATGACCCCGGACCACATCCTGCTGACCGACGACGGCAAGGTCCTGCTGCTGCCGACTCCCACCACCCAGGACGCCCTGTTCGAACTCGGCGCGGCCCTGTTCCTGGCAGCGGAGGGCCACTCCCCCTTCGAGCCGGCACCGGGCGACCCCCGCCAGCCGAACCTGGCCGGACTGATCAGAGGCCTGATGCAGCAGGACCCGGACCGCGCCGCGGCGCTCGACCGGGCGCACGCCGAGCTGTCCCGCCTGGGCGCGCCGGTCGAGACCGAGCACGGCGCCGACACGCTGATGGAGGCGCAGGTGGCCAGCGCGGAGGCGGCTGGGCTGGCGGATGCCGGGGACGAGCCGACGCATGTGGCGCAGGCTCATGACATCCCGACGCAGCCGATGAGCGTGGAAGAGCTGCTGGCCGAGACCGGCGAGAGCGCTGCTTCGGGCGACGCTGCCGCCGATGAGGCGTCGGAGGCCAACGAGGCGACACAGGCGGTGAGCGCCGAGGAGCTGCTGGCGGAGTCGGATGATGAGCTGCCGGTGGCGGCGGCTGATGAGGGCGAGTCGGCCGACGACGAGCCGACGCGGGTCGCGCCGACTGCCGATGCGAGCGCCGCCGCCGACGACGAAGCCACCCGCCTGGTTCCCACCATCGCCCCTGTCGCCGGCCTCGCCGCGGCCGTGCCGGATGACGAGCCGCCGCCGACCAAGCCTGAGCCGATTCCCGAGGTGACGGCCGCCGTCGCGCCGCCCACCCAAGCTGCCGCCGCCTACGTCCCGCCGCCGACACAGGCCGCCGCGCCTGTTCCGCCGCCGCAGCCCCAGCCGCAGTTCCAGGCGCCGCCGCAGCAGTTCTCCGCCGCGCCGCCGACGCAGGCTGCGGCCGCGTATCCGCCGCCCGGCGTCCCAAATCCCGGCGTCCCGAATCCCGGCGTCCCGAACCCCGGCGCCCCCAACCCCTGGCTCCAGCAGCAGCCCCCGCAGCCGCAGAACCCGTGGCAGAACCCCGCCGCGCCGCCCGGACCGCCGCCCGGCGGCGGCTGGGGCCAGCCCGGTCAGCAGCCCTTCTACCCCATGCCGGGGCCGCCGCCGCGGAAGAACACCGGCAAGACCGTGGCCATCGTCATCGGGGCGGTGGCGGCGGTCGCGGTGGTGGTGCTGGTCGTCGTGCTGGTCTCCAAGGGCGGCGGGTCCAAGGACAAGGTCGACAATGCCGCGCACAGCACGTCGCAGTCTTCGTCGGTGCCCAGCACCAACTTCCCGACCGGATCCAGCAGCTCCGGCACCTCCAGCAGCTCCAGCAGCTCGCCGAGCCCGAGCGACAGTTCGTCGTCGGACACCGAGTCGCCCAGCACCAGCGAGTCCTCCTCGAGCGACGCCTACACGCCGCCGCCGGATCTGACCTCGACGCCGTTCGATCCGACGGTGCTGAACGAGGGCGCCACCGACAAGACGCCGCTGACGCTCGAGGCGCTGGCGCCGCAGGACTTCACCGACGACAAGGGCGTGCACTACGCACTGAAGGCCGGGAGCATCCAGCCGTGCGTGCAGACCGACATGTCGGCGAACATGAAGGACATCCTGACCTCCAACAGCTGCACCAAGGAGGTCGCCGCCAGCTACGTCGACGACAGCGGCCAGTACCTGGTCTCGGTCAAGGTGCTGCCGCTGCCCGACCAGCACACCGCGACCGTCATCTACAACGACCTGGCGAAGGAGAACGCCGCCGACTTCGGCATCTGGTGCCCGCAGGACGGCCCCGGCTCGGGGGCGTGCGAGGGCGACTACCGCTCGGCCACCATCAAGCAGTACCGCGAGCAACAGCACCGGTACGTGATCCTGTCGGTGGCGCTGGCCGTGAACCACTCCGAGTCGTCCACCATCACGCCGTGGCTGGACGCCGCCGCGAAGAAGGCGGTGGACGCCGCGGGGCCGGACAACTGGTCCGGTAACCAGTAACCGCGCAAGCATGAGTGCGGCCCCTGGGATGTATCCCAGGGGCCGCACTCATCGAAGCTTCTCAGCACACCCCGCAGGCGCTCTCCTCGCCGACCGGCACCGTGGCGGGCTTCCCGATGGAGGGCATGCCCAGCGTCACGGCCGCGCCCCGCCGCTCGGCCTCCGGCTGCTCCTGCCGCGCCTGCCACGCGTCGCCGGACCGGGTGCGTCGCAGGGCCTTGATCGCGCCGCCGCCGTCCGGGCCGTCGGCGTTCAGGTGGTGCGGCGCCGCGTAGGTGATCTCCACCGACACCATGTCGCCGGGCCGCGGCAGCTCCGAAGCAGGAGTATCGCCGACCCCGAAGTGCACCAGCCGGTTGTCCGCCGCCCGCCCCGACATCCGCCGCGTCGACCCGTCCTTGCGCCCCTCCCCCTCGGCGACCAGCAGCTCGACGGTCCGCCCGACCTGCTTCTTGTTCTCCGCCCAGGAGATCTCCTCCTGGAGCGCGACCAGCCGCTCGTACCGCGCCTGCACGACCTCCTTCGGCACCTGGCCCTCCATCGTGGCGGCCGGGGTGCCGGGGCGCTTGGAGTACTGGAACGTGAACGCCGCCGAGAAGCGCGCCTCGCGGACCACGTGCATCGTCTGCTCGAAGTCCTCCTCGGTCTCGCCGGGGAAGCCGACGATGATGTCGGTGGTGATCGCCGCGTCCGGCATCGCGGCCCGGACCCGCTCGATGATGCCGAGGTAGCGCTCCTGCCGGTAGCTGCGGCGCATCGCCTTCAGCACGGGGTCCGAGCCGGACTGCAGCGGCATGTGCAGCTGCGGCATCACGTTCGGCGTCTCGGCCATCGCCGCGATCACGTCGTCGGTGAAGTCCCGCGGATGCGGCGAGGTGAAGCGCACCCGCTCCAGGCCCTCGATCGTCCCGCAGGCCCGCAGCAGCTTGGCGAACGCCTCCCGGTCCCCGAACTCAGAACCGTAGGCGTTGACGTTCTGCCCGAGCAGCGTCACCTCGCACACGCCCTCGGCCACCAGCGCCTCGATCTCGGCCAGGATCTCCCCCGGCCGCCGGTCCTTCTCCTTGCCGCGCAGCGCCGGCACGATGCAGAACGTGCAAGTGTTGTTGCATCCCACCGACACGCTCACCCACGCCGCGTACGCCGACTCCCGCCGCGTCGGCAGCGTCGAGGGGAAAACGTCCAGCGACTCCAGGATCTCGACCTGCGCCTCGTCCTGCACCCGCGCCCGCTCCAGCAAAACCGGCAACGACCCGATGTTGTGGGTCCCGAACACCACGTCCACCCACGGCGCCCGCCGCGTGATCTCGCCCTTGTCCTTCTGCGCCAGACACCCGCCGACCGCGATCCGCATCCCCGGCCGCCCCGCCTTCACCGAGGCCAGATGCCCGAGGTTGCCGTAGAGCCGGTTGTCCGCGTTCTCCCGAACGGCACAGGTGTTCAACACGACCACATCGGCCTCAGTGGCCCCGTCGGCCGCCCGCACATATCCGGCCTGTTCGAGCAGGCCGGAAAGGCGCTCGGAGTCGTGGACGTTCATCTGGCAGCCGTAGGTGCGGACGATGTAACTCTGGGGAACCTGCTCGTCGGGCATGTCGTCCAGGATACGGCGTGTCGCGGAGCCGTTCGGCGTCCATGAGAGGCAGATTAGTTCCAGTCAAGATACTATCGCATGCGATAGTATTCCGTCTGGATGTTACCCCGGTGGAGGGCGCGCTGATGGTGCAGTTCGTGGGCAGGCGGCGCGAACTCGCCGACCTGGAGCGGGTCCTGGCCGAGGTGAGCGCGGCGGCTCAGGATCCCCGGCCGGGTGTGTGTCTCGTCCTCGGAGGCCGTCGCCGGATCGGCAAGTCGGCCCTCGTCGAAGAGTTCGTAGGCCAGGCCGGAGTGCCGCACGTCTACTTCACGGCGGAGATCGGGATGGGCGAAGAACCGCTCAGGGAGTTCGTCCGGACAGTCACCGAATCCACCCTGCCGGACGCCGCCCTGTTCGATGAGGCCGCCCCCGGGAACTGGGCAGCGGCGCTGCGGCAATTGGCGGGGATACTGCCCGACGATCGGCCGTCGGTGGTGGTGCTCGACGAGGTGCCGTACCTCATGGACGAGCAAGGCGCCTTCGAAAGCGTCCTGCAGCGAAGTTGGGACCGGGAGCTGTCGCGCAAGCCGGTACTGCTGCTGCTCATCGGCTCGGACCTGTCGATGATGGAGGCGCTGACCTCCTACGGACGCCCGTTCCACCAGCGGGCCGCGGAGATGGCGATCGGCCCGCTGAATCCGGCGGACGTCGCCGCGATGAGCGGCCTGGACGCCGCCGACGCCATCGACGCCGCGCTGGTCACCGGCGGACTGCCGGTGATCTGCGCGCGCTGGCGTAACGGCGAGGACCTGTGGTCGTTCCTGGCGCGCGAACTGGCCGATCCGTTCAGTCCGTTGTCAGCCTCGGCGCGGCTGTCCCTCGCCGCGGAGTTCCCCGACCAGGCTCAGACTCGCACCGTCCTCGCCGCGATCGGTTCCGGCGAGCGGACCTTCACCAACATCGCCCGCGCCGCCGGGGACATCGCGCATTCCACCTTGACGCGCGCGACAGACGTCCTCGTCGAGAAGCGGATGGTGGCCGCGGAGCTGCCGATCTCGATGCGCCCCTCCAAGGAGCGCAGGTACCGGATCACCGATCCGTACCTGCGGTTCTGGTTCGCCTTCCTCGGCCCGCACTTGGCGGAAATCGACCGGATGCGCTCCGATCTGACGCTCGACCGCATCCGCGGCGGTTGGCGCAGTTGGCGCGGCCGTGCCGTCGAGCCGCTGGTCCGCGATTCGCTGGCCCGGCTGCTGCCGGCCGCGGGCCTGCCCGCCGCCCCGGCCGTCGGCGGCTTCTGGACCCGGAGCAACGACGTCGAGATCGACATCGTCGGAGCCGACCGTGAGCCGATCGCGCGACGGTTGCTGTTCCTCGGCTCCATCAAGTGGCTGGAAGCCTCGCCCCTCGATCAGCGCGACCTCATCGCCCTGCAGAAGCAGCGCGCTCGGCTCACCGGGGAACCGGTTCCCCTCGTCGGGGTCTCGCGGTCGGGCGTCACCGCCACGGGTTTGGACGCCACGTTCGGGCCGGACGACCTCCTGGAGCCGTGGCGGACCTGACGTTCACCGCCGGTCCCGTGTCAGCCCTCGATGCCAGCCCCGGTATCAGGTCCCTGCACCAGTGGTCGTCAGCCGTCGCGGCCGTCCGGCACCATGTGGTGCCGCGTCAGCGGCGTCGAGGCCAGCGAGTTGTGCACCACGAACGCGATACTCCCCGGCAGGTACCGGTCCTGGGACCACTCCAGCGGCACGCCCGCCGGGTCCGTCGTCCGGCGGCGCTCGCGCAGCAGCGGGTCCCCGACCGCGCACCCCAGGTGCTCGGCGTCCTCCGCGTCGGCGAGCACCAGGTCGATGGTGTGCTCGGCGTCGGCCACGGCCACGCCGCCGCGCTCCAGGAACTCCGTCACCGAGACGGTGTCCGGAGGCAGCGGTTCCACGATCGCGCCGACCGGCTCGGGATAGCTGGTCCGCTCCAGCATCGCGGGACGGCCCGACAGGTGCCGCAGTCGCAGCACTCGGAGAACCCTCGCGCCGGGAGTGATCCGGAGCTGGCGCTGCTCCGCGTCGTCAGCGGGATGCCAGCCCTGCCGGATCACCGCGCCGTCCGGGACCTCGCCGATCGAGCGCGCCCAGCGGGCGAAGCTCTGCATCTGGGCGAAGTCCTGCACCGGGGCGTCGTCCAAGACCACGCGGCGGGTCCCGCGGCGCGAGGTGACCAGGCCGTCGTGGCGCAGCAGCATCAGGGCTTGGCGGATGGTGCCGCGCGAGACCGCGTAGCGCTCGGCGAGCGCCCCCTCGCTCGGCAGGCGGCCGCCGGGGCCGTACGCGTGCTCGGCGATGGCCTGCCGCAGCTCCTCGGCGATCCGCCGGTATCTCGGCTCAGCCGGCACCAGCCGCCCCCGTTCTCCTCATGCCCGACATTGTGCCCCCCATGGTCGGCCGGACAACGAGGTGTTGGCCATACAACTTCGGTTTGTTCACCTGCCACCGAACTTCCGTCCACCTGGCATCCGGATAGTCCTTGCCGCGGGTGAGTGCGCGGCCGATCCCCCGGCCGCCCCCGACCGGGAGGAAACCGTGAACCGACGTTTGACGGGCATCGCCGCCACCGCGGCCGTCCTCGCCCTGAGTGTGGCCGCGTGCTCGTCGAGCAAGAGCTCGGACGGCGGCAAGGCCGCCGCGGCGGCGCCGGCCGCCGGCTCGACCGGCGCCGCCGGCGCCAAGAAGGACGCCGCGAGCGCCACCAGCGCCGCGGACCTGGGCGGCATGGACGCCCTGGTCGCCGCCGCCAAGAAGGAGGGCACGCTGAACGCCATCGCGCTGCCCAAGACCTGGGCCAACTACGGCGCCATCATGGACGCCTTCACGGCCAAGTACGGCATCAAGATCAACGACGCCAACCCGGACGGCTCCTCGCAGGACGAGCTCAACGCCATCAAGCAGCAGAAGGGCAAGAGCAGTGCGCCGGACGTCGTCGACGTCGGCCAGGCCGCCGCCGCCTCCGGCGCCGCCGACGGGCTGTTCGCGCCGTACCAGGTCGCCACCTGGTCCCAGCTCCCCGACGCCCAGAAGGACGCCCAGGGCCGCTGGTACAACGACTACGGAGGCTACATCGCCATCGGCTACGACGCCGACAAGGTGAAGACCCCGCCGACCACCCTGAAGTCGCTGGACAACCCGGCCTACAAGGCGCAGGTGGCGCTGAACGGCGACCCGACGAAGGCGAACGCCGCGCTGTCCGGCGTCATCGCCGCCGCGCTCGCAGGAGGTGGCAGCCTGGACAACGCACAGCCCGGCATCGACTTCTTCGGCAAGCTGAAGTCCGAGGGCATCTTCATCCCGGTCGGCGCCACCCAGGCCACGATCCAGAACGGCACCACACCGATCACCATCGACTGGGACTACCTGCAGGCCTCCGCCGCCAAGGACCTGAAGGCCAAGGGCATCGACTGGAAGGTCGTGGTCCCGACCGACGCCCTGTTCGGCGGGTTCTACAACCAGGCAGTCAGCGCCAGCGCGCCGCACCCGGCCGCCGCGCGGCTGTGGGAGGAGTTCCTGTACTCCGCCGAAGGCCAGAACCTGTGGCTGAAGGGTCAGGCCCGCCCGGCCGAGCTGGACGCGCTGCAGAAGGCCGGCACCGCCGACGCCGCCGCGCTGGCCGCGCTGCCCGCCGTGACCGGGACCCCGCAGTTCGCGACCCAGGACCAGATGTCCGCCGCCTCCAAGCTCGCCGTCGCCGGCTGGGCGAAGGCGACCGGCTGACGTGAC
>JABFWL010000334.1 GCA_013362315.1 Catenulispora sp. | reverse complement strand
GTACGAAACCGCAGCTCACAGCCTCACCGCACGGCGAAGAGTTGACACCCCAGGGCCGGTGCTGTACCGCTTGCGGCTGCCGTCGTGGCCGAGGGGACCGAACCGCCCACCCCACGAACCGCAGGCGCAGAGACTGACCCAGCCGCCCTAGGGAATCGCGCCAGTTCCCCGAGGGAATCGAGGCCCGCCGGCGGCACCGGCTCTTCACCAGAGCTCTTGCTCTTGCTCTTGCTCTTGATCTTGACCTTGACCTTGCTCTTGACCTTGACCTTGATGTTGATCTTGCCTGAAACCCAGCCACCCACCAACCAGCTACGCCAGCCCCCCAAAATCCGGCTTCACCTTCAGCGCCTCCCCCAGCTCCACGGCCTCAGGATGCCACTTCGACTCCCACTCAAGCGACATCCACCCCTGATACCCCACCTCCCGCAGCGCCGCGTAGAACTCCCGCAGCGGAACGCTCCCGGCCCCCAAGGGCAACGGCGTCCGCTCAGTCGCCGACAACACGTCCTTGACCTGCACATGCTTCAGGTAGGGCGCCAGTACGCGCCTCGTAACGGCGATCGGCTCGCCAGTGCGCCACGGATGCATGACATCCCAGATCGCGCCGATGTTCCCCGAGCCAGACGCAGAGCCAGACGCGGCGCCCGCAACCCGAGACAGCACCCGAGCGATATCCACACCCTGTGGATGACTATCGTGCGTCTCCAACAGAACGCTGACACCGTCCGGCAGCTGCCCAGCGATCGCGTTGAGCCGCCGTACCGCACGCGTATCCGCCTCGTCCCCCGGCTCCTCCGCGCCGGGGAAGACCCGGACGAACGGCGCTCCCAGGTCGCGCGCCAGCTCCGCATGCGCCAGCGCGTCAGTGACACACTCCTCGTCGCTGATCCCCCCAAGCGCCACCTTGACATACGAAGCCACCGCCAGCGTGGTGACACCGCCGGTCGCCAGCACCGCGCGCGCCGCAGCCCGCTCCCGCGCTGACAGTCCCACATGCACCGGCTCATCTTCAGCCGCGCGCAGCTCCAGCCCCAGCCACCCTGTGGACCGCGCCAGCTCGACGACCTCGGGCAGCGGCATCCCGGAGCAGCCCAGCGTCGAGAACGCCAGCGGCCAGCCCATCGAGCCCGTCCCGTCCATCGAGCCCGTCCCGTCCATCGAGCCCATCGAGCCCATCACTCGGCGTCCTCCTCCTCAGGCAGGCGGTAGAGCACGACCCTCGACCGATAGAACGCCGTGCCACCAGGATGCTCCGCCGTCAAATACGGCGTCGCCGAGAACGCCCCCAGAGCGTTAGCCCCCAGCTCATCCGCGACCCCGGCGGCTGTCCAACCGCCCAGGTTCTCGATCCGCGACGCCACGCCCAAGTCGTTCACCGCGAACGCTCCGGGCAGCTTCTCATTCTCCCCACGCACCAGCCGGTCTGGACCCGCCACCGGATACCCGCCCTCGCGCACCGTCCACCCGGCTGGCGCCGTCACCCGGTGCACGTGGAGCTCAACGCCGCCCGTCACAAAGGTCTGCGTCTCGATCTCCGCCCCCTCCACCGCCTCCAGCGCGCCACCCGCCTCGCTCTCGAAGCCCGGCACGTGCCGTGACCCGCCCCACCCCGCGGCGACGCCCAGCGGCTCGATGGCGCCGCGTGACGTCACCCGGCCGTCCGGCGCGATCAGCGCGATGTGGTTCCCGACCCGCCTCGCCCACGCCTCGGGCGCGGTGTCCGGCGCCGTCGCCGTTGAGAAGGCCAGCGGCGAGTAGAACGGGTCGGTGTGCTCGTCGAACGGCGGCGTGTGGTGTCGCGCCTTGTCGCTGCCGTGGTTCAGCAGCCGCACCACGCCGTCGTCCCTCGTGCCACTCAGCACCCATCCCACCGGCCCGATCGCCGATTCGAAGTCCCCCACCTCCACCGGCAGTGGCGACTCAGGGCTCGTCCATACCCGGTGCTCCGCCGGCAGCAGCAGTCCGAGGAAGCCCTTCGAGGCCCAGTACGGCGACGCCGGGCCGGAGTAGTCCTGCACCATCGGCAGGAACGGATCGTGCCAGCCCATCGTCAGCAGTCCCCGCGCGTCCGGCGCGCCGTGCTCGGCGAAGTGCTTCAGGATCCCGCTGGCCGCGCGCCGCGACAGCCCCGCGTCGTAGGGCGAGCAGTCGAACAGCTCCCCGACCCAGATCGGCGCGGCGGTCGCGAACCGGTAGGTCAGCGACCGCCCCTGGTGCACCGGCGCGCCGTCGGCGCCGAAGAAGTCGAAGTAGCGCTCCAGGAACAGCCGCAGCCGGTCCCGATACGCCTCCCGGGCGGCCAGCGCCCGCTCGTGACGCGCCCCGCCCTCGGCCATCCGCGTCCACAGCAGCGGATACAGGTGCATGGCCCAGCCGATGTAGTAGTCGAAGTTGCGCCCCGCGCCGTCGGTGTACCAGCCGTCGCCGACGTACCAGCCCTCGGCCGCCTCCAGCCCGCGCAGGATCTCAGACTCCTCATGCCGTCCGCCGATGGAAGCCAGGAACTCCTCGGTGATCGTCTGGAACAGCATCCAGTTGTTGGGCCACGTGCGACTGCCGACGAACCCGCCAAGCCAGTCCGCGACCAGCCCCTGAGCGCGAGTGTCGAGCTTGTCCCACAACCATTCGCGGGTGGCGTGCAGCCCGAGGGCGATGGACGCGGCCTCGACCATCGGCTGCCCGGGCTTCCCCTGCGGAATGCGCGGCCAGCCTTCCGAATGTCCGGCGTCGGCGCCGGCGGCCAACCCCGCCGAGTACCGAGCGATGAGCTCTTCGGCAATCGGCCCGCGCCCCCGGTCGGCGGCGATGCGCCAGGCGGCGAGCAGGAACGTGCGAGCGAAGCCCTCGAGCGCGTCGGAATCGACCCCGGAGCGGCTGGGCCGGCCCGGCAGCGCGTAGCGGGCACAGCCCGGAGACGCGAACGGCTTGACCCCGTCAAGCAGGAAGTCCGCCTGCGTCAGCCAGTGGTCGCGAGTCCACCCGGTGTACTCAGAAAGCCGCCGGTCTTCGGGGACATCCAACGCGCCGGCCATCAGAGCTCCTTGCGTTCGACGGTGAAAACGGACTCCAGGCGGGTGGCCCCAGCCTTGACGGAGCATCGTAGCCGAACCCGGAAAACGCTTTCCAACTCGCCCCGATGGCCGATCGTCTCGACAACGTCCAGTTCCGGCGCCATGACGACCGGCGCCTGCCACGTGAGGACACAGCGTGCCCGAGCGCCCTCCCACACCACCCGATCCCCTTCGACGACCGGCCGGATCCGGCTCAGATACAGCTCCTCCAGCGGCATCTCCCGCTCAGTCTGAAAACGGTCCACGACCACCAAACTGCCGTGCCGCTGCCAGGTGAACCGCCGGCCGACGGCCGTCAGGCCGGGAACGTCATAGGCGCCAGTGAGGTCAAGAGTGAGGATCGCGCCCTGTCCGGTCTCGGCGAAACGCTCGACCTTCGCCGCGTACTCGCGTCCTGGCCGCTGCCCCTGTCCGTCGATCACCGGGACCGAATGCCCCTCAGACGCCGTATGAACGTCCTGATAGCGCTCCGGCCCGAAGTACGCGGCGTTGTACTCACCCGCGCCCAGATCGGCCAGCAGCGTCTCGCCTCCGGCCCGCAGGATGAACTGCCCGACGTCCAGGTGGTTGTGCTCCTCCTCGTTGTGACCGCCCTTGGCCGCGAACTCCGCCGGCCCGCCCCGGTCCACCAGCCAGGCCAGCTCCGGCAGAAAGGCGACCGCCGGCTCCCCGCGGCGCCCGATGACCCGCTCGGTGGTCCATTCGATGGTGCGCGCGAGGTGCGGCCAGCGATGGCAGAGGTCTGATGCGAACGTCGGAACCGAGGCCAGATAAGGGACCGGCACTCCCAGCCGCTCGACCAGCCGGGACATCAGACCGGCCGGAATCACCGCCGTCTCGGAGCCGTCCGAGAAGCTGGGGAAGGTGCCGTCGCCGAAGGCCACCCGGGCCGGGAAGGCGGCGATCTCCCGAACCTTCTTGTCCAGCAACAGATCCGGACCGCCGCGCTCGCGCCACGCTTCCGCGAAGTACGTGAAGTATCCGAACCCGTATACCCAGTAGTCCATACCCTCAGAGCAGCCACCGTCCTCCGGGAAGTGCTCGATATAGCGGGCCATCGACTTCCGCGCCCGCTTGAGGATCATCGCGAGCCGTTTGGCGTCGTCCGGGAAGAACGCCAGCGCCGCCATGCCGACGGCACCGGCGACCACCGCGAGCCAGTTGTTGGTGAACGCCTCCCAACGCATCGGCCGCTGGTCGTCGGCGTACGGGATGAACACCCGGTCCAGCAGTTCCTCACGGCACCGCATCACGACGTCCCCCGGCAGCCGCGGCCCGAACCGCGCGATCAGCTCGGCGACGGTGTGCGCGGTCTCCGCCGCGAACAGGTCGACGCAGCGCCGCATGTCGTCGTCGCGGGCGTTGTACGCGTGCGCGGGCAGCGCCCACGTGAACTCGTCGCACACCCGCCACAGCTCGTCGGCGAGCACTCGCAGGACGTCCTCCCCGACCACGCCGTCCCTGCGCTCGCCGAACAGACCCGCCGCACCGGCCGCGACCAGCCGCCCGCGCCGCTCGAAGTAGGGATGCTCGTAGCCGAGCCGCTGCCCGGTGTCTTCGTACTGCCGGTACAGCGTGTAGGTCAGCTCGGGCGCGGCGGTGCCGGCTGCCCGCGCCAGGACGGCTCGGACTTCGTCTTCCAGGGCGGCCAGGTGGGTCTTAGGCGGCATGAGCTGATCATTCCCTACCCTCGGCCCTTCGCGTATACCTGTACCGGCTACAGACATGCCCTGACAGGGAGGGGAACCCGATGGCCGGCCGCCCCGCCGCGCTTCTCGCCATGCGGCCGGACGTCGCCGACGCCGCGTTCCCGGCCGCGTCGCGCGAACACCTCGACGCCTTGGCGGCGGTCGACTATGGCTTGATCGTCACGGACTTCACCGAGCCGCGAGCCCGGGAAGCCCTGACCGAGGCCGAAATCCTCCTCACCAGCTGGGGCTGCCCCGCCCTGGACGCGGATGTACTGGCCGCGGCACCGAACCTGCGCGTAGTGATCCACGCCGCCGGTTCGGTGAAGAACCATCTGGGCCCTGATTTCTGGGCGCGCGGCATCCTCGCCTCCTCGGCCGCCGGCGCCAACGCCTATCCGGTCGCCCAGTTCACGCTGAGTGTGATCCTGCTGGCCGGAAAGCGGACCTTCGAGATGGCGCGACGCTACGCCGAAGGCGCATACAAGCCCCCCGCGACCTCACCACGATTCGGCAACCTCGGCCGCACGGTCGGCGTGATCGGCGCGTCCCGGATCGGGCGCCTGCTCCTGCCGATGCTGACGAGCCACGGCTTCCTCGTCCTCCTCGCCGATCCGACGCTGACCGCCGCCGACGCCGCCGCGCTGGTGCCCGAGCCCGGCGCGGTCGAGCTGGTCGCGCTGGAGGACCTGCTCCGCCGCAGCGACTTGGTGACCGTGCACGCGCCGGCCCTGCCCGAGACTCGCCATCTGCTCGACGACGCCCGCCTGACCCTGATGCGCGACGGCTCGGTCCTGGTGAACACCGCCCGCGGCGCCCTGGTCGACACCGACGCGCTGGTGCGGCACTGCGCCGCCGGCCGCATCGACGCGTTCCTCGACGTCACCGATCCCGAGCCGCTGCCGCCGGGCCATCCGTTGTTCCGGCTGCCGAACGTCACGGTCACCCCGCATCTGGCCGGGGCGATGGGCACGGAGATCGCCGAGCTCGGCGCGTTCGCGATCGCCGAAGTGGAGCGCTACCTCCACGGCCTGCCGCTGCTCGGAGCGGTCAGCGAGGCGGATCTCGCGCGCATCGCCTGAGAAACCTGCTCGCTACTTCGCGATCTTGGCTATGTCCACGACCTGAGCCGCCGGCGGCGGGTTCAGCGGCACCGGGCTGTCGTAGTCCAGGAAGTCCAGCGTCCCGCCGCCGGGCGGCAGCACCCGCAGCAGCCAGGGCGAGCCGTCGATGGCGACGTAGACCCGCGAGTCCTTCTTCCCGGACAGCACGATCGACTTGGTGCCGCGGATGTCCTTCTGGCCGTCCTTGTCCAGCGATCCGAAGCCCTGCATGATCTGCTGCACCAGCAGCCGGGGATCGGTGAGCGAGGCGAAGGTCTGGTACTGCGCGTCGGCCGGGCCGATGTGCAGGTAGTTGACCTGCATCGCGCTCACCGTGATGTCACCGGGGGTACTGGCCGCGGCCTTGGGGGTCGCCGACGCGCCGGAGGAACCGGTGGGACCGGAAGGGGTCGCGGAGCCCGAAGACGAGGACTTGCCGGACGCCGAGGAGGACTTGCCCGAGGACGGCGACTTGCCAGAAGCGGTCGCCGAACCGGTCGCGCCCGACGAGGGCGTAGCAGGCTCACTCGCCGTACTCGAAGCCCCGGCGCTCGAAGGCCCGGTGGCTCCGCCCGACGGATCACCGCTCCCGTCGCCGAACCGCCCCACCACCGACCGGTAGAACTGCTCGTCGCCCTTGACGTAGACGTCCGGGCCGATCCGCAGCAGCTCGATCACCTCGTTGTCGATCGTCACCTTGCCGGTCGCACCCTTGTCCTTCACCAGCTGCACATCCAGCCCGACATGCTGGCCGCCGGAGGTGAACTGGCCCTGGATGTGGACGCTGCCGGCGGCCACGACCGCCTCCTCGGCGGTGGCCACGATGGCGCCGGTGGACTTGGTCGCCACCCCGTTCTTGCCGGTCGAGCCGCATCCCCCCAGGGTCGCGGTCGCCGCGACCGCCGCTGCCGCGATCGCCAGGACGCCGGGTCGGGCGGCGCTTCCACGGGGACGAGACGTGCGCACGGTACTCGGTACTCCAAAGAGGTTCGGTGACGCCATGAGACTAATCGCTTCGGACGCGCGGCGGGAATGGAGTAGCGGAGCTGCCGCGCCCACGCCGGAACCGGTAGCCTGATCGCATGATCGCACCCCGCGGCGTGGCGTGGCCCACGGGGTTTCGATCAGCGGGCCCGGCAGCACACTCACCATGACCGAGGGACCGAAGCGGCGCCCCGCCGCCGGCGCCCAGCGCCGACAATGGATGCGGAGGTTGATATGAGGGCCCCCTCCCGCATCTACGTATCCCACCTCGCGGGCAAGTCCGTGTTCGACGCCGAGGGCGACCCGGTCGGCCGGATCCGCGACCTGGTGGTCGCCATGGGCGCCGGCGACGCCGCGCCCCGGGTGCTCGGGCTGGTGCTGGAGATGCACGGCCGGCGCCGGGTCTTCCTGCCCATGGGCCGGGTGAAGTCGATCGAGAACAACCAGGTGGTCTCCAGCGGCCTGGTGAACATCCGGCACTTCCAGCAGCGGCCGGGCGAGACC
>JABFWL010000194.1 GCA_013362315.1 Catenulispora sp. | reverse complement strand
CGGCTGCTGGTGAAGCTGTTCGAGGCGAAGTTCTCCCCGGCGTACTCGCACGAGACGCCGGAGCTGTGGGAGAGCATCGTCGAGGAGATCGAGGCGGCGCTGGACCTCGTGCAGTCGCTGGACGACGACCGGATCCTGCGCTCGCTGCTGAAGGTCATCCAGGCCACGCTGCGCACCAACTACTTCCAGACCGACTACGCCGGCGAGCCGAAGCCGTACGTGTCGTTCAAGCTCGACCCGTACGCGGTCCCGGATCTGCCGGCGCCGCTGCCGCGCTTCGAGATCTGGGTCTACTCCCCGCAGGTGGAGGGCGTGCACCTGCGGTTCGGCAAGGTGGCCCGCGGCGGCCTGCGCTGGTCCGACCGCCGGGAGGACTTCCGCACCGAGATCCTGGGCCTGGTGAAGGCGCAGATGGTGAAGAACTCGGTGATCGTGCCGGTCGGCTCCAAGGGCGGCTTCTACGCCAAGAACCTCCCGGACCCCGCGGCGGACCGCGACGCCTGGCTGGCCGAGGGCATCAGCAGCTACAAGACGTTCATCTCCGGCCTGCTCGACATCACCGACAACCTGGTGGCCGGGGAGGTGGTGCCGCCGCGCAACGTGGTCCGGCACGACGGCGACGACACCTACCTGGTGGTGGCCGCGGACAAGGGCACCGCGACGTTCTCCGACATCGCCAACGGCCTGGCCATGGACTACGGCTTCTGGCTCGGCGACGCCTTCGCCTCCGGCGGCTCGGTCGGCTACGACCACAAGGGCATGGGCATCACCGCGCGCGGCGCCTGGGAGTCGGTGAAGCGGCACTTCCGCGAGCTCGGCGTGGACACCCAGAGCGAGGACTTCACCGCGGTCGGCGTCGGCGACATGTCCGGCGACGTGTTCGGCAACGGCATGCTGCTGAGCGAGCACATCCGGCTGATCGCGGCGTTCGACCACCGGCACATCTTCCTGGACCCGGACCCCGACGCGGCGGCGTCCTTCGCCGAGCGGCAGCGGATGTTCAACCTGCCCCGCTCGTCCTGGGCGGACTATGACACCGCGCTGATCAGCCCCGGCGGCGGCGTGTATCCGCGCGGCGCCAAGTCGATCCCGATCAGCTCGCAGGTCCGGCACGCGCTGGGCCTGGCGCCCTCGGTGCTGCGGATGGCGCCGAACGAGCTGCTGAACGCGATCCTGAAGGCCCCGGTCGACCTGTTCTGGAACGGCGGCATCGGCACCTACGTCAAGGCCTTCGCCCAGAGCAACGCCGACGTCGGCGACAAGGCCAACGACGGCTTCCGGATCAACGGCTCCGAGCTGCGGGCCCGCGTGGTCGGGGAGGGCGGCAACCTCGGGTTCACCCAGCTCGGCCGCATCGAGTACGCCGTGAGCGGCGGCCCGGGCGGCATCGGCGGCAAGATCAACACCGACGCCATCGACAACTCCGCCGGGGTGGACACCTCCGACCACGAGGTGAACATCAAGATCCTGCTGGACCAGGCGGTGCACGCCGGCGACCTGACGGTCAAGCAGCGCAACCAGGCGCTGGCCGAGCAGACCGACGAGGTGGCCCGGCTGGTGCTGCGCGACAACATCGACCAGAACATCGCGCTGGCCAACGCCCAGTGGCAGGCGCCGGAGCTGATCGACGCGCACGGCCGGCTGATGCGCCGCCTGGTCAAGGACGGGCTGCTGAACCGGGAGCTGGAGTTCCTGCCCAGCGACAAGGTGCTGGCCGAGCGGCGGGCGGCGAACACCGGCCTGACCCAGCCCGAGCTGTCGGTGCTGCTGGCCTACGTGAAGATCGTGCTGGCCGACGAGCTGTTCGCCTCCTCGCTGCCGGACGACCCGTACTACGTGGAACGGCTCCAGGACTACTTCCCGACGCCGCTGCGCGCCCCGTACCGGACGCTGATGGACGCGCACCCGCTGCGCCGGGAGATCATCACCACCCAGGTGGTGAACGAGCTGGTGAACAACGCCGGCATCACCTTCGCCTTCCGGATGCGCGAGGAGTCCGGCGCCTCGGCGGACCAGATCGCCCGCTCGCACAGCGCCGCGCGCGAGGTGTTCGACATGCCCGGGCACCTGGCCGCGATCGAGGCGCTGAACAACCAGGTCCCGGCCGCGGTGCAGACGGCGATGCGGATGGAGGTGCGCCGCCTGACCCAGCGCGCCGCCCGCTGGTTCCTGCAGAACCGGCGCCACCCGCTGGACATCACCGCGCAGATCGACCACTTCCGCGAAGGCGTCCGCGACATCTCCGCGCACCTGCCCAAGCTGCTGGCCGGCCCGCACCTGACCCGCTACCAGGAGCAGCGCGAGGACCTGATCATCGCCGGCGTGCCGGGCGAGCTGGCCTCGGCGGTGGCCGGGATGCCCTCGATCTTCGGGGCGCTGGACATCGTGGAGACCGCGGCCGCCGCCGGCAAGCCGGTGCTGGACGTCGCCGAGGTGTACTTCGACCTCGCCGACCGGATGGAGATCGCCGCGATCCAGCAGAAGATCGTGGACCTGCCGCGCGCCGACCGCTGGCAGACCATGGCCCGCGCCGCGCTGCGCGACGAGCTCTACGCCTCGCACGCCGGTCTGACCGCCGCGCTGCTGGCCTCCGGCGACGAGACCGCCACCCCCGAGCAGCGCTACGAGGCCTGGATCGACAAGGACCGGGCGGCCGTGGAGCGCTCCCGCAGCGTGCTGGACGAGATCATGGCCTCGGACACCTACGACCTCGCCACGCTGTCCGTCGCGATGCGGACCATCAGCGCCATACTGCGGGCGACGTCGATGTAGGCGGCTCAGCCACCGGATGCGGCTGGAAAGCGGCCGGGATGCGCGAGAGCGTATTTCCGGCCGTTGTGTGCTCTGAGCGGCTACTTCTCCTTCTCGCGCAGCATCATCTCGAATCCGGCAGCCCGGATCCGGCCGCGCAGGTCCTCGGACGTCGCCCCGATCGACGCCGCGGCGCGCGCCAGCCGCCAGTCGTGTGTGGCGAGTAGTTCCAGCAGGTAGCCGCGCCGGATCTGCGCCTCTGAGAGGCGGAACGTCTTCAGGTAGGCGATCCGGCCGGCGCCGTCGGTGATCGCCTCGCCGATGTGGTTCTCCTCGCCGGGCTTGAACGTCGGCCGGAACCGCGTCAGATCGAAGTCGCCCATCTGGTAGGCGCGTTCGGCCGTGTACTCATGCTCCAGCAGCGCGTTCGCCATCACCGTGTCATGGAACCGGGTCCACATCCGGGACTGCTCGGCGGCGGCGGTGCGCATGCCGGCGAGGCTGTCGATCCGGTCCGCGTCGAGGTGGACGGTGAACTCCTGGACTGCCGGCATCATCAGCGCGTACTGGTAGACCAGCTCGCCGTACATGTCGAGCAGCAGCGTCGGATGCAGTTCCCGGTAGTCGTCCGGGTGCGGCGCCACGAAGGCCGCCGCCAGCGTGTCTCCCGTGTACAGCAGCACGCCGCACTGGCCCTCGTGGATCTCGAACACCCGGAGGGCGTCCTGCAGTCCGGGCACTACGGCGCCCCGGTACGCGGCCTCCGTGCGCGGCGACAGCCCGTGCCGGATCACCCGGTCCGACCACTCCCGCCAGGCGATCGTCGGACCGCCGAAGTGCAGCGCGAGATAGCCCTCCAGCGCCAGGTGCAGCGGCAGGAAGCGGACGCGCCGCTTGCCCTGCTTCTGCGTCATCCGGCGATGGAAGTGCACGGGCATGCTCTGGACGGCGCCGTCTTTAGCAAGGACCTGTGTGCCATAAGCCGCGGACTCCTGGCGGTCGCCGGCGTCGCGATTCCAGTCCGCGACGAAGCCGTGTGGGATGTAGGAGTAGTACGAGACCGTGTTGGTCAGCTGCACCCGACTGCGCTGCGCGTCGCCGTAGGCGACGCTGTGCAGCCGCAGGTTCTCCACCGGCTCGGCCCGCAGCAGAGGCACCAGCCGCAGCGCGCCCCACACCTGCGACGGGCCGGATACCAGGCCTTCCAGGTCGATCCGCATGTCAGGAGGCACCGAGGAACCTCCGCACCCGGCCGTCGAGGTACCGCATCAGCTCCGGCAGCCCGACCCGGCCCTGGGCGAACTGCGCCAGCTCGACCAGCGGCACCAGGTCCTCGGCGTCGCGGATGCCGACCGAGGGCACGGTCCGGCTCAGCGCGCGCACATCCAGCGCCGCGGCGTCGAACACCGGGTTGACGTGCACGACGTCCACCCGCCGCGCCGGATCCAGCCGCTCGCGCCACACCCGCAGCACCTCGGCGGCCAGGCCGGGCGGGCTGTTGTCCCAGCCGTCGGAGACCACGACGATCCGCTCCGGCGCGGTCTCCAGCGCATCGATGATGCGCAGGCCCAGCGGCGTGGCGCCGCTCGGATACGTCAACAGCGGGTCATCGTGCCCGGATATCCACAGCGGGGTGTACTCGCCCGGCGCGGCCAGCGCCTCCAGCAGGAAATGGCATGCCACCGCCACCGCCAGCGGCCGCCGCCGCTTCACTGGCGACCCGAACGACGAGAAGCTGTCGTCCAGCACGGCCGTCACGCGGCCCCACGTTCCGGCGAGTTCCCCGGCCTCGTGCGCGGCCCAGCTGCGCAGCGAGCGGGTGAGCTTGGCACGGCTGGCCGCCCGCTCATCCAAGGGCATGGCCAGAATCCGCACGGCGAGCCGGGTCAGCCACGGCGCCGGCGGGCCGCAGTACTTGGCGGTGCCGTAGACCAGCTCGAGCGGGTCCAGTGGCTCTTCGCCGCCGCGCAGTTTCTCCAGCGGCGTCATCCGGTCGCCGATGCGGCTGAGGAAGACCTCACGCTTGATGCCGTGCTTGGCGGCGAAGCCTTCGGCCACCGTGTAGGGGAGGTTGTAGAGGGCGCCGCTGTTGTAGTGCGCCTGGCGCCATGTTTCGAGAATCCGTGTCGTATACGGCTTGCGCTGAAGCGGTCCGAACAGGAAGTCCCGCAGCTCGCCGTCGCCGATATCAGTGTGCGTGTGCTTCAATCCGGCCTTGAACCCGCTGCGGTACTTCACCGCGTGGAAGGCAGGGCTCTCCAACGCCTGCATCCAGTCCCGGACGATGGCCCGAGTCCGCCGGTTGTTCACACCGTCCCGCTGCAACGCTTTGAACAGCCGGAACACGCGAGGCGGAGGCAGGAGCAACAGTCGCCGGGCTATCAGCGCGCCCTCGACGCGCTTCTGCTCGGCGGTGGCGTCTCTCCCGGTGGCCAACAGCCGCCGGATCGCCAGCGTCGCGTTGTGGTCGTTGATGCCGAGCGCCAGCGACGCGGCGTAGAGCTCGCGGTAGTTGACGAGCATGTACTCGTGCAGGAATTCCAACGAGATCGCCTGCTCGGCGGCGTCGGTGTGGAACTCGCGCTGCCCGGTGGACGCCGTGGCCGCGTTCACGAACAGCAGGACGTCCTCGGCCGCCACTAGATCCGCGCCGTTCGCGACGGACGTGCGGGACGCGCGGGTGCCGGTCGGGGAAGGAGGGCGCGAGCTGCGAATCGTTGCTCCAAAGGCAGGTTCCGGAAGTCGCGCTTCGAGTCCCGCGACCGGCCCGCTCACGATACTGGAACAGCACGTTCGAACGCGGAGCTTTTGTGCCGCCCTGGCTGGCCGAGCCCGGACTCAGCCTTCGACTACCACGCCCGCCGGCTCGCCGCCGAGCCGCGCGTCGAGCAGCCGCCGCAGCGAGTTCAGCCGCGCCGGGTCCGCGTGTCCCCCGGCGACCCACTCGTCCAGGGCGCACTCCGGCGCCAGCGAGTCGTGCTGGCAGCCGCGCGGGCAGTTCTCCGTGCCCTCGGCCAGATCCGGGAAGTGGTCGATGAGCCGGTTCACGTCCACGTGCGCCAGCCCGAACGACCGTACGCCCGGCGTGTCGATCACCCAGCCGCCCTGCTTGCCCGGCAGCTCCAGGGCCAGCGCCGACGACGACGTGTGCCGCCCGCGCCCGGTCACCGCGTTCACCCGGCCGGTGGCCCGGAGCGCGGTCGGCACCAGCTTGTTCACCATCGTCGACTTCCCGACGCCGGACGAGCCGACCAGCACCGAGGTCCGGCCGGCCAGCCGCGCGGCCAGGTCCTTCGAGCCCGCGGCGTTCGCCGAGACCACTATCGGGATGTCCAGCGGCCGGTACATGTCCAGGACCGCGTCCTCCTCCCACGCTATGACCAGGTCGGCCTTGGTCAGGCACAGGAGCGGGTCCATCCCCGCGTCGTAGGCGGCCACCAGGCAGCGGTCGATCATCCGGGGCTGCGGATCCGGGTCGGTGAACGAGGCCACGATGACCAGCTGGTCGGCGTTGGCCACCAGCACCCGCTCCACCGGATCGGTGTCGTCGGCGGTGCGGCGCAGCAGCGTCCGCCGCTCCTGCACCCGCACGATCCGGGCCAGCGCGTCCGGCGAGCCGGACAGGTCCCCGACCAGGCCCACCCGGTCCCCGACCACTATCCGCTGCCGTCCGAGCTCGCGCGCGGTCATCGCGATCACCGGGCGGGTCTTCTTCTTCTCGCCGACCAGGCACGTGTAGCGGCCGCGGTCGACGGTGATCACCATGCCGGTCGCCGCGTCCTCGTGCGCCGGCCGGCTCTTGGACCTCGGCCGGGAGCCGCGCGGGTTCGCCCGGACCCGCACATCGGTCTCGTCGTAGCTGTCGAGCTTCCGGCCGGCGCGCGCCATCAGCCGGCGACCTCCGCCGAGGCGGCCGACGGGTCGTGGTCGGCGGCCAGCATCGCCGCCCACATCGCCGGGAAGTCCGGCAGCGTCTTGCCGGTGGCGGCGATGTCCTCGACCTCGATGCCGGGCACCACCAGCCCGAGGATCGCGCCGGCGGTGGCCATCCGGTGGTCGTCGTAGGTGGCGAAGACGCCGCCGTGCAGCGCGCGCGGCCGGATCAGCAGCCCGTCCGGCTCCTCGGTGACGTCGCCGCCGAGCCCGTTGAGCTCGCGGGCCAGCGCCGCCAGCCGGTCGGTCTCGTGGCCGCGCAGGTGGCCGATGCCGGTGAACCGGGACGGGGAGTCGGCCAGCGCCGCGATCGCGGCCAGCGTCGGGGTCAGCTCGCCGACGTCGCGCAGGTCGGCGTCCAGGCCGTGCACGCCGGCGCCGCCGGAGACGGTCAGCCCGGCTTTCGTGTGTTCCACACGGGCACCCATCTCCCGCAGCAGGCCGCGCAAAGCGTCCCCGGGCTGGGTGGTGGCGGCCGGCCAGTCGGCCACCGTCACGGTGCCGCCGGTGACCAGGGCCGCGGCCAGGAACGGAGCGGCGTTGGACAGGTCCGGCTCGATCGCCCAGGCCCGGCCGCGCAGGACCGAAGGAGTGACGCGCCAGCGGCCCGGCTCGGTGTCGTCGACGGTGCCGCCGGCCGCCCGGACCATCTCCACGGTCATGTCGATGTGCGGCTGGGAGGGGACGGGGCCGCCGATGTGCCGGATCTCCACGCCGTGCTCGTAGCGCGAGCCGGCCAGCAGCAGGGCCGAGATGAACTGGGAGGAGGCGGTGGCGTCCAGCTCCACCAGCCCGCCCGGGACCGCGCCGGCGCCCTCGACCAGGAACGGGAAGGCGTTGCGGCCGCCGTCGTCGATCCGCACGCCGAGGTCGCGCAGCGCCTGGAGCAGGGTGCCCATCGGGCGCGAGCGGGCGTAGGGGTCGCCGTCGAAGTAGACCGGGCCGTCGGCCAGCGCCGCGACCGGGGGCAGGAAGCGCATCACGGTCCCGGCCAGGCCCACGTCGACGCGAGCCGGGTCGCCGGCGGTACCGCCGAGCAGCCTTGGGGCGGGGGTGACGCGCCAGTCCGGGGCGTCGTACCGGTCTCCGGCTTCGACGGTCACGCCGAGCTCGCGCAGCGCGTCGATCATCAGCATCGAGTCCCGGGCGCGCAGCCCGCCGGTGATCGTCGAGGGGCCGTCGGCCAGCGCCGCGAGCAGCAGCGCCCGGTTGGTCGCCGACTTCGATCCCGGCACGCGCACGTCGGCCGTGACCGGGCGGCCGGCGGACGGCGCGGACCAGAGGATCTTCTCGGCAGAGGTCATGGGGTCAAGGCTAGTCGCTGCGGCGGGACGCCGCTGGCGGCGCCGGATGGCGGTACCGGGCTCGCGCCGCGGGTTGTCTCTGGTTGTCCCCGGTCGTCTCCGGTTGCTGGTTGCTGGTTGCCCTCGCCTGTGCGCGGTTGTTGTCGGTGTTCCGTGATTAGCTCGGAGTATGTGTGGACGCTACGTGCTGCGGACCGACCCCTCGCAGCTGGCCGGCCAGCTCGGTATCACGCAGCCGGAGATGTTCGAGCAGGTCGCCGAGGGGTTCGAGCCGAACTACAACGTCGCCCCGACCGAGCAGGTGATCGCCGCGATCGAACGCCGCGCGCGCGACGCCGGGCCCGACGCCGAGGCGGTGCGCAAGCTCAAGGAGGTCCGCTGGGGCCTGATCCCGTCCTGGGCCAAGGATCGCAAGATCGGGCAGAAGATGTTCAACGCCCGGATCGAGTCGGTCACCGAGAAGGCGTCGTTCAAGCGCGCGTTCATGAAGCGCCGCTGCCTCGTCCCGGCCGACGGCTACTACGAGTGGTACAAGCCGGCCGGACCCAAGCCTACGAAGCAGCCCTTCTTCATCCACGACCCCTCCGGCGACGCGATCGCCTTCGCCGGGCTCTACGAGCTGTGGCGCGACCCGGAGGTCGAGGACAAGGACGATCCGGACGCCTGGGTGTGGTCGGTGACCATCCTGACCACCGCCTCGGTCGGCGGCCTGCACCAGATCCACGACCGGATGCCGGTGGTCGTCCCGCGCGAGGCCTACGACAAGTGGCTGGACCCGGACTTCGGCTCCGGCGAGGGCGAGGCGGAGGAGCTGCTCAAGCTGCTGGACGCGGGCCGCGATCCCGGGCTGGCGACGTATCCCGTCTCGACCGCCGTCAACTCGGTGAAGAACGACGGACCGGAACTGGTGGCGCCGATCGATCCCGAGTGACCGAAAGTGAGGAGGCTGCCATGCGAGTGCCCGTCTTAGAACTATGATCGGCGCGTCTGCATCCAGCCTTCCGCCTCAACAGGCTCACTCTCCGGGGGGACCGTGAGTACGCCCACGATGTCTCGCGGCGCGCGCAACGTGCGTACCGCCGCGGTGAAGCGCAGCGAACGCCGCGCTCTGGCCGACGCGCACCAGCATCTCGACGATGTCGAGAAGTGGTTCGTCAAGCGCGGCCTGCCGCACTTCATCGAGAACTACCGCGCCACCGAGGACGTCTTCAAACGCGCGCTGCCGCTGTTCGTCGCGCTGGTGCTGTTCCAGATGGGCCTGGAGCTCACCAGCAAGTCCGTCACCTGGGCCGATCGTGGCGTCGGCGCCGCCATCGGCCTCGGCGCGGTGCTGGTGATCTTCCTGGTCGCGAACCTGATACGGCAGCCGCGCGACTGGTACCGGCTGCCCCGGGTGATCGGCATCCCGGAGATCGCGCTGCTGGTGGTGCTCGGCCCGACCGTCGGCAAGCTGTCGCACGCCTCGTGGAAGGCGGTGACGGCGGACGGGATCGCCAACATCCTGGTGCTCGGCGTGGCCTACGCGCTGGTGTCGTACGCCATGCTGCCGGTGGTGCTGTGGGCGCTGCGGCACTCGGTGCGCGAACTCGGCAACCTGGTCAACCTGGCCAGCAAGGCGCTGCCGATGCTCGCGCTGTTCGGCACGTTCCTGTTCCTGAACGTCGACATGTGGCACATCGCCTCGTCCTTTGAGAAGCGCAGCCAGCTGTGGTGGACCACGCTGTTCTTCGGCGTGATCATCTTCGGGTTCCTGATGGTGCGGCTGCCCAGCGAGATCAGGCAGCTGTCCGGGGAGTACACCCGGGACGCGGTGATGTCGGCCGCGAGCGACACCCCGCTGGCCCGGCACCTCGACGAGCTCGACGACGAGCTGCCGCAGCTGATGACCAACCGGCGGCAGCGGATCAACATGCTGTTCGTGCTGGCGTTCACGCAGATCATCCAGATCGTGCTGCTGGCCGTGGTGGTGTTCCTGTACTTCGTGTCGCTGGGCAAGCTGGCGGTGAACAACGGGCAGGTCGCGGACTGGCTGCGGACGCCGGAGTGCACGGCCGAGCTGACGGACCACTCCGTGGAGACCATCAAAGGCGCCTGTCACTTCACCGACGAGCAGGCGGAGGCCTGGCGGAAGATCATCAATCCCGGCCAGCTGTTCGGCTTCGACGCGCGGATCCCGCTCGGCGGTGACCACCAGCTCGTCTTCTCCGAGCCGCTGCTGCGCACGGCGATTCTGCTGACCACGTTCTCAGCGTTCTTCTTCGCCGTCTCCGCGGTCACCGACGAGGCCTACCGGAAGGACTTCTTCGAGTCCATCACCGGCAAGCTGACCAAATGCCTCACGATCCGCTGCGGCTACGTGCACCTCTATGAGAAGGCCACCAGCCGGGTGCTGGCCGACCACGGCCTGGTCGGCGACCCGCGCGCCGTTTATGAGGACCACCGGCGTACGGTCCAGGTCCCGGTGCTCGTCGTGGAAGCGGTGAGCGACACCGTGCCGGTCAGCGTGTTCACGCCGGGCGGGAGCGTTCCGGCGCAGCCGGTTCCGAAGCCCGCGTTGCCGCCGATGCCGAGCCCACCCGGCCACGACCCGTCGACGGACGACCCGTTCAAGCGGTGGCCGCACCAGACCAATTGATACAGACCAATTGATTAAGAGGTTTGACGAAGGCCCGGCTCCGGTTCTGGAGCCGGGCCTTTTGCGGTCTCTTCGGCGACAGGGCCTCAGGCCGCTGCCGATGAGTCTCAGGCCGCCGTCAGGAACCGGTCCAGCACCTTGCAGCCGAACTCCAGCGCGTCCAGCGGCACACGCTCGTCGACCCCGTGGAACATCGCCGCGAAGTCCAGGCCGGGGTCGAGCTTCAGCGGCACGAAGCCGTAGCCGCGGATCAGACCGCGGCCCATGTCCATCGTGCCGAACGTCTTGTTGTCAGTGCCCGCCGACAGGCAGTAGGGGACTATGCGGGCTGCCGGGTCCTCGGCCACCAGCGCGGCCATCATCTTCTCCACCAGCGGCACCTCGAACGGCGCCTCCAGGGCGATGTCGTAGTGCGTGAACTCGCGCGTCACGTCGGGACCGAGCAGCTTGTCGATCTGCGCGAAGTACTCCTCTTCCAGCCCCGGCAGGAACCGGCCGTCGATCTCGGCGAAGGCCCGCTCCGGGATCACGTTCACCTTGTACCCGGCCTCCAGCTTGGTCGGGTTCGCGGTGTGCTGGAGCGTGGCGCCGATGAACCGGGCCAGCGGGCCGATCTTCGCGACGGCGGCGCGCGCCGAGTCCGGGTCCTTGGGGTCGAACTCGATGCCCAGCGACTCGGTGACTTCGTTCAGGAAGGTGGTGACGGTCGGCGTCAGGGTCACCGGCCACGAGTGCCGGCCGATGCGCGCGACCGCCTCGGCGACCACCGTGACCGCGTTGTCGTCGTTGATCATCGAGCCGTGCCCGGCCTGGCCCCGGGCCTGCAGCCGCATCCAGGCCAGCCCCTTCTGCGCGGTCTCGATGAGGTAGTAGCGCAGCTCCGGCGACACCTCGTAGGAGTAGCCGCCGACCTCGCTGACCGCCTCCGAGACGCCGTCGAACAGGTCGGGGTGGTGCTTGGCGAGGAACTTGGCGCCGTAGGTGCCGCCGGCCTCCTCGTCGGCCAGGAACGCCAGCACGATGTCCCGGCGCGGCCGGCGGCCCTCGCGGAGCATGCGGCGCGTGACCGCCAGCATCATCGCGTCCATGTCCTTCATGTCGACCGCGCCGCGCCCCCACACCAGGCCGTCCCGGACCTCGGCGGCGAACGGGTCGAAAGTCCAGTCGGCGGGGTCGGCCGGCACCACGTCCAGGTGGCCGTGCAGCAGCAGGGCGTCGGCGCCGGGGTCGGTGCCCTCGATCCTGGCGACCACGCTGGCCCGGCCCGGGTCGGACTCGAAGATCTGCGGCTCCAGCCCCGCCTCGGCGAGCTTCTCCGCCACGTATTCGGCGGCCGGCCGTTCCGGCTTGACCGGGTTCGAGGTGTCGATCCGGATGAGGTCGCGCAGGAAGCCGACGACCTCGCCGTACGGGACTTCTTCGGGGTCCGGGGTGCTCGTCATGCCCCAACCCTACGCTGCCGGATCTTTCCCCGGCCGGGTGCTGAAACCGTGGCGGCGACTCCCGCGGTTCAGCGCGTCGGCCGGCCGATGAGTGTTTCCTCCCAGTGCGTGGCGGCCAGCTCGCAATAGCGGGTGGTCCGGTCTCGCGAGCGCCACAACGCCATCGGCGCGGGCAGGTCCGCCACCGCGGTGGTCTCCTTATCGGACAGGCCGAGCAGGTGCCGGACCATCGCAGCCTCCTCGCGCGACATCCGCTGCAGGCCCACGAGATCAGCGTCCTTGAGATAGCCGGCTGACCGCGGGTCTAGGTAGGGCAGCACGGTCACGACCGCGGTCCAGGCGCCGCGCGGTACGGCGGCGTAAGGCGGGCGGGCACCGCAGTCGCGCAGCACCAGCAGGGGAGTGGCTGCGGTGGGCTTGGGCCAGGCGGCCGGAGCGGTCGGACGCGCCGCGGGCTGGACCACCAGGCGGGCAGGGTCCAGGCCGGAGTGCAACAGGACCGGATCCCACTCGTCGGGGCGGGCGGTCTCCACGATCACCCGCGCGCCGACGGCGGCTCCGCGCAACGCCAGGATCTCGGCGAGATAGCGGCCGCCGATGACGGCGGCGCTCAGCCCTCTGCGACGGAACAGGCCCAGGACCACTGGGCGGTGCGCGGGGTCGATGCCGACGAGCACGCCGCCGGGAGCCGTGACCAGTCCTTCCGGCTCGGTGGTGGCCGCGGCGTCAGCCAGTCCGGTGCGGAATCCGGGTTGGTAGTCGGCCTCAGTCAGGGTGGTCGTGCGGTAGCCGGCGACGGCGAGCTGCGCGGAGGCGGTGCGGGCGGCCTTGTCGAGAGTGCGGCGCGCACCCTCCAGGCCGCCGCCGCGCGCGAGCATGGGGCCGGCGGCGCGGTCGGCCCAGGCTCGGCGCGGGCTGCCGGGCAGCTCCAGGCGCATCGTGAGCCAGGTCAGGCGCGCCGCCGGGACCGGCTCTGCGGCGGCGTGCTGGGCGACCTGGCGGTTCAGGCCCTGGTAGGAGGAGCCGGCCTGGGAGCGCTCTGGCAGGCCCGCGCCGGTGGTCTGGAGATGCTGGACCAGGCGGACGTCGGCGAGGCCGAGGAGCGGGTCGGAGCGCAGGTCCTGGAGGAGCTGTGCGGGGATCGGCCGGGATCGGTCCGTGGCGGGGAGGACGGCGTCGGCGGGTTCGAGTTCGAGGGCTGTGGTGAGGGTGAGCGGTGAATCAACAAGCATGTCCTCGGCCGCTGAACTCAGGGTACTGTCCCGCCGTTGCAGGCGCCGGGCGGCGACCATCCCGGCCGCGGCGATGACTTCGGCTGTCACCACGAGACCGATTCCAGCGAAGGCCCGCATGAGGACGTATCGTACGGGGAATGGCGACGCGGAAGGAGCAGCTGACGGCGACGGAGTTCTCGCGGCGCCGGGTCCTCGGGGCGATGTTGCGGCCCACCGCCGGCGGCGTCGGCGAGGGCGTGCCGCGGCCGATCCGGGCGTACTTCGTGGCGGCGGTCGTGGTGGTGATCGCGCTCGGTGTCGCGGCGGCGGCCGGCTATCTGCATCCGAAGCCGAAGGACGCCTGGAAGAAGGGCCTGATCGCCGACGGCTCCGGTACCGAGTACGTGATGCTCGGCGGCCAGTTGCACCCCTTGGTGAACGCGACCTCGGCCCGCCTGCTTTTCGGCACGACGGCGCCTGTTTCCCACCCTAAGGACTCTGAGCTTGCGCCGTATCTGCGCGAGGCCGGTTCGGCGGTCGGCTTGACCAAGGTGCCCGGCAGCCTGCCCGCTGCTTCCGCGCTGGACCTGAAGGACTTCACCGCCTGCGCGACCGCGGATGGCAAGACCGCCGTCGAGGTCGGATTCCCCGCCGCCTCCGGTCCCGGCTCGTTGACCGGGCAGGACGCTCTGCTGGCCCAGGACGACACCGGGCAGCAGTGGGTGGTTCAGGACGGCCTGAAGTACCGCATCGGCGACCGCGCCGCGGTGGCCGCCGCGTTCGCTACCGGCGCGGTCCGGGCCCGGCGGGTGCCGACGGCGTGGCTCGGCGGCATCTCGGCGGGGGACGTGCTGGGCGTGCCGACGATCTCCGGGCGCTACGGCGATCAGGATCCGCATCCGGCGCCGGCCGGCTTCGACCGGATCGGCATGTTCGGCAAGACCTTGGGCTCCGGCGGAGCGGTGTCGGACTACTACTTGGTCACCGGGGACGGGGTGGCGTCGGTGACGCCGACCATGTACGAGCTCTACGAGCGTGATCCGCGCCTGGCGGCGTTCAAGTTCAGCGAGACGATACTGCCGGTCGGCAAGGTGACGCCGGACATGATGGTGGCGACGTCGCCCTCGACGACGCTGTCGTGGCCGTCGGTGCCGCCGCACTTCTCGGCCGGGTTGCAGGACGCTTCGGCGCCGGGGACGTCGGTGCTGTGCGCGACGTTCTCGGGCACGTTCGACCAGCAGGGGCGGGCACATGTGGAGTTGGCGGCGCGCGGGTCGTTGCCGGTGCCGGGCGGGGGCGCAGCTGGCGCCGACGCCGCTGCCGCCGCCGGTGCCGCCGCTGTGTCGGTCCGGCCGGGCCATGGGGTGATCGTCCGCGAGTCCGGGAGTGACCCGGCGACGGCACCGGAATATCTGCTCACTGACGCCGGGCAGCGCTACGAGCTGGTGGAGCCGGCACCGTTGCGGCTCGGGTACGACGGCGTCGCCTCGTGCGAAGTGCCGGCGCAGTGGCTGCGGCTGGTGCCGAAGGGGACGCCGCTGGACCCGGCGAAGGCTGGGGAAGCGGCGGTGCAGTAGCGGTGGCGGAGGGCTTTTCCGTTTAACGAATCACTCTCTTTGCGAATCAGTCGTCGAGCTTCGGCACTGTCTCAGCCGACGTCTCGTCAGCGTTCTTGTCGCTGTTCTTGTCGCTGTTCTTGTTGTCGTCCTCATTCCTGCCCTTATCGTTGTCCTGGTCCCTGCGCTCGTCCTCAAAGACCACCTCCCATTGCGGCTCGGGCAGGAGGGCCGTCTGCACCAGCACCGCTCCGCCGCGTCGGGTCACCAGCTGACCTCGACCCACCGGCTGCCGACTGGGCCGCGCCCCGCCGATCAGCGGCCCCTCGTCCCGGTCTCCCGACAGCAGCAGGCCGGCCGCGTTGAGGTCACGGAGCCGCTGCAACACCGGGTCGAACATGGCCCGCGCCGCGCCGCCGCTCTGCCGGGCCAGGACCAGGTGCAACCCGATGTCCCGCGCATACGGCAGCAGCTCCACCAGCGGTGACAGTGGATTCGCGGTCGGTGAGGCCACCAGGTCGTAGTCGTCGACGAACACGTAAACGTCCTTGCCGGTCCGCCAGCTCCGCGTCCGCAGCTGCTCGGCCGTCACGTCCGGCCCCGGCAGTCGCTCTCGCAGGGCCTGGGCTAGCTGCGTCAGCATGGTCAGCGCCGGCGGCCCGGCGACCGCGTACCCGGCGCTGTACCGCTCCGGCACCACGCCCATGAGGCTTCTGCGGTAGTCGACGACCAGGAACCGGGCCTCCAGCCGTTCCTCGTCCACCGCCGTCACCAGCCCGGCCGCCAGCAGGCGTAGGAAGTTCGACTTGCCGGACTCGCCCTCGCCGAACACCACGAAATGCGGTTCGAGCGCGAAGTCCACGCCCACTGGGGTGAGTCCGGCCTCCTCGATCCCGATCAGCACCTCGGCGCTGCGTTGCTGGCGGGGGATTCCGGGGGCCGCATCGCGGGGCACGTCGCCGGACACGTCGCGGGGCTTGATCTGGGGCATGTCGCGCCGCCGCAGGTCGGCGGCGTCGACGCGGGTGGGCAGCATCCGCACCCGCGGGGCCGGCGCGCCCGGCCAGGCCTTCGCGATCGCCGCCGCCAGTTCCTGCGGCGGCACGTCCGTCATACCGCCGAGGCTGTGGACCTTCTGCCGGGTCAGGCCCCGGCCCGGCGTGCCCGGCGGCACCTCGGCGGCCGTCCGCCGGTCCATCTCGGACTCCATCGGATCGCCGAGACGCAGCTCCAGCCGGGTCCCGACGGCGTCCTTCAGCTGCGACCGGACGTCCGCCCACCGGCCGGTGGAGGCCAGCAGGTGCACCCCGAACCCGAGGCCGCGCCGCGCGATGTCCACGACGTCCTGCTCCAACGGCTCGAACTCGCCGCGGAACGCCGACCAGCCGTCGATGACCAGGAACACGTGGCTCTCGTCGTAGGCGGCGGCCTTCGCCGCGCCGGCGGCCTCGCGCCGGTCCAGGATCCCGACCGCCTCGGCGACGATCCGCCGTACCAGGTCCGGATCCGAGCGGCCGGCCACCGCCGCCACGTGCGGCAGCGCGGCCAGCGGCGTCAGCACGCCGCCGCCGAGGTCGATCACCAGGAACCGGACCTCGCGCGGGGTGTGGGTGAGCGCGAGCGAGAACATCAAGGTCTGCAGCGCCGTCGACTTGCCCGCTCGCGGCCCGCCCGCCACCAGGACGTGACCGCCGGCCCCGGACAGGTCCAGCACCTGCGGGTCCTGACGTTGCTCGGCGGGCTTGTCGACGATCCCGATCGGCACCGCCAGGCGCCCGGTCCCGGGCCAGCGGGTCGCCGACAGGCCGCGGTCCTCGGTGACCGCGATCCCCGGCAGCAGCGCGTCCAGCGTCGGCGATTCCGCCAGCGGCGGCAGCCAGACCCGGTGCGCCGGCGGCCCGAATCCGGACAGCCGGTCCACGATCACGTCCAGCACCGAGGCGGACGTCTGGCGGTAGCCCTCGGCCGCGTCCAGCACCACCAGCGACGTGGCCTCGGTCAGGTCCGGCTCGGCCGGCGGGCCGTAGAGCGTCACCACCGGCGCCTGGTGCAGCGCGGTGAACCGCACCGGCTGCCGGTGCTGCGCGCTGCGGGCCGCCGGCACGGCCAGGGCCTTCGCGCGGCCGTAGGGGCCGGACACGTACGCCGCCTTGAACCGGGTCATGCCCTCGGCGTCGTACTTCAGATATCCGGACCCTGGCACGCTGGGCAGGTTGTGGGCGTCCGGGACGCCGAGGACGGAGCGGGACTCCGCTGCTGAGAACGTCTTCAGCCCGAGCCGGAACGACAGGTAGGTGTCCAGCCCGCGCAGGCGCCCTTCCTCCAACCGCTGCGAGGCCAGCAGCAGGTGCACCCCGAGCGAGCGGCCGATCCGACCGATCTGCAGGAAGGTGTCGATGAACTCCGGGCGCGCGGCGAGCATCTCGGAGAACTCGTCGACCACCACCAGCAGCGACGGCAGCGCCACCAGCTCCGGCTTCGTCGCGCGGACCTTCTCGTAGTCGTGCACGTTCTTCACGTTGCCCGCGTGCTTGAGCTGTTCCTGGCGCCGGTTCAGCTCGCCGGTCAGGGCGTCGCGCATCCGGTCCACCAGCGTCAGGTCGTCGGCGAGGTTGGTGATCACCGCGGCCACGTGCGGCAGCGAGGCCAGTCCCGCGAACGTCGCCCCGCCCTTGAAGTCCGCGAGGATGAAGTTCACCTGTTCGCTGGAGTGCGTCAGCGCGAGCGCCGCCACCAGGCTGCGCAGGAGTTCGGACTTGCCGGAGCCGGTCGCGCCGACGCACAGGCCGTGCGGGCCCATGCCGCCGAGCGCGGCCTCCTTCAGGTCCAGCATCACCGGCTGCCCGTCCTCGCCCACGCCGATCGGCACCCGGAGCCGGTCGTTGGGCGCGGAGGCGGTGCGCTGCCACAGCCGCGGCGGGTCGACCTCGGCGGCGTCGCCCAGGCCCAGCAGATCGGTGAACTCCAGGGCGGACAGCAGCGGCTCGTCTCCGCCGCCGGCGGACAGCCGCAGCGGAGCCAGCTGCCGGGCCAGGCCTTCGGACTGCGCCGTCGTCAGCACATCGATCCGGACCGGGAACGGGCGCTCCTCGGCGCCGGCCCGGCTGTCGGGGACTTCCAGCGTGGCCATCCGGTTTTCCGCGATGTGCAGCGCCATCTGGTGCCGCTTCGGCCGCGGGTCGGGCTCGGCCGCGAGTTCGAGCACTGTCACTCCGAGGAGGCCATCCTCGGACAACAGGTGCCCGGCGAGCGCAGGCGTGGCGGTGTTCGCCGGCTCCGCCGTCGGGTCTGGTACCTCCGCAGTCGCGGTGTCGAGGATCAGGATCACGTGCGGGCGGTCGATGAGCGTGATGCCACCGGTGAACCGCGGCCGGTCCGCGAGGAGCGGTTCCAGTCCGGCCTCGGCATCCGCCGGGTCGTCGTAGATCATGCGCTGCGACCCGGCGGCGTCCTGCGCGCTCGGGTGCTGGACGTGCGGAAGCCACTTCATCCACTCCCAGCGCCGGATCCGGTCGCCGTCGGCGAGGACGCAGATCCGCAGGTCGTCGGGGGAGTGGAAGGTGACCAGCTGGGCCAGCAGCGCCCGCACCGCCCCGGCCGCGGGCGCGCCGCCCACCACCAGCCGCGCCACCGCCCGCAGCGCGAGCGCCACCGGCTGGTCCGGCAGCGTGTCGCGGACCGCGAGCAGCCGCCGCAGCGCGTCCGCGCACATCGGCTCCACCTCCGGCAGCGGCGCGGTGTCCGGCGGCACCAGCCGGGTGGCCAGCCGGGCCTGGCCCCGCCCGACCCGCACGGCCAGGAAGTCCGGGTCCGCGGGGCGCCGCTCCCACAGCCGCTCGCGCAGCGCCACCAGGCTCCACAGCACGTCCGGCTCGGGATTCGCGTACCGGGTCGCAGCCTTCTGCGCCCGGGCCGCCGCCACCACCTCGGCCCGGGCCTGCGCCAGGTGCCGCAGGTAGTCCCGGCGGGCGTCGGTCAGCTTGCCCTTGCCGCCGTTGCGCTGCCGGACCGCCGTCACCGCGGCGAACACCAGGCTGGAGACGAAAGTCAGAGCACCGATCACCATCATCAGGGCATTGGCGCCGGGGACGAAGAAGAACACCACCGAACCCAGCCCGGCCACCATCGGCAGCAGGTTCAGGGCCCAGTGTCCTTCGCCGCCGCCGCGCGGCAGCTCCGGCGGCGGCTGCAGCAGCACCGAGCCGGCCGGGGCCGGCGGAGCCGGGCGACGCGGTCCGCGTTTGACAGGGGTCGTGCTCATTCGTGAAGGGTATTCGGAGTGACCGGCTGGCTACCATAACGGCATGACAGCAGGTTCTGGGGCCGCCAAAACCGGGGCCGTCCGGCCCGGGGCGGCCAGTGGCCACTGCCGGGTCACGGTCGTGGCGCCGACCCGTCGCGTGGACGTGGCGCTGCCGGAGGACGTGCCGTTGGCCGAGGTGCTGCCGGAGCTGTTGCGCCTGGTCGGCGCGCCGGTCCCGGCTGGCGGTGCGGCCGGCGCGGCGGCGCTGAGCGGATATGTGCTCACCGGTCTCGACGGCACCGCCCTCGACACCGCCGCCACCTTGTCCGAGCAGGGCATCGTGCACGGCGGCGTGCTGCGCCTGCGGCCGGCCGGCGACGTCCCGGAGGCCGCGGTCCATGACGACATCGCCGACGCGGTCGCCGAGGCCGTCCTGGCCGGCGGCACACAGTGGAGCACGACGGCGCTGCGGGCGACGGCGCTGACCGTGGTCGGCCTGGCCGCCGGCCTCGGCGCGGTGGTGCTGTGGTTCTCCGGAACCGGGACTTTCCATGGCTGGAAGGGCGTGATCGCCTGCGTCATCACGCTTCTGCTGTTCAGCCTCGGCGTGTTGCGTGCCCGGTACGACCCCACCGCGGTCGGGCGGGGGAGCTACTACGGGTACGGCGACGAAGTGAGCCCGCTGAAGCCGCAGGGCCCGCCGAGGCCGCAGGGCCCGCCGAGGCCGCAGGGGCCGCAGGGCCCGCGGCCGACTGCGGCGCTCGGGCAGGCGCGCTGGGACGATCGCGATTCCCAGCACTACCGTCCGGACCTCCGGTCGCACTACGGCCGTGAGTACGGCTTCGACGACCCTCCGGACTATTTTGAAGCTGAGTGGCGCTCCGATTACCGCGACGCCTCTGGCGGTTACGGGCAGGATCCTCGCGGGTTCGGGTACGAAGCTGAACCAGGACCCGGATATAGGACTGCGGAACACGGGAGCGCTTCCCGCTACGGGGGTCCTGTTGAATATGGCGGCCACGCCGAATATGGCAGCCCTGCCGAGTATGGCGGGCGTTCTGAGTACGGTGGCCCTTCTGAGTACGGCAGCCCTTCTGACTATGGAGCCGCTGCCGGCTATGGCGGCGGTCCCGGCTACGGCCGAGCGCCGCGTGATGCGCGCTTCCCTTCCGGTTTCGGCGCCGGGCGCCGCTTCCTGCGCGGCCGTCGCCCGTACCCCTCGGACCCTGATTTCGCCGCTCCGGCCGCCTCGTTCGACTTGTCGTCCTTCGGTGCGGACCAGGTTTCCGGCCAGCGTGACTCGGTGCGTACCGTCGGCGCCGCCACCGTGGCCCACGCCACGGCGAGCGTTCGCACTGGCGGACTCGGAGGCCTCGCCGCCTGGCCCACGGTCGCTGAGGCGATGGCCTGGGCCACCGGCGCCCATCACCAGCGCGACTACACAGCGGCGTCGGTCTTGGTCGCCTCGTCGCTCCCGTACGCGTTCATCACCGGTGTCGGCCTGCTCCCCGCTCACCCCGAGCTCGGTCACGGTCTGGGCCGGGCGCACTTCACCGCCGGCGCCATCATGGTGCTGATCGTGGCGCTCGCCGCAATCGCAGGACTGGGCCGCCGGGTCGCCGTCCCGGTGGCCGGTGCGACCGTGGGCCTGGTCGCCGCGGTGACCGGCATCGGTCTGCAGCTGACCAAGGCCAGCCCGGCGGCCGGTATCGCGGTGGCCGCTGCGGTCTGCGCCATGGCGGTTGAACTGCTGCCGTTCGCGGCCATGGTGGCCGCGCGGTTCGTCATCGAGCCGCCGACCTCGGGCGTCGAACCCGGCGACTTCGACGGCTCGCCGGTCAACAACTACGCGGTCGGCCTGCGGGTGGCCCGGACTCTGGACACGCTGACCGGGCTGACCGCCGGCGTCGGCACCTTGCTCGTGCTCTGCGTCGCGCTGCTGGTGGTGCCGATCAGCGCCATGGAGACCGCGCCGCAGGGTACGCACACTGTGTGGGAGCAGGCGCTGGCGCTGCTCGTGTCCGGGGTGATGGTGTGCCGCGCGCGGCTGTTCCGGGAGCGCGCCCAGGTGCTCGCGGCGGCCCTCAGCGGGCTGACCGGCCTGGTCGTCGCCTTCGCGGCGATGGCCGCCAACGCAGTGCCGGCCGTACGAGCCCTGTGGCTGGCGCCGCTGTTGGTCGTCATCGCGTTGCTGGCGCTGGGCCTGGCCTCTCTGCGACCCCGCCGCGGTACGTCCGAGCCGATCCTCCCGCCGCGCTGGTCTCGCACGATCGACCTGGTCGACAGCGCCGTGTTCCTGGCCGTCCTGCCGGTGCTGATGGCGGTGCTGGGGGTCTACGGCGAGGTGCGCAACCTCAAGGGCTGATCGCCACCACCTGGAGAGCACCGCGCTCATCAGACTCCACCTCCCGCCGACCGCTTGCCAGACAGCTTGCCGCGGGGAGGCGGATCCGAGGCTTCCGCATCATCGGGCCGCCACGGACTCGGTCCCGGATACCAGGCCGGGCTGTCGGTGTACCAGGGTCGCCGGGGCTGCTGGTACCGCCGACCCTCGTCGAGGGACTTGACCTGCGCCTCCTGCCAGCCGAACTGGCGCTGCCAGAGCTCGTCGTGCAGCTCGCGATGATGGCGTCGGCACAGCAGCCGCATCTGGTCCACGTCGGTCCGGCCCCCGTCGGCCCACGGCATCTCATGGTGGGCGTCGCATTCGTGGGGCGGCCGGTCGCAGCCGGAGACGGTGCAGCCGCCATCGCGGATCGCCAGCGCCTCGTACTGCGCGCGGCTGGCCACGCGCCGTTTGCGCCCCTGCCACAGAATCTCGCCGCGCCCGTCGACCAGGACCGCCCGCAACGCCGCTTCACACCGCATCATGTGTGCTTCGGCCGCGGGTATCGACCGGCCGTAACCCGTCCTCGGGGCAGGCGCCCCGGGCAGCGCTTGAGCGGTGTCGGCCCGCATGACGATGGTCATCGCCGTGGGGCCGTTGTGCCGCTGCGGAAGATCACCGGAGCGGATCCGGTCTTCGGCCAGCCGCACCAGGGCGTCGGCACGGGCCTTGGAGATCGAATCCCAAGGCAGGCTCTGCTCGTCTTCCCCCTCAGCTCGCTCCGCCATCGAGTCCAGAACGGTGAGCAGAGCCTCGCCACCAGTGGTGGAGAGGAAGCCGCCAGGCAGATAGCCGTCCAGTACGGGCGTCATGTGGAAGCCGCGCTTCTCCTCCGCCGCGCGCGCTCGCGCGAGCGCAGTTGTTGGCGCGACGCGATGGGCGGTGTCCTCGGCGTGCCGGCGTAGACGCTCCGCCCCCTCAGCCTTCGCCATGGCGACCAGCGCCACCCGTACCTCATCGACGACCGCATCAGGCTGATGAGCCAGGACCGCCAGCGCTTCGGCGATCATCCTGGCCTGCGGCGCCGAGATCTCCCCGACCCGCAGCGCCTGCTCGGTCTGCGGGTCCTTCCGCAGGGCCTTGGCGGTGGCTATGAGCCGCCCGGCGTCGCCCCTGGTCCGCCCCAGGTCGACCATCAGGGCTTTACGAGCCGCGTCGGCGGCCCGCCACGTCAGCTCCTCCTCCGTGGTCTCCGGAGTCTGCACCGGGTCGCCCCGGTCATGCCAGGTCCGCACGCAGCGGATCAGTACTGCCTCAGCGGCCCGGCTGACCTGCTCGGCGGCTCGGGCCAGCGCCAGCGAGCCGCCGGTGTCGAAGGTCAGCGGATCGAGCGCGGCGAGGTCCGCCGTGGCGTCCTCGAGGCGGCGCAGGGATTCGACGCCCATGGCCATGTCCTTTCGACGTGTTTCCCCGCACGCCTTTTGACATGAACCACTATAGCTGGCGCAACCGACAGAAGTCTGGCAAACTGGTCACATCAGGGCTTTTGCCTCAAAGTTCGTAACCCTCCAGCCTGAAGAAGAAGCAGCGTTCGTCCCCTCCACCCGGCAGCTGGGATCCACCTGACAGTCGGGCCTCGTCGGCGGCCCCGCTCCCGTACTTCGCCGCCACCAGCGAATCCAGCACCGTGATCAGATCCGGACCACCGTCGACCGGCACCGGCCGGTAGGCGACCCGCTCGCCGACGCCATGGAACACCCCGACCCGCGTGGCCCCACCCAGCCGGGTGACCGCCTCCCGGTCCCGCACCGCCAGATACTTGACCCCGTCGTGTCGCACGAACTTGACGCCCGCCAACTCCGGCCCGCCGTCCACCTCGACCACGACGCGATCCAGAATGTGCTTCTCCAGCGGCACATTCCGGCTGCGAATCAACTCCCGATACATCCCAAAAGGCAAAGCAAACCGGTGGTCGACCGGATACCGGGCATGCGTCCCACCGCCGTCCGTCGGCAACGGCACAGTCACCAGCGTGTCATCGAACACATAATGCGGAGCCAAGGCCGGCAACGGCGGCCGCCCGAACGGCCGCGAATACAGGACGATCTCCACCTGCCGCGTAGGCCGGCCAGCCGACAGCGCATTGACCTCCCGCTGCCAGCCGTACAACGCCCACAGCACCTCCTCGAGCCTCCCCAGAAACCCCGGCTCCGTCTCCCGCAGCGCCCCAGCCATCCGCAGCGCCGCATCCGACTCCGGACACAGCAACGCCATCCACACCGAAGCCCCCCGCCGCGCCGCATCACTCAATGACTTGAGATAAGCAGCCCGACTCTCCGCCACAGCCAACTCCGGCACCGTCACCGCGACTATCTCCACCACAGCAGACCGCCCCACCCACCCATGAAAGGCACTCTCCGAGAAGTCCACCACCCCCACCGGCTCCCCCCGCGGCTCCTCCTCATCCACAGCAATAAGCGTCCCCACAGCCCGCCCCTCCCTCCGCCTCGGCGGCGGAGGCAGCGCCGGCCCACCCACCCCCGCCGCGCCCACCCCGGCCGCACCCGCGCCCGTCCCCACCACCGGCGCCGACTCCACCGAAGCAGCCATCAACCGCCCACCC
>JABFWL010000387.1 GCA_013362315.1 Catenulispora sp. | reverse complement strand
TCGGCGACGACACGGTCACCGGAGGCATCTCCGCGTTGGCCGGGGGCCCGGGAGCGATGAGCGGCGGTATCGACACACCCACCGTGACCTCGGCCGGAGTCGGCGATGCCGACTGGGCCGCCGTCTTTAGCTCCGTCGTCCAATCCTCGAGCGTCGGCCTGCTCTGCGGCCCTTCGTTCAGCGTGGCGCTCGCCAACGCCGCCAGGCGCGCTGAGATGTGCCCGAGCCGGGACGGATCGCGTTCGGCCGGGTTGCGCGCGATCATGCGCGTGGCGAGCAAGCCGACTTTGTAGACGTCGGCGGCCCGCGTGCCCGGCTCCTCACCCTCAGGCAGTTCCCAGCCCGGCCTCTGGACCGGCGGCAGCACTCGGGCGCCGTCCAGCCGCATGGAATCGCAGTCCAGGAAGAAGATCCGGTGCGTCGAGGGCGCGAACACCAGGTTCTTGGGCGAGAGGTCCCCGACGCACACCCCGAGCGCGTGCAGCCGCATCAGCGCGTCGACCACGTCGGTGAGCAGCCACAGCCGGTCCCGGTCGGAGATCAGCAGCCCGAGGTCCTGCAGGATGCGGTCCTCGTTCAGCAGGAACGTGACCTCGGCGATGATCCGGGCGGTGCCGGACCCCGAAACCCGGCTGAAGGAGAAGTCGTCGGGGATCTCCCGCATCAGGAAGCCGACGACCTCGGGCCCCTCGGTGACCAGAGTCTGCGGCCACGCCGTCCGCTCCCGCAGCCAGACCGCGTCGGCCCCGGCCCGCACCGGCAGATCGCCGAGCGCGTCCAGGGCGGCGGCATGGACGACAGACGCGTACTCGGGCAGGTAGCGCTTGAAGACCAGCGAGCCGCCATAGACGTCGCGGGGCTGATCGAGCCGCACCACCCGCGCCCGCGAGCCGGCGTGGAGCTCCGAACCGGTGACCAGGGCACTGACATCGATCCGTGCGGTCATGGCGCTCCACTTCCTGTGGTTGAGCGGCGTCAGGTCGCCGCCCCGGCATCGCGCCAGCCTATTGCGAGCGCGTCGGCGTCGGGAACCCTCACGCGGCCCGACCGGACTTCACCGGACCGCCACACCGGACTGCTACACCGCCAATCCCCGGGACACCAGCAGCCGCCAGACGGCGTCGGCCGAGGCTGCCACCGACTCGTGTTCGGTCGTGATCCGCAGCTCCGGCGCGGTCGGCACGTCGTAGGGGTCGTCGATGCCGGTCAGTCCGCTGATCTCGCCGGCGGCCTGCCGGGCGTAGAGGCCTTTCACGTCCCGCCACGCACACACCTCGACCGGCGTCGCTATGTACACCTCGAGAAACGGCACGCCGATCCGGTCATGCCGCCGCCGGACCCGAGCGCGGCTGACGGCATACGGCGCGATCACGGGAACGAGCACCAGCGCCCCGTCTCGGGCCGCCGCCCGCGCGAGCCCGCCGATGCGCCGTACGTTCTCCTCCCGGTCAGCTCGGCCGAATCCGAGATCCGCGCACAGAGTGCGCCGCAGATCGTCGCCGTCCAGCAGGACGACCGGCCGCGGCGAGCGCGCGGCCCTCAGCCGTGCCGCCAGCGCCGCGGCGATCGTGCTCTTGCCCGCGCTCGGCAGCCCGGTGAACCACACGGTCGCTCCGCCCGGCGGCTCCGAGGTGATCACCGGCGTGAGTCTACGTAATAAGCCAACAGCGCTCCGGCATCGCCCCTGCTACCGTCTGCCGAATGCGTATCCTGATGGTAGGGGGCTCAGGCTATGTCGGCTCCCTGATGCTCCCGGGGCTGGCTGCCAGCCACGAGCTGCGGATCCTGGACCCGGCGGCGCCCGCCGACAGCCCCGAAGGCGTCGTCCACATCCCCGGCAGCGCGCTCGACCTCACCGCCCTGGCCACCGCGCTCGACGGCGTCGACGCCGTGGTCCACGCCGCGATGGGCCGCCGCTCCGACGTCAACTGGCCGCAGCCGGATCTCGCGCGCTCCTTCGAGGTGAATGTCGCCTCCGTCTACGCCACCTTGGAGGCGGCCCGCGAGGCGGGCGTCCGGAGGGCGGTGCTCATCAGCAGCATGTCGGTCTTCGCTGACACCCCGGTCCCGCTCACCGACCGGCCGCTCACCGAGGAGGCGGAGCCCGACGCCGCGGATGTCTACGGCGTCTCCAAGCGGCTGGCCGAACAAGTGGCGCGCATCGCCGCCGAAGCCCACGGGCTGACCGTCACCGCCCTGCGGCTTGCCTGGCCGACGCCGGACGCCGCGTGGCCGCGCTGGGCCGTGCCGGTCGAGCCCGAGCCGGTCCAGATCAGGCGTGCCGACGGCACGCCGTATCCCGCTCTGGCGGCCTCCGATCTGGCGGCCGCCGTCGAGGCCGCGCTGGGCCGCACCGGCGACTACGACGTCTTCCACATCCTCGGCGACGACGACTCCGGCCGCTGCCTGAGCACGGCGAAGGCGCGCGAAGTACTCGGCTGGGTGGCGCGGCACCGCTGAACCGGCGGCACAGAACCGGCAGCACAGAACCGGCAGCGCTGAACGGCACTGCTGACAACGCGAAGCCCCGCCCGGGAGGCATCCCGAGCGGGGCTGGCGCCAGTGGTGTCGGCAGGCGAGCTGACTCCTTACTGGTGCAGGTCGAACCGGTCCAGCTCCATCACCTTCGCCCACGCCGCGACGAAGTCGGTCACGAACTTCTCCCGCGCGTCGTCGCTCGCATAGACCTCGGCCAGCGCGCGCAGCTCGGAGTTCGACCCGAATACCAGGTCCGCCCGCGTACCGGTCCACTTCACCGCGCCGGAGGCGTCGTACGCCTCGAAGGTGGTGCCGTCCGAGCCGACCGGCTTCCACTCGGTGCCGAGGTCGAGCAGGTTGACGAAGAAGTCGTTCGTCAGCGTCCCGACCCGGTCGGTGAACACGCCGTGCTCGCTGCCGCCGTGGTTGGCGCCGAGCACCCGCAGGCCGCCCAGCAGCACCGTCATCTCCGGCGCCGACAGGTTCAGCAGGTTGGCCTTGTCCACCAGCAGGTACTCGGCCGGCAGCCGGGTGTCCTTCGACTCGTAGTTGCGGAACCCGTCGGCCTTCGGCTCCAGGGCCGCGAACGACGAGACGTCCGTCTGCTCCTGCGTGGCGTCGGTGCGGCCCGGGTGGAAGGGCACCGTGACCTCGAAGCCGGCGGCCTTCGCCGCCTGCTCCACCCCGGCCGCGCCGGCCAGGACGATCACGTCGGCGAGGGAGACCTGCTTGCCGGTCGGCTTCTTCTCGGCGTTGAACGCCTCCTGCACGTCCTCCAGGGCCCGCAGCACCGGCGCCAGCTTGTCCGGTTCGTTGACCTCCCAGCCGTTCTGCGGCTCGAGGCGCAGGCGGGCGCCGTTGACGCCGCCGCGCTTGTCGCTGCCGCGGAAGGAGGACGCCGCGGCCCAGGCGGTGGACACCAGCTGCGGCACGGTCAGGCCGGCGGCCAGGATCCGGGCCTTGAGGTCGGCGGCGTCGGCGTCGTCGATCAGCGCGTGGTCGACGGCCGGCACCGGGTCCTGCCACAGCAGCTCCTCGGCGGGCACCTCAGGGCCGAGGTAGCGGGACAGCGGGCCCATGTCGCGGTGGGTCAGCTTGTACCAGGCGCGCGCGAACGCGTCGGCGAAGGCCTGCGGGTCGTTCAGGAAGCGGCGGGAGATCGGCTCGTACACCGGGTCGAAGCGCAGCGACAGGTCGGTGGTGAGCATCGTCGGCTGGTGCTTCTTGTCCGCGTCGAAGGCGTCCGGGACGGTGCCCGCGCCGCCGTCGTCCTTCGGCTTCCACTGGTTCGCGCCGGCCGGGCTCTGCTCCAGCTCCCACTCGTAGCCGAACAGGATCTCGAAGAAGCTGTTGTCCCAGCTGGTCGGGGTGTTGGTCCAGATGCCCTCCAGACCGGAGGTGATCGCGTCCTTGCCCACACCGGTGCCGAAGCTGCTCTTCCAGCCCAGGCCCTGCTGCTCCAGCGGCGCCTGCTCCGGCTCGGCGCCGACGTGGTCGGCCGGACCCGCGCCGTGCGTCTTGCCGAAGGTGTGGCCGCCGGCGATCAGCGCCACCGTCTCCTCGTCGTTCATCGCCATCCGGCCGAAGGTCTCGCGGATGTCGCGGGCCGCGGCCACCGGGTCCGGGTTGCCGTTCGGGCCCTCGGGGTTGACGTAGATCAGGCCCATCTGGACCGCGCCCAGCGGGTCCTCCAGGTTCCGGTCGCCGGTGTAGCGCTCGTCGCCGAGCCAGGTCTGCTCCGGGCCCCAGTAGACGTCCTCGTCGGCCTCCCAGACGTCGGGGCGGCCGCCGGCGAAGCCGAAGGTCTGGAAGCCCATCGTCTCCAGCGCCACGTTGCCGGCCAGGATCATCAGGTCGGCCCAGGACAGCGCCTGGCCGTACTTCTTCTTCACCGGCCACAGCAGCCGGCGCGCCTTGTCCAGGCTGGCGTTGTCCGGCCAGGAGTTCAGCGGGGCGAAGCGCTGCTGGCCGGTGCCGCCGCCGCCGCGGCCGTCGCTGATCCGGTAGGTGCCGGCGCTGTGCCAGGCCATGCGGATGATGAACGGGCCGTAGTTGCCGAAGTCGGCGGGCCACCAGGGCTGGGAGTCGGTCAGGACGGCGGCGATGTCCGCCTTGACGGCCGGCAGGTCCAGACTGGTGAAGGCGGCGGCGTAGTCGAAGTCCGCGCCGTTCGGGTTCGCCACCGCCGGGTTCTTCGCCAGGATCTTCAGGTTCAGGCGTTCGGGCCACCACTGCCGGTTGCCGCCGCCCTGCGTCGGGTGCGCGGCGCGGCCGTGGGCCACCGGGCATCCGCCGGGGGCGCCGGCGCCGACACTCTCCGGGGCGGTGACGTTCGGGTCTTGGCGATGGTCGATGTCGACGTCGATGTCGCCGTGGTTCTCAGACATCTTCAGCTGTCCTTCCGGATCTGGCGGTTCTCGCGACTCTGCGATTGATCAGGAAACGGGGTCAGGGGTGATTCGAGGGGGCGAACTGGAACAAGCGGGGCATAAGCCCCAGTAGACAACCTCGGCTTCGTCGATGACAAAACCGTGGTCGTCGGAGGCCTCCAGACACGGGACGGCACCGACCGCGCAGTCGACGTCCACCACCGTGCCGCACTCCCGGCACACCAGGTGGTGATGGTTGTCCCCGATCCGGCCCTCGTACCGCGCCGGACTCCCGGCCGGCTCGATACGCCGGATCAGCCGCGCACCGGTCAGCGCGTGCAGGGCCTCGTACACGGCCTGCAGCGACACATGCCCGACACGCTCGCGCACCCCGGCGGCGACCGCGTCGGCGTCCAGATGGTCGCCGTCGCGTACGGTCTCCAGCAGCGCGACTCGCGCCGCCGTCACCCGCAGGCCGGCGCCGCGCAGTTCCTCGGCGGGGGTCATGAGCACAACCTATCCACGAAGAGACGAATAGTTCAAGATAATGAGTCCTGCAAGTTTTGAGGGATCGTAGTAGGCCGTTCGGGTGACGGAATCGTCGCGCAGAGCAATCAGCGCCCAGCCTCCAACAACGGCCCTGGCCTTCCAAAAATCAGCCGCCGGCATCCAAATACCGCAGCACCGCCCGCACGCGCCGGTCCCCGGCCTCGTCCGGCGGCAGCCCGAGCTTCTGGAAGATGTTCGTGATGTGCTTGCTCACCGACCGCTCGGTGATCACCAGCGCCGTCGCGATCGTCGCGTTGTCCAGTCCCTGCGCCATCAGCGCCAGCACCTCCCGCTCCCGAGGAGTCAGCGTGTCGAGCGGGTCGCGGCGGGTCAGCAGCTGCGAGACCACCTCCGGATCCAGGGCGGTGCCGCCCGCGGCCACCCGCTCCAGCGCCTCCTCGAACTCCGACACGCGGGCCACGCGGTCCTTCAGCAGGTAGCCGATTCCGGCGGCGCCGTCGCGCAGCAGCTCGGCGGCGTAGGTCTCCTCCACGTACTGCGACAGCACCAGGATCGGCAGGCCCGGCAGCAGCTCGCGCGCCTTGATCGCGGCGCGCAGGCCCTCGTCGCGGAAGCCCGGCGGCAGCCGCACGTCCAGGATCGCCGCGTCGGGCCGGTGCTCCAGCAGCGTCGGCACCACCTCCGGGCCGCTGCCGGCCACCGCCACCACCTCGTGGCCGACCGTGGTCAGCAGCAGCTGCAGGCCCTCGCGCAGCAGCACGTTGTCCTCGGCGATCACAAGCCGCACGGCAGCTCCACCTCCACTGTCGTGCCGCTCCCGTCGGTGCGGCTGTCGATCCGGGTCACTCCGTCCAGCGCGGCGACCCGGCGCCGGATCCCGGCCAGGCCGCTGCCGGCCGCGGCGTCGGCGCCGCCGCGGCCGTCGTCGTGCACCCGGACGGTGAGAAACGGCCCGGAGTGCCGCAGCGCCACGGTGGCGTGCCGGGCGCCGCTGTGCTTGGCGACGTTGGTCAGCGCCTCGGCCACCACGAAGTACGCGGCCGCCTCCACCGCGGCCGGGCAGCGGCGGTCCGGCTCCGGCAGCTGCACCGTCACCGGCATCGGGCGGCCGGCGGCCAGCGCCCGCACCGCCCCGGCCAGGCCCCGGTCGCTGAGGATCGGCGGATGGATGCCGCGGATCACGGTGCGCAGCTCCGCCAGCGCGTCCTCGATGCCGGCGCGCGCGTCCAGCACCAGCTTGCGGGCGCCCTCCGGATCGGCGTCGAACCGCTGGTCGGCCAGGCCCAGCCGCAGGGCCGCACCGACCAGCTGGGCCTGGGTCCCGTCGTGCAGGTCGCGCTCGATCCGGCGCAGCTCCGCGCCGTGCGCCTCCAGCGCCTGCGCCCGGGTCTCGGTCAGCGACTCCACCCGCGCGGCCAGCTCGGTCCGGCGGGTCGGGCCGAGCAGCCGCTCGGCGTACCAGGCCTGGAAGCGGGCCAGCAGCGGCTGGAGCCAGAGCTGGAGCCCGGTGATCACCGCCGCGGAGAACAACGGGTAGGCGATCGCCTGGGGCCAGGTGTAGATCTGCCAGAACGCGCCGACAGAGCCCCGCGGCTGGGTCCACCACCAGAACGGCAGCGCCAGATCCCACGGGATCCCGAACCAGGCCTCGACCGAGACCACCGCGATGATCAGCCCGCTGAATCCGTGCACGATCATCCATGCGATGTCCCGCCACACCGCCGACGAACGCATCACCGAGAAATACTGCTGATACGCGTTGATCGGCCGAGGCGCGGCCGGCTCCCGGATCGGGTGGCCCAGGATCTTCGCCGCCCGCCGCCGCTCGACGTTGCTCAGCGCCCGGATCCGCCCGGCCACCCACGGCAGCCCCGGCACCCCGAACGCCAGCAGCAGCGCCAGCGGCAGCAGGCAGACTCCGAGCAGCGCGGGCAGCACCGTGCGCAGGCCCGCGACCAGGTACCAGGTCGCCCGCAGGGCTCGGGAGAAGGCGGCGCGGAGCTTC
>JABFWL010000765.1 GCA_013362315.1 Catenulispora sp. | reverse complement strand
AACTCGTCGATCCGAGCCTGGTCGCCCATCCGCCGCTTCCCTCCCCCAACCGTTGATCGGGACACATGAGTCACGCCGGGCCCAGCGGGTTGCAGGGGGATGGCAGGAACACAAAAAGGCTCCCCCGAACGGGGGAGCCCTGGCTCAACCGAACCTCAAGGGGCAGGTGGTCCGATCAGCCCTTGTACGTGTGGAACCCGCTCGGCGGCACCATCGTCTCGAAGCCCTCGACCGTCTCCGGCTTGCGCGCGGCCGGGCCGACGTAGCGCGCCGACGGGCGGATCAGGCGGCCGGTCTTCTTCTGCTCCAGGATGTGCGCGCTCCAGCCCGCGGTGCGGGCGCAGGTGAACATCGAGGTGAACATGTTCGCCGGGACCTGCGCGAAGTCCAGGACGACCGCGGCCCAGAACTCGACGTTGGTCTCCAGGACCCGGTCCGGACGGCGCTCGCGCAGCTCGGCCAGCGCGGCCTCCTCCAGAGCGGCGGCCACCTCGTAGCGCGGCGCGTTCAGCTCCTTGGCGGTGCGGCGCAGCACGCGGGCGCGCGGGTCCTCGGCGCGGTACACGCGGTGGCCGAAGCCCATCAGGCGCTCGCCCTTGTCCAGGACGCTCTTCACGTACTTGCGGGCGTCGCCGATCTCCTCGACCGCCTCGACCATGTGCAGCACGCGGGCCGGGGCGCCGCCGTGCAGCGGGCCGGACATCGCGCCCACCGCGCCGGACAGCGCCGCCGCGGCGTCCGCCCCGGTGGAGGCGATGACGCGGGCGGTGAAGGTCGAGGCGTTCATGCCGTGCTCGGCCGCCGAGGTCCAGTAGGCGTCGATGGCCTGGACGTGTTTGGGGTCCGGCTCCCCGCGCCAGCGGATCATGAAGCGCTCGACGACCGTCTCGGCCTTGTCGACCTCGCTCTGCGGCACCATGGCCTGGCCCGGGTGCTCGATCGAGCGGGCCGACTGGGCCACGAACGACAGCGCCATGACCGCCGCGCGCGCCAGGTCCTCGCGGGCCTTGTCCTCCGAGGTGTCCAGGAGCGGCTGCAGCCCCCACACCGGGGCCAGCATCGCCAGCGCGGACTGCACGTCGACGCGCACGTCGCCGGAGTGCACCGGCACCGGGTACGGCTCCGCCGGCGGCAGACCCGGGTTGAACTTGCCGTCCACCAGAAGGCCCCACACGTTGCCGAACGTCACCCGCCCGACGAGGTCTTCGATGTCCACTCCGCGGTACCGGAGAGCGCCGCCTTCCTTGTCGGGTTCGGCGATTTCGGTCTCGAAGGCGATGACGCCCTCAAGGCCCGGTACGAAGTCGGACATGTGTACTCCCTCTGTTTCTTTTGTGTGCCGCTCTACGTGCTGTGGCTCGATGCGGCCAGCTGGCTTTGCCACGGTGTCGCCTTCCCCGGCGGCATCGCGACGACACGGTGGTGTCGTGATTGGTGCGTCTCTCCTATAGTGACCCGCCACACAGCATGCTCTGTACCGGGGGCGGTGCTGTGTCTGGAATGTCACACGCGTTACCGTGGGCATCGTGGACTCTGAAGCGCTCGCCGCGCTCCGCCGGGAATACGGCATCGGAACGCTCCGTGAACAGGACGCTGCTTCCGCGCCCCACCTCCAATTCCGCACATGGCTGAAAGACGCCGTCCGGGCTTCCTTGCCCGAGCCGAACGCGATGGTGGTCTCTACCACTGACCCGGACGGCCAGCCCTCCAGCAGGTCAGTGCTGTTGAAGGGGTACGACGAAACCGGATTCATCTTCTACACCAACCTCGGCTCCCGCAAGGGCAGGGAGCTGGCCGCGAACCCGCGTTGCTCTCTGCTCTTCCCCTGGTACACCCTGCACCGCCAGGTGATCGTCATAGGTGCGGCCACGAAGCTGGACCGGGAAAGCGACGCCGAGTACTTCGCCACGCGGCCGCACGGCTCCCAGATCGGGGCCTGGGCCAGCGAGCAGTCCGCGGTCATCCCGGACCGCGAGGCGTTGGACAAGCGGGCCGCCGAACTGGCTGAACAGTGGCCCGAGGGCGAGCAGGTGCCACTGCCGGATTTCTGGGGCGGGTTCTTGGTCCGGCCCGAGATGGTGGAGTTCTGGCAGGGCCGGCCTGACCGGCTCCATGATCGGCTTCGTTATAGGCGCGATAGCGAGAGCGCTACAGGCTGGATCCTGGAGCGGCTTAGTCCTTGAGGGCTAAGGGGGCTCAGGCTCAGCTTGTGGAGCCGCTCCTGCCTTCGACCGGCTGGATGCCGGCTGGATCGACAGCGATCCACACCGCTTCGGCGCTCGCGATCAGGTCCCCTGAAGGGCCGTAGAGCGACGAGGCGGTGAAGGTCTTACGCCCTTCGGTGCGCAGGTGCTTTCCCAGCACCACATGACCTTCGCCCGCGATCAGCGGTGCGGGGGCGGTGTCACTGTCGGTGCCGGTTTCATGAAGCATTTCCACGCTCATCCGTCCCAGCACCACCGGCCGGCCCGCCAGGTCGCCCGCCGACCAGCCGCCGGGACAATCCAGTGCCGCCCACACGAACTCCGGGCCGACGGTGTCCGGCGCCGGAGTCCACAGCGCCGCCACCACGTCCCGGCGTCCCGGCACGGGACCGGCGAAGATGTGCAGTCCGGTCGGGTGCTCCGGACCGCAGACGAAGCAGGTCGGGAACGGATGGCCGGCGAATCCGGCGTAGTCCTTGGAGGCCGCCGCTGCTTCCTCGGACGGCACCGGCTCGACCGGGACTCCCGTGGCCTCCACGAATTCGGCCTCGGCGATCACCGTCGCGCCGTCCAGCAGCCGCAGCACTTCGGTCTCCGGCGGCTGCCGCAGCGTCAGCGGCTTCTCCAACGGCGGCGGCTTGCGCAGCGTCACCTCGACCTTCGCGCCGGGCGTCGCCCCGAACTCGGCCAGGAACCGCTGGGCGAGCACGCCGCAGACGTAGCCGCCGTTGCCGGAGTGCGGTGGGCCGTTGAACCGGCCCGCGATCGTCACCATGCCTTCAGACTCTCAGATTCTCCAGGGCCCCATTCATTCACACGCTCCTGCGGCCATCAGGCCAGCAGCCGCGCGACGAGCAGCAGATCCGCGACCAGTTCCTTGTACGCGGTCTCCTGGTTGTCGGCCCGCAACACCGCCGACGGATGCGACGTCGCCACCAGCGACACCGCGCGCCGCCGCGAGGGATCCGAGCCGAACCCGGCATCTCCGCTAGGCGGCCACACCATGACCCGGCCCCGATCACGGGTCACCCGGAACTGCGGTCCGACCAGCGCCCGCCCCGCCGTCGCGCCCAGCGCCACGATCACCTCCGGGTCCACGACGGCCAACTCCGCGCGCAGCCACGGCTTGCAGGCCTCGATGTGCGTGGCGTCCGGTGTCTTGTGGATCCGCCGCCCGTTCGGCCGGTCCTGCAGGAACCGGAAGTGCTTCACGCTGTTGGTGACATACGCCTGCCGCGGATCGATCCCGGCCTCGGCCATCGCCCGGTCGAACAGCTGCCCGGCCGGCCCGACGAACGGCAGCCCGGCCCGGTCCTCCATGTCGCCGGGCTGCTCCCCGACGAACACCACCCGCGCCGCCGGATTCCCCTTCGAGAACACCGTCTGCGTCGGACCGCTCAGCGACCCCGGCTGCGCCCGATGCAGCTCGCACCCCTGGCACGCCAGCGCCGCGGCGCGCAGCGCGTCGATCGAGACCCCGCGGGGGATCGGCAGCGACATCGTTATCGTTCCTTGATTTCCGATGGGTGTTGTCCGGCTGAATCAGGCCCCATTATTGCGCGGTGGCACTGACAGAGAACCCGAGAATGGTCGAGTTCACCTGCCCGCAGTGCGGTTGGTCGGGGGAGTTCGATGCCCGGTTCGCGCCTTGGTGCGTGCCCAACGACCATGGACTGATCGGGACCGAAGAGCTCAGGAAGCTGGACGGCGAGAAGCGCCGCGACCGCCGTCGCAGGGAAACGGGAAGGCGGCGCGCGGAGGCACTGGAGAAGCGCCTCGCGCAGGCCGAGAGCCTCAAGCCGGGTGGCCTGGCGCGGCTGTGCGCGCTGCTGTTCGCGCTCGTGGTCCACGCCGTGACGCTCGGCGTGCTCGTCGGCTCGGTGCTGTTGCTGATCAACGGTGTCTGGCTGCTGTGGATCGTCGCACTGCTCGGCCTCGGCGTGGTCTGGCAGATGAGGCCGCGCGTCGGCCGGCGGCCCAAGGAAGGCTGGTACCGGCGGGGGGACCTGCCGAACCTGTTCGCCCTGCTGGACCGGGTCGGCGCTGCGATCGGCGCCCCCACTCCCAAGGCGGTGCGGGTGGACACCGCCTTCAACGCCGGTACCCAACGGCTCGGCCTGCGGCACGAGCCGGTCCTGACCCTGGGGGTGCCGCTGTGGCAGGTTCTCGACGGCGGTGAACGCCTGGCGCTGCTCGGTCACGAACTCGGCCACCAGGTCAACGGCGATGCCGCGCGCGGTCTCCTCGTCGCGACGGCGCGCCAGAGCCTGTGGGAATGGCGCGTGCTGTTCTATCCCAGCAGCCGCGGTATAGGACCGGTTCGAGGGACCGCAGGGCTCGCGCAGCTGATTGTGCCTGTTGTTCTGTTTCCCATCTATCTGTTCGTGACAGGGCTTGAGCGGTTCTACGCCTGGATCCAGGTCCATGTTTCGCTGCGCGCCGAATTCCTCGCCGACGAGATGGCGGCCCGGACCGCGTCCACCGACGCGGCCGTGCGGCTGATCCGCAAGCTCGGCGCCTTTTCGGCAGTGGCTTCATACATAGGCCGGGTGAAGGCGGTGCGGGCCGGGTCGCGCGAACCGGTCACGGACGAGGAAGGCGTCGCACTTTGGCAAGGGCTGCGCGAGCACGTGGCTGCCATTCCCGAAATGGAGTTCGTGCGGCAAGAGCGGGTCTCCGCGTTCCGCGGCACGAGCGTCGATGCGTCGCACCCCGCGAACCACCTTCGTAGCGCTCTGCTTAAAGAACGTCCGCGCCACGAGGCCGCGGTCACCGTCTCGGACGAAGAGTGGAAGGCCGTCAATCGCGAAATGGCTGCCTCCATGGTGGCGGGGGGCCTTATCCTGCTCCGCTGAGACCCGTTCCCGCCTAATCCCGCCACTCCCGCAGTGGCCGGATCGCCGCCACCGAGGCCGCCAGCCGCAAGGCTCCGCCGATCACCCACGGCGTCCCCAGGCCGAAGCGGGCCGCGATCAGGCCGCCGGCCAGCGCTCCGAGCGGCTGCATGCCCCAGACCACCATGATGCCGGCGCTGGAGACCCGGGCCAGCAGGTGGGCCGGGACGAGGCGCTGGCGCTGGGACACCACGGCCACGTTCCACAGGGCAGCGCTCATGCTGGAGACGGCCAGCAGGGGCGCGACGACGATCGGGTTCGGACCGAACAGGCCGATGCCGATGCAGGCCAGCGGGGTCGCGGTGGTCGTGAGCCGGACCACGACTCGGCCGCCGAGGCGGGCCACGGCGCGCCGGCTGACCAGCCCGCCGAGGACGCCGCCGATCGCCGCGACGCTCAGCAGCAGGCCGTAGTGATGCGTGCCGACGTAGAGCACCAGCGTCGCGAAGCCCATCGTGTTTCCGAAGTTGGCGACCGCGGAGAGCCAGGTGGTGGTGCGCAGCAGGCGGTGGCGGGCCAGCCAGGTCAGGCCCTCCTTGACATCGGTGCGCATACGTCGGCCCGACCGGTCCGGCGCCCCGGCACCGGCCGCCCCGACCGCCCCGGTTCTCGGCAGCCGGGCGATCAGGACCATCGACACCGCGAACGTCGCGACGTCGGCCCAGAACGGCAGCGCCGGGGCCACGGCGAACAACGCCGCGCCGGCGGCCGGTCCGGCGAAGTCCCGGGCCACCGACTGGGCCGTGAACAGGCGGCCGTTCGCCGAGACCAGGTGTTCGCGCGGGACGATCGACGTCATCAACGGCTGCGACGCACTCTTCGCAAGTGTGGCGGCCATGCCCAGACCGAAGGCCAGGACGTACAGCGCCGCCAGTCCCCCACCGGTGCCCCGGTCCAAGGCCAGCACCCCGACCAGGGCCACGCACAGCAGCTGCCAGCCCTGCGCCAGGATCGACAGCCGCCGGCTCTCCGAACGGTCCGCGATCGCCCCGGACTGCAGCGAGAACACCAGCCAGGGCAGCGTTCCCGCGATGGTGAGCCCGGATATCAGCCGTGGATCTCGGGTGTACCCGGCGGCGAGCAGCGGCAGCGCGGCGACGAACGCACCGTCGCCGAGGACCGAGACCGTTCCGGCGGCGAACAGCAGACGCCAGTCGCGGCCGAGCTTTGGAGGCGTCGGAGACTGTGCAGTAGACGGTGTGGGAGCTGGCGCGGAAGCGGAGGGGCGCAAAGACAGAGAAGTCATGCGCAGAGACTCGAAGATCGGCCCACGGCGAAGCTACGATTTAGCCCTCGCTAAATCAACCGGGGGGCCGAAGGAGGGGCGCGGCGATGGGAAGTCCCGTACGCATACCCATCACCAACACCGAGTTGGCGCGCGTCCGCTTCAGCATCTCGCCGGTCTACGAGGCGCTGAAGGCCGTGGACGTCTTGTGCGAGCCCGGAAAGCATGCCGTCCACCTGCCCTGGGTGCGCTGGGCGCGACCGCTGGTGGACCAGGTGCCGGGCATTGAGTATCTGGCCGGCTTCGTCGGCCGCGACATCCGGCCCGGCGTGCTCGTGCCGGTTCCGGACGTGCACCTGCCGGAGTTGGAAGACGAGCTGGCGACCATCCGGAACGCCGATCCGGTGCGCGTCCGCAGGTTCTTCGACAACAACGAGCCGCCGGCCGACCGGTTCCAGCGCGAGTTCTACGACGACCCGCCCGCGGGCCTCGCGCGGCTGGCCGAGGTCTTGCGCCGGGTCTTCGACGTGCTCGTGGCGCCGCACTGGCCGCGGATCCTCGGCGTGCTGGAGGCCGACATCGCCTACCGGGCGCGGGTGCTGGCCGACTTCGGCGTCGCGGCGGTCTTCGACAACCTGCACCCCGAGGTCCGCTGGTCCGCCGGCGAGCTGCGGCTCAGCGGCGCCGGGTTCAGCCCGGAGCTGTGGCCGCTGGCGGCGAAGGAGGTGGTGCTGGCCGGCCGCGCGCTGGTGCTCATGCCGGGAGTGTTCTGCTGGCCGGACAAGTGCGTGAACACGAAGCCGACCACCTCCGGCGTGCTGCACTACCCGGCGCGCGCGGTGGCGACGGTCTGGGAGACCCGGCGGCCGGCCCCGGACGCGCTGTCCGCGCTCCTCGGCCGGACCCGGGCCGAGTTGCTGGTGCAGCTCGCCGAGCCGGGGACGACGGCGCAGCTCGCCGGGCGGCTCGGGGTGACCGCCGGCGCCGTCTCGCAGCACCTCGGGGTGCTGCGCGGGGCCGGGCTGGTGGCGACCCGCCGGGACG
>JABFWL010000138.1 GCA_013362315.1 Catenulispora sp. | reverse complement strand
CCGCCCACACCGCCCACACCGCCCACACCGCCCACACCGCCCACACCGCCCACACCGCCCACACCGCCCACACCGCCCACACCGCCCGTATCGCCGCCACCCCCCACCCCCTCCACATCCCCGCCCGTGGCGCCCTCGCCATCGTCCCCGACCACCGCGACCTGGCCCGCCTCGACGCCGCCCTCACCGCCGTCGCAGGCCCCGGTCGCCACGTCGTCCTCTCCGACGAACTCGGCCCGGCCAAGCGCTACCAGAACTGGCTCGCGGTGCTGCGCGGCGACGTGCGGATGGTGATCGGCACCCGCTCGGCGATGTTCGCGCCGGTCGCCGACCTCGGCTTCGTCGCGCTCTGGGACGACGGCGACGACCTGCACGCCGAGCCCCGCGCCCCCTACCCGCACGTCCGCGAGGTGCTGCTGCTGCGCGCGCACGCCACCGGCGCCGCCGCCCTGGTCGGCGGCTACGCCTGCACCGCCGAGGGCGCGCAGCTGGTGGAGAGCCGCTGGGCGTACCCGCTCACCGCGTTCCGTTCCACCGTCCGTGCCAAGGCGCCGCTCATCCGCACCTCGGGTGAGGAACTGGAGAAGCAGCGCGATCCGGCGGCCGCCGCGGCGCGCCTGCCGAACCTCGCGTGGCGCACCGCGCGCGCCGCCCTCGACGACGGCCCGGTGCTGGTCCAGGTCCCGCGCGGCGGCTACGCCCCGTCGCTGGCCTGTGTCCGCTGCCGCAAGCACGCGCGCTGCGTGCACTGCCACGGCCCGCTGGAGCTGACCTCGGGTCACGCGATCGCCTCGTGCCTGTGGTGCGGGCGGCCCGCCGGGGGCTGGCGCTGCGACGGCCGGATCTCCGACCAGAGCGGCCTGAACGACCGCCCCTGCGGTGGCGACCGCTTCCGCATGCTGGCCATCGGCGTCCAGCGCACCGCTGAGGAGCTGGGCCGGGCCTTCGCCAACGTGAAGGTGGTGTCCTCCGCTGGGGACACGGTGTTGGCGCAGGTCCCGGATTCCCCGGCGCTCGTCGTCGCGACCCCCGGCGCCGAGCCGGTGGCCGCCGGCGGCTACGCCGCCGCGCTGCTGCTCGACGGCTGGGCGCTGCTGGCCCGGCGTGACCTGCGGGCCAGCGAGGAGGCGCTGCGGCGCTGGCTCAACGCGGCGGCCCTGGTCCGCCCCGGCGGCGAGGGCGGCAAGGTGGTGGTGATGGCCGAGCCGGGGCTGGCGCCGGTGCAGGCGCTGGTGCGGTGGGACCCGGTGTGGCACGCCCGCCGCGAGCTCGCCGACCGCGGGGAGCTGCACTACCCGCCGCTGGCCCGGGTCGCCGAGCTCACCGGCACGCCTGCCGCGGTCGCCGAGGAGCTGCGGCTGCTGCGACTGCCGGAGGCCGCCGAAGTGCTCGGCCCGGTCGCGGTGGACGTGCCCCGGCCCGACGACCGCGCCGTGCAGAAGGCGGCAGAGAAGTCCGCGCAGAAAACCGCACAGGCACAGAAGACGGCAAAGCGAGCCGCCGAGGCGCGTGCCGCTCTCCGGCGCCCGGACCAGCTTGATCTGGGCGAACGTCCGGAGCATCCCCGGGAGCCGGAGGCCGAGACCCGCACCCCCCAGCAGCTCCATCGCGCCCTGGTCCGGGTTCCCAGAAGGCTCGGCGGCGATCTGGCCGCCGCCGTCCGGGAAGCCCAGGGCGTCCGCAGTGCCAACAAGGCCGAGGAGTGGGTCCGGGTCCGCATCGATCCGGTGCACATCGGCTGACGCTGCTCGATCGAACGGTCACGCTCCGCCACCGTCCTCATCCTCCGTACACTAGGAGCCGAATCCCCGTTAACCCACGAACGGAGCTCGTCCCTTGACCGTCCAGGCGATCCGCCTCTTCGGCGACCCGGTCCTGACCACCCCGGCGGCCCCGGTCGCCGACTTCGACAAGGAGCTGCGCACCCTTGTCAAGGACCTGACTGAGACGATGCTGGACGCGCCCGGCAGCGGGCTGGCCGCCCCGCAGATCGGCGTCGGCCTGCGGGTCTTCACCTGGAATGTGGACGACGAGGTCGGCCACCTGGTGAACCCCAGCCTGGACCTGTCCGACGACGAGCAGGACGGCGAGGAGGGCTGCCTGTCCATCCCGGACCTGGCCTTCCCGTGCAAGCGCGCGATGCGCGTGGTCGCCAAGGGCTGGAACATGCACGGCGAGCCGGTGGTGGTGGAGGGCAGCGAGCTGCTGGCGCGCTGCATCCAGCACGAGACCGACCACCTGGACGGCGTGCTGTTCATCGACCGCCTGGACCGGGAGTGGCGCAAGAAGGCGATGCGCGCGATCCGGCTGTCCGAGTGGGCCAACCAGGGGCTGCCCGAGCCGGTGGTGAAGGTCTCCCCGCACGCCACGTTCGGGCGGGCGATCTGACGTGCGCATCCTGTTCGCCGGGACCCCCGAGCCGGCCCTGCCGGCTCTACGGGCGCTGCTGGACTCGCGCCACGAGGTGGTCGCCGTCCTGACCCGCCCGGACGCCCGTTCCGGCCGCGGCCGCCGCCTGGAGGCCTCGCCGGTCGCCCGGCTCGCCGAGGAGGCCGGGATCGAGGCCTTGAAGCCCGAGCGGGTCCGCGACCCGGAGTTCCTGGCCCGGCTGGCCGAGCTCGCCCCGGACTGCTGTCCGATCGTCGCCTACGGCGGCCTGATCCCGAAGTCCGCGCTCGACGTGCCCCGGCACGGCTGGGTCAACCTGCACTTCTCGCTGCTGCCGGCCTGGCGTGGCGCGGCCCCGGTGCAGCAGGCGATCCTGCACGGCGAGGAGATCACCGGCGCCTCCACCTTCCTGCTGGAGGAGGGCCTGGACACCGGCCCGGTCTACGGCACGGTCACCGACGAGATCCGGCGCACCGACACCAGCGGCGACCTGCTCGCCCGGCTGGCCGACTCCGGCGCCCGGCTGCTGGCCGCCACCCTGGACGCGATCGAGGACGGCACCGCCCGCCCGGTCCCGCAGCCGGCCGAGGGCGTCTCGCTGGCGCCCAAGGTGCTGGCCGCCGACGCCCGCATCGACTGGACGGCCCCGGCGCTGCGGGTGGACCGGCTGGTCCGGGCCTGCACCCCGGCGCCCGGCGCCTGGACCGTGCTGCCCGGCCGGGACGGCGAGGAGGACCTGCGGGTGAAGGTCTTCCCGGTCACTCCGCTGCCCGGCACCACCGACGTCCCGCCGGGCCGGATCGTGCGGGACTCGCGAGGATTGACAGTGGGCACCGGCAGCGGCCACACCGTGCGGCTCGGCGACGTGCAGCCGCAGGGCAAGCGGCGGATGCCGGCCGCCGACTGGGCGCGCGGGCTGCGCCTGGCCGGCGACGAGAGCTTCGTCTGAGCCGGGCGAGGCTCGACGAGCCCGTCTGAGCCCGGACGAGGCTGGTCCGGACAGCCCAGCCCGGACGAGCCCAGCCCCGACGACGCCTACCGCAAGAACTCCACAACGGAACAGAGAGCTATCCATGGCACCGCGCACAACGCTCACCTCCCACATCGACCCGGCGCGCGCCGCCGCGCTCGAGGCGCTGCAGGCGGTGCGCACCCGGGACGCCTACGCCAACCTGCTGCTGCCCAAGCTGCTGCGCGACCGGCAGCTGACCGGCCGCGACGCGGCGTTCACCACCGAGCTCGTCTATGGCACGCTGCGCGGTCTGGGCACCTACGACGCGGTGATCGCCGCCTGCGTGGACCGCTCCTTGGACGCGGTCGATCCCGAGGTCCTGGACGCGCTGCGTCTGGGCACGCACCAACTGCTGGCGATGGACGTGCCGCCGCATGCGGCGGTGTCCACCACCGTGGAGCTGGTCCGCTCGGTGGCCAACGAGGGCGCCTCCCGCTTTGCCAACGCGATCCTGCGGCGAGTGGGCCAGCGGGACTTGTCCGGCTGGATCGACCGCATCGCCCCGGATCCGCAGGACGATCCCGAGGGCTTTCTGGCAGCTTCGCGCTCGCATCCGCGCTGGATCGTCTCCGCCATGTGGGACTCGCTGCAGGCGCACCGTGGAGCGCAGCGTGCTCACCAGGACATCGGCGAGCTGCTGGATGCCGACAACGCTCGCCCCGGCGTGACGCTGGCGGTTCGCCCCGGCTTGTCCGAGGTGGCGGAGCTGACTGACCTCGGAGCGCTGGCCGCCCGCTATTCCCCGTATGCGGCCTACCTGGCCGGCGGTGATCCGGGCGGGCTGGCGCCGGTGCGCGAGGGGCGCGCCGGGGTGCAGGACGAGGGCAGCCAGCTGGTCGCCACCGCGCTGGCCACGGCGCCGTTGCAGGGACCGGACGAGTACTGGCTGGACATGTGCGCCGGGCCTGGCGGCAAGGCTGCTCTGCTGGCTGGGTTGGCGCTGGAGCGGGGAGCGTCGCTGCTGGCGAACGAGATCGCGCCGCATCGGGCGGAGCTGGTCCGTCGGGCGTTGCGCGGATACGGTGACCGGCTGGCGGACGAGGCTGTCGACGAAGCCGGGGACGCTGCCACCGACGAAACTGCCGACGCTACTCAGAGCACTGACGTGCAGCCCAAGCCCGGCACTCTCCAGGTGATCGCCGCCGACGGCATCCGCGCCCCGTGGAAGGCCGGGTCCTTCGACCGTGTCATGCTTGACGCCCCCTGCACCGGCCTCGGCGCCTTGCGACGCCGTCCGGAGGCTCGCTGGCGTCGCGGTCCGGAGGACTTGGATCGGCTTACTCGCGTTCAGCGGCGCCTGCTGTCCTCGGCGTTGGACTCGGTGCGTCCCGGTGGCCTGGTCGCGTACGTGACCTGCTCGCCGCATCTGGAGGAGACTCGCGACGTGGTGCGGCAGGTGGTGAAGTCCCGTCGGGACGTGGCACGGGTCGATGCCCGGCCGTTGCTGCCCGGCTTGCCCGACCTCGGTGGCGGGCCGGACGTGCAGCTGTGGCCGCACCTGCACGGGACCGACGCCATGTATCTCGCGTTGCTGCAGCGGACCTGACGGCGTTCCGGTTCTGTCGCGGGTTCTCTTACGTGTCCTGTCACGAGTTCTGTCACGAGATCGTCCCGAAGCCCTCCGCGATGTAACGCCACACCCCTCCTGCGTGGTCGGGAGAAGTAGCAGCAGCTACTGGCGGAGGGGTGGGTGGACGTGTGTCCCAGTTCAGGCGGGCGCAATGGTGGATTCCGTGCGGTGCGGCGGGGATGGCGGTCCTGGCAGCGGCGTGGTTGGCAGTGCCGCCGGGTGCTTCTTCGAGGCCTGCTTCGGTAGCGGCGCGACAGGTGGTGGCCGCTGGGGTCGCGGTGGCTGCGCATGCGGCGACACCGGACGTGCAGGCCGCGCCCCTTTCGCCGGCTGCCGAAGGTGTGTCTCTGGCGGAGCCGACCGCACCTGGCTCGGCGGTCTACACAGTCGCGCTGACGAGCGATGCCACCGGACATTCCTGGAGCGGTACCGAGAAGATCTCTTTTGCGAACCCGGGCCACGCCCCGATCAGCGAATTCTGGATTCGGCTGTGGGGGAACGGGGTCACCGGCTGCGTCGGCTCGCCGCCGGAGCGGATCAGTGCGCTGATAGGGGGCCGGATCGCGGAGACGACGGAGAACTGCACCGCGTACCGCATCGTGCTGGACACCGCGCTGGCTCCGGGCGCTCGGGGTGAGATCAGCTTCGGCCTGGCGATAGATGTGCCGGTGCGGCAGGACCGGTTCGGCGTGAACGGAGTCGACACCTATCTCGGCAACGCTCTGGCGGTTCTGGCGGTCAAAGACGAGAACGGGTGGGAACTGCCGCCGTACGTCGCTTTCGGCGAGAGCTACTACTCGCTGACCGCCGATTACGACGTGACACTCGACCATCCGGCCGCTCTTCAGGTCCCGTCCAGCGGGACGGTCGTGGGGGAGACGCCGGTGGGGGACCGGATCGTTACCCACATCACCGCCGCGAAGGTGCGGGATTTCTCGTGGTCGGCTGGCGCCTTCAACCACGATCACATGGTCACGGCCTCTGGTGTCACCGTCGACGCGTACTGGCCGAACTCCGAGAGCGATTCCCGGTGCCGTGAGCTGATGCGCTATGCGGCCGACGCCTTGGAGTCCTACGGCGTGCGCTTCGGCGCGTATCCGTATCCCCGCTTCACGATCGTCTTCGACGAGTTCGGTTCGGCCTTCGACGGCATGGAGTACCCGAACTATGTCCTGGCTTCGGCCCATGCGGGTGCCGTGGCGCACGAGGTCGCCCACCAGTGGTGGTTCGCCCTGGTCGGCGACGACCAGTACCGGCATCCCTGGCTGGACGAGGCGTTCGCCGAGTACAGCGCGGAGCGGTTCCAGGGCGGCGTCACGCCCGCGCACGGCTGCGACTGGATCGCCGCCGACGAGCGGATGGACGTCGGCATGGACGTGTTCGAGCGGGCCGGCGACCCGCTCTACCACGACGCGGTCTACCACGAGGGCACGTGCATGCTCTACGACCTCGAGGACACCATCGGGCGTGACGCGATGAACCGGCTGCTGCACGGCCTGGTGGACCGCTACGCGTACGGCGTTATGCGGCCGCAGGACGTGCGGGCGCTGGCTGCGGAGGTGTCCGGGAAGGACCTGTCGGCGTTCTGGGCACGGTGGCGGAACGCCGGGGACTGATCAGGCTGCCTGTCCTGGCCGGCGCGTCAGGCCTTCTTGTCCTGGGAGACCGCGAGAATGTTGCCCTCGGTGTCCTTGAACCACGCGCCGCGCTCCGTCTCGGTCTCGGCGACACCGTTCACGGTCTTCAGCCCCGGCAGGTCGTACTCCTCGAACTCCACACCCCGGCCGCGCAGGTCGGCCATGGTCTCGTCCAGGTCGCTGACCGTCCACGTGGCCTGCGTGTGCTGCGCGGAGCCGGCGTAGGGGGTCGGGTAGAGGAAGAAGACGCTCTCGCCCGACTCGAACTTGATCCCCTCGTCGCGCTCCTCGACGACCTTCAACCCGAGGGTGTCCTGGTAGAACCGCTTCGCGCGATCCAGATCAGCGGCCGGGATGGTGGGGCTGATCGGTTGATCATTCAGCATGGTGACCATCTCCTGGCGGCGCAGGCAGCTCCGCCGGGGGCCAGTGCGGCCCGAGGATCTTCGCAGCCTGCTCCCGCATTTCCACCCTACACACTCAGACCGTCGGCGGCTCCGCGTAGCGCTCGATCACGGCCGGCGTCGTGGACCGGTTCAGGAAGCTCAACTCCCACGGTCCGGAATTGACGTCCATGTCCTTGCCGAAGCCCACCCACTTGCCGATGAGCCGCCGACCTGTCGGTTGCGCGAGGAGCTGCATCGCACCGTGATAGGTCGCGCCGATGTAGTAGCCCTCAGGGCCGGTGCGTTCGCGCCATGTGCCCGTGATGACATTCCGCTCCACCGACAAATCGAGGCTGAGCGAGGATCCGGGATCCAGG
>JABFWL010000637.1 GCA_013362315.1 Catenulispora sp. | reverse complement strand
CGGGGCGGCCCGCTCGCCCCGGCCTCGGCCGCCGGCAACCACGCCGGCAGCCGCTCGGCCAGCCACGCGGCGCGTGCCTGGCTGCGCCGCACATGGTCGTCCCACGACACGCGCCGCACCACGCCGTCCTGGCCGGTCCAGGTCAGCGCGGTGCGGTGGTCGCCGACCCGGGCGGTCAGCAGCGCGGCGACGGAGGTGTTCCAGCGTCCGGTCATGCCGCGCAGGTTAGGGACTGCGCCTCGAGACTGCTAGAGCCGCTTGGCCGGAGGTCCCTGCGCCGTCAGGCGTTGGCGCCGGCCAGCTCGGGCCGGACCGCCTCGCCGTCGCGTGCCACGATCGGCGTGGACTCCGTGGATTCCGTGGACTCGGTGGTGGCCGGCCCCATCGTCGGCGGCTTCACCAGGAACGGCACGGCCGCCGCCAGCACGGCCAGCGCCGCGGCCAGGATGAAGCTGTGGTTGTAGGCGTCGACGGTCGGCAGCGCCACGCCGGGGGCGACCGGCTTGACGTCGGCGGTCAGCACGGCGCCGACCACGGCGGTGCCGATCGCGCCGCCGACGGTGCGCAGCACCGCGTTCATGCCGTTGGCGATGCCGGACTGCTCCACCGGGACCGAGGCGTTGATGTAGGCGGGCATCGCGGCGTAGGCCATGCCGACGCCGACGCCCATCAGGCCGGAGGCGATGACGACGTCCACCGGCGAGCCGTGGACGAACACCAGCACCGCCATGGCGACCGCGGTGGCGGCGCCGCCGAGCACCAGCGGGACGCGCGGGCCACGGCGCTTGATCAGCGCCGCGCCGCCCAGGCCGGCGGCGAAGGAGCCGACCGCCGAGGGGAACAGCATCCAGCCGGAGGCCAGCACCGAGGCGCCGAAGCCGTAGCCGACCGCCTTGGGGGTCTGGGTGAAGTTCGACATCAGCAGGAAGGCCCCGTACATCGCGAAGCCGACGAAGACCGCGGCGGTGTTGGTGACGGCGATGGTGGGCTTGGCGAGCATGGAGATGTCGACCAGCGGGGAGGCGACGCGGCGCTCGACCACGATCCAGACCGCCAGCGTCACCGCGGCGAGCACGAACAGGCCCAGGGTGCGGCCGGAGACCCAGCCCCACTCGTTGCCCTGGCTGACGGCGATCAGGAACGCCGACAGCCAGCCGGCGAGCAGCAGGGCGCCGGCCGGGTCGGCCTTGCCCTCGGCGGTCACCGGGTCGTGCGGCACCAGCAGCAGCACCAGGGCGAAGGCGATGGCGGCCAGGACCGCACCCATCCAGAACACGGCCTGGTAGTCGAAGTGCTGCACCACCGCGCCGGTGGCGACCAGGCCCAGGCCCGAGCCGATGCCCAGGGAGGCGGAGATGAGGGCGACGCCCCCGGTGACCTTCTCGCGCGGCAGCTCGTCACGGACCACCGCGACGGCCAGCGGGAGGATGGCACCGCCGGTGCCGGCCAGGACGCGGGCGAGCAGCAGCAGCTGGAACGAGCCGCCGATGCCGCCCAGCACGCCGCCGGCGAGCACGCCGGCGATGGCGATCACGAGCACCGGCTTGCGGCCGCGCAGGTCGCCGATCCGGGCCAGCAGCGGGGTGAACACCGCTGCCGACAGCAGGTTGGCGGTCATCAGCCAGGTGATGCCGCTGCCCGCGACGTGCAGGTCCTTCTGCAGCGTCGGCAGGATCGGGACGACGGAGGTCTGGACGAGCGAGAACGCCAGAACGGACAGGACGAGGGCGGGCAGCACGCCCTTGCCTCGCGCCGTTCCGCGCCGCGCTTGGACCGACAGCTGGTCCGGCTTCTGGGCCGACATGGGGACTCCATTACTTTCACTGGTCTACAGTTAATCTCATGAAGTATTTAACCACGACCGGCGGACCGGGTGTTGAGCGCCCCGCCCCGCCGCGCATACGGTGACCGACGTGACGTACGCCGAACGCCCCGCTCGCCTGGACCGCCGCGACCCGCTGACGGCGCAGGTGCTGGAGTTGTTCTGGATGGTCTCGCAGGCCTTCTTCGACAACTACGACGAAGCCGCCGCACGCCACGACTTGACCCGCCAGCAGGCGTTCATCCTGGCCCACCTGCTGTCCGGCCCCAAGCCGATGCGCTCGCTGGCCGAGCACCTGAAGTGTGAGCCGTCGAACATCACCGGCCTGGTGGACCGGATGGAGGCGCGCGGCCTGGTGACCCGGGAGCCGGATCCGGAGGACCGGCGCGTGAAGAACATCACAGCCACCGACCTCGGCCGCGCCTCGTTCGAGGCGGTCTGGTCCGGCCTGACGTTCGCCGCCGAGCCGCTGGGCGCGCTCAGCGTGCGGGAGCGGGAGACGCTGCGGGACCTGCTGCTGCGGATGGTACCGGCGGACGGTCCGGCCGACGGCTGAGCGGCTGAAGGCTAAGGGCTGAGCGGCTGAGGGCTAAGCGGCTGCCTGATCAGGGGCAGCGGCGGATGGGAGCTGGTTCGGCCCTTGCTTCCGGCGCTGCCTGCGCTGTCGCTACTGGTCCTGCTCGGCCGGCGGGATCGGCTTCGGGCTGCCGGTGGCCGCCGAGGTGATGGCGACTCCGAGGACCAGCGCCGTCACGATGGCCTGGACGAGCGCGGCCTTCCGCTTCCCGGTCCGGAACAGCACGAGCGTGACGGCGCCGAACACGGCCGCCACGAGGAACAGGACGACCAGGTCCTCGGCGTAGGCCTGGCGGCGCAGGCTCATCGACGGCTCGCCGAGCCGCTGCACCTCGATGACGGTCAGGGCGATCAGCGCCACGATCGCGAAGCCGAAATCGGCCAGCAGCACGCGCGCCACGAGGGGGAGGCGGCGCTGCGAAAGCTCAGAAGGCTCAGATATCTCGGAAGTCTCTGATATCTCGGATGTGTCGGATCGCGGCTGGATGGCCGTGGAATCGGGATCAGCGGCGCCGGGGGTGAACGCCGCGCCGTGCGAGACATCCGAGACGACGCTGCCGACCTCCTCGGCTCCGGACGCCTGCGGCGGCACCGCCCCGAGAGTTTGCTCCTGTGCGCTGGACATCTCAGGGTTCGCCATTATTAGTCGCCGTTCTTTGTGTCGGTCGCCGCGTTCGGTGCTTCAAGTGCTTCGGGCGGTTCTGGTAGTTCTGGGTGGGTCCGGGCTGCCCGGGTGGTCCGGTGTGGCGCTTATGCTCGCGCAGGCGACCCCCGGCGCGCCACCCCGCCTGTTCGGGACGCTCGCCGGAGCATGGAAAGCCGCTGATTCACGCGGCCCGCCCGAAGCAGCCGAGAAGGCCGATGAAGTGCGCCGCAGTCTTCACCATGTTTGCGCGGGCCGACACCAGGTACTTGCGGGGGTCAACGGCGTCGGCCGGGGCGCTGTCCAGGTACTCGCGCACGGCGCCGGTGAACGCGATGTTCAGCGCGGTCCCGATGTTGACCTTCACCAGCCCGCCGGCGACAGCACGCGCCAGCTCCTCGTCCGGCACGCCGGAGGAGCCGTGCAGCACGAGCGGCACGCCGACGGCCGCGCGCAGCCGGGCTATGAGGTCGTGGTCGAGCACGGCGCTGCGGTCGGTCATGGCGTGCGAGCTGCCCACGGCCACGGCCAGGGCGTCCACGCCGGTGGCGGCGACGAACGTGCGGGCCTCGCCGGGGTCGGTGCGGGCGCCGGGGGCGTGGGCGGACAGCGGCGGCTCACCGTCCTTGCCGCCGACCCTGCCGAGTTCGGCCTCGATCCACAGGTCGTGCTCGTGGGCCCAGTCGGCGGCTTCGCGGGTGGCACGGACGTTGGCGGCGTAGTCCAGGTGCGACCCGTCGAACATGACGGAGCCGAAGCCGTGGTCGGCGGCCTGGCGCAGCAGAGCTGGGTCCTCGACGTGGTCCAGGTGCAGCGCGATGTCGACGGCGGCGGTCTCAGCGATGGCAGCGACAGCACGGGCGATCGGGGCGAGGCGCCCGCGGTGGAACTTCACGGCGTTCTCGGAGATCTGGAGGATGACGGGCGCCTGTGCGGTCTCGGCGGCGGCGGCGATCGCCTCGGCGTGTTCCAGGGTGATGACGTTGAACGCGGCCAGGGCGCGGTGACCGGCGCGGGCGGCGGCTATCAGGTCGGTGGTGGGTTTGAGCGGCATCGGGGTCCTTAGGGAGCTTCGCTTGGCGCGGGGTCTGTCGCGGCGCCTGTTGTCGCGGTGCCTGCCGCGGTCTCAGACGCGGTGTTTGTCTCGACGTCCGTCGTCACAGCGCTTGTCTCGGTCGCGGTGCTTGTCTCGGTCGCGGTGCTTGTCTCGGTCGCGGTGCTTGTCGCGACGTCCGTCGTCACAGCCCTTGTCGCGGTCGCGGTGTCTACCGTCACGGTGCTTGTCGCCGTGCTTGTCACCGCAGCTTTGAAGCGCCGATACGCCTCGGCGTCGAACACCCCAGCCCGGTCGGTCAGCACGGTCGCGGCGGACAACGCGGCGGCGTCGGCGAGAGTCACAGGCCACGGCGTGCCGTCAGCGAGCCCGATCGCGAGCGCGGCTACGGCCGCGTCGCCGGCGCCGGTGGGGTTGCCGCCCTCAATGCGCGGCGGGCGCGCGGTCCAGCTGCCATCGGCGGTGTGAGCGGTCAGGCCGTCGGGGCCGTGCGAGGCCACCACCGCGCGAGCGCCCCGCTGGAGCAGTTCCGCCACGGCCTGGCCCGAGTCCGAAAGCCCAGTGGCGTCAAGGAGTTCGTGAGCGTTGGGTTTCACCACCGCCGGCCGCGCGGCCAGTCCGGCGAGCAGCGCCGGACCCTCGGTGTCGAGGATCGTCGGCGTGCCGAAGCTGTCCGCCAGCGCTATCAGGTCCGCGTAGGCGGTGTCGGCGAGGCCGCGCGGCAGTTTGCCGGAGAGCACCAGCACCGCGGACCCGTCCAGCGTCGCCGTTTCCAGCAACGTGCCAAGACTCGCGCAGATCTCGGCCCACTCCTCGGTGGTGAGTTCGGGCCCTGCCTCGTTGAAACCGGTCGCGAGACCGTCCGGTGCTGCCGTTTCGACCACCGTGACGGTGCGGCGGGTGGCTCCGCTGATCGGTATCACGTGATGCGGCACGCGCGCCGTCTCCAGCTCCGCGCGCACCGCTTCGCCGTCGAAGCCGCCGAGCGGCAGCACGGCGACGGTCTCGCGGCCCAGGGCGTGCAGGGTCCGTGCGACGTTGACTCCTTTGCCGCCGGCTTGGGCCGTGACCTGCGGCCGGTGGGTCCTCCCCGTTTTCAGCTCCGGGACGGTGTAGGTGATGTCGAGGGCGGGGTTGAGCGTGACCGTGACGATCACGGCACCAGGTCCCAGGCCAGCAGTCCGGCGCCGAGGCAGCCGGCGAGGTCGCCGAGTTCGGCGGGCACCAGTTCGGGCAGTGCGTGGTAGGTGGCCTTGGCCGTCAGGGCCTTGGCGAGCGGGACCATCAGCGTGTCCCCGGCCTCGGCCAGACCGCCGCCGATGACGACGCGGCCCGGGTCCAGGATCGCGGAGATCGTCAGCAGCGCGTCGGCGAGGGTGTCGACGGCCTCGTCCCAGATGCGAGTGGCGATCGGGTCACCGGTGGCGAGTTTCGCGGCCACGTCGAGCGCGCCGGTGTTCTCGGTGCCCGCCGCGGCGGCGTACCGGGCGGCGACGGCGCCGGCTGACGCGTACTGCGCGAGGCAGCCCGCCAGGCCGCACCCGCAGGGCAGGCCGCCGGGCCGGACGACGAAGTGGCCGAGTTCGCCGCCCCGGCCGTGGCCGCCCGGGTGCGGCTTGCCGTCGATCATGATCGCGCCGCCGATGCTGGTGCCCAGTGGCAAGAAGACGAACCGGGAGGAGCCGCGGCCGGCCCCGATGCGGGCCTCGGCTACTCCCCCGGCGCGCACGTCGTGGCCGATCGTGACGGGCACGGCGAGGCGTTCGGTGAGCAGGGCACGGAACGGCACGTCGCGCCAGCCGATGGTGGCGGAGAAGACGCCGACACCGCTCTGTTCGTCGACGATGCCGGGCAGCGCGAATCCGGCGGCGGCAGCCGGCGTGCCGTCGGCGGCGGTCTGGGCGAGCAGTTCCGCGGCGAAGTCGGCGATCGTCTCGATCACGGCCTCAGGGCCGCGCTCGATCCGGGTGGCACGGCGCCAGGTGCGGGTCAGCTCGCCGTCACGGGTGACCAGGCCGGCTTTGACACCCGTGCCGCCGACGTCGAGAGCGAGGGTGTGTTTCGGCAGGTCAGGAACCTCTCCCCCGTTTTTAGCTCCGGGAGCTAAAAACGGGTTTTGGGAAGGGGTGCCAGAAGGCTCCGGAGGTTCGGGGTCGTCTTCGAGGCCGTGTTCAGGATCGTGCTCGCGGTCGCGCTCGGAATCGTGCTCGCGGCCGTCCTCACGGTCGCGCTCGGGGCCGGGCTCGCGGCCGCTCTCGAGGCCGGGCATCTCAGACCTCGGTCAGGATGATCGAGCGGGTCAGATTGCGCGGGTTGTCGACTGCCAGGCCCTTGCCGGCGCCGAGGGCGACCGCGACGCGCTGCACCCGGATCAGCTCGGCCAGCGGGTCGCGGCCGGCGGCGCAGGCGTCCAGCCAGGCACCGCCGGTGGCCTCGACCTGCTCGGCCAGGCCGCGCGGGGCTGCGCCGAGCATCCAGGTCAGGGTGCCCGGGGAGGCGATGCTGATCGGGCCGTGGCGGTACTCCATCGCCGGATAGGACTGGGTCCAGGTCAGGGAGGCCTCGGTCATCTTCAGACCGGCCTCGTTGGCCAGGCCGACGGTCCAGCCACTGCCCAGGAAGGCGAACTGGGTCTTGTCCAGGATGCCGGCCGGGAGCGGTTCGGTGACGCAGGCGTGGGCGTCGGCGGCGGCCTTGTCGATGTCGAACGCGGTACCGGACTGCGCGGCGACGTGGGCGCGGAACAGGGTCAGGGCGCTGGTGGCGAAGCGGGTCTGCACCACCGACTTCTCGTCGGCGAAGTCCAGCACGACGGTGGCGTCGGCCAGTGCCGGGGCCGGGGTGTGGGCATCGGCGATCACGGCGACAGTGGGAATGCGGCCCTTGATCCGCTCGAGGAGTTCGAGCACTTCGGTGGTGGTACCGGAGCGAGTCAGGGCCACGATGCGGTCGTAGCGGCGGCCGAAGGGGAACTCCGAGGCGGCGAAGGCGTCGGTCTCGCCGAGGCCGGCCTGCTCACGCAGGACCGCGTAGGCCTGGGCCATGTAGAGCGAGGTGCCGCAGCCGACGACGGCCACGCGCTCTCCCCGGCGCGGCAGCACGTCGGCGGCGTTGCTCACGGCGAGAGCCGCGGCCCGTCGCCAGGTGTCCGGCTGACTGGCTATCTCGGCTTCGACGTGTGCGGATCCGGACATGGTCACTCCCCAGGCTGACGGCGATCGTGCTTATATCTGAACGATAGCTAGATGAGTCGAGCAGAATCAAGCACAATTTGCCCAGGC
>JABFWL010000261.1 GCA_013362315.1 Catenulispora sp. | reverse complement strand
GTGTCGGCGGTGTCGGCGGTGTCGGAAGCACCACCGCCACCACCAGTTCGTTCGGCGCCTTCGGCGCCCCCGCAGGCGCCCTCGATGCGCCCGCCACCACCGCCGCATTTCAGACCTCGCACACGGCGACTTCGGTCGCTGCGATCAACCCGGTCAGCCCGGCCGGCGCGCCGCTCAGCCACGTCGCGACCGACCTGGCGAGCCTGGCCGGCGGACCGGCCGCCAAGGCCGACGCACCCGCGATCATGGTCGGCTCGATCAGCCAGGCCCCGCACTCCTTCCACCAGACGCCCAGCCCGGCTACACCGCCGAGCTCAGCGACCACGGTCAACATTCCGCTTGCGGGCCAGGCCACCGCCCCCGAGGCCCAAGCGCCCGCCAGCGACCAGACCCCCTTCCGCCTCCCCTACGAACTCTTCACCGCACCCCTGCTGACCGCCGGCCTCCTCGGCGCCCTCGGCCGCAACCGCCGGCGCCAGCTCTGGAACCGGGCGCTCGGGCGCCGGCTCACCGGCCCTGACACCGCGGCGGCCGCAGCGGAGGAGGCGATCCGCCTCGGAGCCGGCATCGAAGACGTGCGCTTCCTGAATCGGGCGCTGCGCGAACTCGCGGCGACGCTGCAAGCCGCCGACCGGCCGTTGCCTCCGGTGCAGAGCGCGAACCTGCTTCCGTCCGGACTGGAGCTGGTGCTGTCCGAGCCCACTCCGCCGGCCCCGGAGCCCTGGCACACCCGCCCCGACGGCTGCTCCTGGTTCGTCGGTCGCTCGGCCGTGGGCCGGCTCGACGACGAAGTGGCCGAGGCGGCGGTGGCTCCCTTCCCCGGACTGGTGACGGCGGGCGCCGCCGACCCCGAGGGCCGGTCCCGCGTGCTGGTGGACCTGGAGGCGGCGGGAGGCGTGATCGCGGTCGGCGGCGATCCGGCGGCCCGGCGCGCGGTGCTCGCCGCGATGGCCGTGGAGCTGCTCACCAACACCTGGTCGGACCGGATGACGGTGACCCTGGTCGGCTTCGCCGGCGACCTGACGGCGCTGGCGCCGGGCCGCGTGCACCAGACCGGGAGCCTGGAGGAGGTGCTGCCGGGACTGGCCACCGAGCTGGCCGAGCGGCGCCGCGGGCTGGCCGCGGCCGGGCAGGACACGGTGCTCAGCGGCCGGCTCGGCATGGTCGGCGGCGCCGGGTGGCCGCCGCACTTCATCATCAGCGCCGCGCCCACGCCCGCGCCGACCCTGGCGCGGCTGGCCGAGGTGATCGGGCCGCCGGCCCGGCTCGGCATCGGCTACCTGATCGCCGGGGACGTGCCGGGCGCGGCCTGGCACGCCGACGTCGACGCCGCCGGCCGGCTGCGGCTGCCGGCGCTGGAGCTCCAGGTCCAGGCGCAGCGGCTGCCGGACGACCAGTACCAGGCGGTGCTGGAGCTGTTCGCCGCCGCCCAGGACCTGCTCGGCGAGCCGCTGGAACCGCTCACCGCCGAGGCCGCGGCGCTGGAGTCGCAGCTGCGCCTGGCGCCGACCGTCTCGGTGCGGGTGCTCGGCGCGCTGGAGGTCACCGGCGCCTACGGCGAGCTGGACGCCGACCGCGTCGGCCCGGTCGCCGAGGCGCTGACCTTCCTGCTGCTGCACCGCGACGGCGTGCATCCCCGGGTCCTGACCTCGGCGCTGTTCCCCCGCGGCGCGGCCGGCGAGGTCGCCGACCAGGTGCTGCACCGGCTGGGCACCTGGCTCGGCCTGGCTCCGGACGGCACGGCGAACCTGGTCACGCTGCCCGACGGCCGGCTCACCGTCGCCCCGAGCGTGCGCAGCGACTGGGAGATGTTCCAGAACCTGCGCGCGCTGGCCGACCTCGATCCGCGCTATCAGGACCCGAAGAACCGCGACCAGCTGCTGGGGCAGGCTCTGGGCCTGGTCCGCGGGCCGCTGCTGGCCCGCCGGGAGGCCGGCCGCTACGGCTGGCTGGCCTACGAGTCGGTGGAGACCGAGGTCCCGGCGGTGGTCGCCGACACCGCGGTGGAGCTGTGCGACCTGCGCTTGGAACTAGGCGATCCGGAAGGCGCGGTCAACGCGGTCCGCAGCGGCCTGCGCGGCTCGCCGGCCGACGAGGAGCTGTGGCGGGCGCTGCTGCGCGCCACCCACGCCACCGGCGACCAGGCCCGGCTGCTCGAGGTGATCCGGTCGCTGGAGCAGCAGACCCGCGCCGTGCACGGCGGCCGGGGCCTGCACCCCAAGACCGAGGCCCTGGTGGACGAGCTGTATCCGGCGTGGCGGGAGGCCGCGCCGGTCGGCGCGTGACGAACCCGGATCCCAAGACCTGACCAGCTGACAAGACTGACCAGACCTGCCCAGACCTGACGAGACCTGACGAGACCTGACGACGGGGAACGAAAGTGGTGCTGATGAAGCGGAACAGCGTGAGCAGGGGCCTGATCGGCGCCCTCGGCACCGGCCTGCTGCTGGCCGCCGCCGGATGCTCCAGCGACCAGAAACCGGCCGCCCTCGGCGCTCCCGCCGCGGCCGGGAGCAGTGCCACAAGCAGCGCTGCGGCGAGTCCGTCCTCGAGCACGGCGACCTCTTCGGCGGCCTCGCCGAGTTCTTCGAGTTCTTCGAGCTCTTCGAGCGCGGCGCCCAGCAGCAGCGCGGCGGCGCCCGCGCCGACGACGATCGCCACCTCCGAGGGCGGCTGGACCTACAAGGCCACCGTCCCCGGTGACACCGACGCGGCGGCGGCCATGGCGGCGTTCCAGAAATACCGCGAGATCACCTTCCAGATGAGCGCCAAGCCCGACTACAGCACCGACCTGACGAACTACGCCGACGGCAATGTGCTGACTCTGGCCAACAACTTCATCGACCTGCTCAAACGCAAGAACTCGGTCATGGTCGGCACCTCGCTGGAGACCGTCACCTCGACCAAGCTCGACATGGCCGCCTCCCCGCTGCCGCTCATGACGATCGGGGAGTGCAAGGACGCGAGCAAGTACCGCCAGGTCTACACCTACGGCCCGGACAAGGGCGGGCTCGCGACGACCACGATCGACCATCCGTATCCGGTGACGTTCACGGTGCACAAGAGCGGCGACGGGAAGTGGCGCGTGACCAGCGTCCACTCGGAAAGCGACAAGACATGCTGACGGCGCTGACGGCCTGGAGACGGCGGCTCACCGCGCTGGCCGTGGTGTTCGCCGTCCTGGGTGCGGTGACCGCGATGGTCCCGCCGACCCGCGCGGCGGCGGCCGAATGCCAGAACTGGGAAACCGACGCCGAGGGCAACTTGACCTGCACCATCTGGAGCGCGGGTGCGCCCGGCGGAGGCGGCGGCAAGAGCGGCTACAACATCAACTGCACGAACAACCACATCGTGTATCAGGGCAGGGATTACGTCTGCAATCTCCCCGACGGCTGGTCCTTCAGCTACGGGTGCTACGTCAAGACGGTGGAGCCGCAGCCGCCGCTCAGCGATCCGCACTGGGGCACCGCGGATCCGTCGTCCACGCTCATGCAGTACATCTCCTGCGGCCAGGATCCGCCGACCGTGCCCGGCAACCGCGAGATGCACCCCGGTCCGTGCCCGAACGGCTGCGGCGGCCTGAACCCGGTGGAGAGCGTCACCCGGCAGCTGGCGATCGACAAGCCGGACCTGGGCATGGCGCCGCCCGGCGGCGCGGACGCCGTCGGGTTCGTGAACGCGAACGTCTGGTTCTGGAGCAAGAAGCTGGACACCTCCACCCAGACCAAGCAGGCCGGGAATGTCGTGGGCACCCGCACCTTCGTGCGCGCCGACTGGGCCGTGAAGAAGAACGGCGCAACGGTGTCGACTCTGCACTGCACGTCGGACTACGAATACACGCCGGACAAGGGCGGCGCCGCCTCGCCGGATCCCCAATGCGGCTACTCCTTCACCGCGCCCGGCGACTACACGATCACCGTCACCACGACGTGGACACTGCTGATCACGCAGGGCGGCGTCGCCGCACCGGTGCAGACCGTCACGAGCACGCCCAACACCACGACCATCACCATCCAGGAGGGCCAGAACACGAACGGCTGATCCGCGCCGGGGGCGGGGCCGCGCGCGCAGCCGCGGACTCGCCCTGATATCACTGAGACACCCGGCTCCGGCGTGCTTCTGAATCCCGACCAGGACCAGAACGCGGACCGGAACCGGAACCGGACGCGGAACGCAAAAGGAGCCGCCGTGACCGCTGCCGACGAACGCCTGTGGCGCCCCCGGCCGCCGCTCCCCCTGGAGCGGCTGTCGGTGTGGATCACGGCCGCGGGCAAGCCGGCGGCGGTGCGCGAGCCGGAGCTCGGCCCGGGGATCTACGTCATCGCCTCCACCACCGGCAGCATCGACGCCGCCGACGCCCCCGACGGCTCCCGGGCCGCCGCGCCGAAGGCCGCCGACGCGGTGCTGGCGCTGGTGCCGCCGCATCACGGGCTGGTGATCGACAAGGCCTCGGCGGACCCGGTGGTGCTCCAGGCCGCCGAGGTGGACCAGCTGCGGCCGCGGCCGATCCCGTTCGGCACCGAGGCCGACGCCGCCTTCCACCTGCCGCCGCCGCACGTGGTCGACTACCTCGCCGGGATCCGGCGGGCCGCCAAGCCGGCCGGGGCCGGACGGATCACCGCCACCTGGACCCTGTTCCCGGACAGCGTGCCGGCGCTGCTGCTGATCGTGAAGCCGGCGCGGCACGCCGACGGCCCGGCCGCCCTGGACGCGGTGTACCGGGCGGTGCAGGAACTGGCGCCGCCGGAAACGGTCCGGGTGGTGGACGCCGGCACTCTCAGCCGGGGCCAGATGTTCCGCACGCTCAGCGGCCAGCGGCTCGTCGAGTCGCCGGCGCCGGACCCGGATCCGTATGCGTTCTGGGCACGGCAGGGCCCCGGTGTCGACCCGGTCCCGCACCGGCCTGCTGCCGACCCGGTGAGCGGCAAGCGCCCGATCACCGGCCGCACGCCGTTCAACCTCGCGCTGGCGATGTCCGGGGCGCTGCTGGGCGCGTTCGTCGCCGCGCTGCCGCACCAGTTCTCGATGCCGACGGCGGTCGCTGTGCCGGTGGTGGGGATCGGAGTGCTGATCGTCGTGGTCTTCGTCGGGCTGGCGCTGGTGGACTTCTTCCGCCGGGAGCCTTGATACGATCTCTGATCGCCTCCAGAGCACCGCGCACGGAACGTATCCACCAGTATCCACTTTCGAGTGAAGAACCCCTGATTTTCACCTGTTATCAAGCGAAAAGCCGTCCGGGGCGGATACGGTGGAGCAGTCGCGCCGCACACCGCGTGCACAGACGAGTCCCTCTCGCATGCCTGCCGACTTGGCTAAAGTGGCATCCATGCCTAACCGGGGGACCGCAGCACTGGCCAGGGCCGCCGCCACCGCAGTCGCGGCGGCCCTGGCCTGTGTCATCGTGGCGTTCTGCGCCGGGTGTGGCAGCTCCGGCGCTCAGCCCGCCGGGCAGCTGAAGGGCGGGAGCGGTTCCTCGTCCACCACCGTGGGCAGCGCAGGCCCGTTCCCCGGCGGATCGCCGCTTTCCCAGTCCTCGGCGGTGCCGCCGGAGTCCGGCTCGTCGGCGCAGGGATCGGGCCGGCAGGCCGGGTCGATCAACGACGCCGCGGCCTCGACGGCCCCGACGACGAAATCCCCGGCCAAGCCCGCGCCGACATCCAGCAGCGGCAAGCCGCAGCCGACCTCGGCGCCCAAGCCGACCACGCCGCCGTCGACCCCGCAGCACAGCAGCGCGCCGAGCAGCACGCCGGGCGGCCCCACGATGGGCTCCCGGCCCGGCGGGTCGTCGTCGGCGCCGCCGTCGATGTCGACGCGATAGCCGCCGGCGGCAACACGCCGAAAAGGGTCGCGTCCGCATAGCAGACAGCGAAGAGCCGCGCCAGGGATCACCGAAACTGCCGCCCCCGGAAGCAGCACGCAGCGAAGGGCCGCGTCCCACCCGGGACGCGGCCCTTCCGCACTCCTGTCGCTCGGCTGTCAGCCCTCGAACTTGTACCCGAGCCCGCGCACCGTCACCAGGTGCACCGGCGTGCCCGGGTCCGGCTCGATCTTCGCCCGCAGCCGCTTGACGTGCACGTCCAGCGTCTTGGTGTCGCCGACGTAGTCCGCGCCCCAGACCCGGTCGATCAGCTGCATCCGGGTCAGCACCCGGCCGGAGTTGCGCAGCAGCATCTCCAGCAGCTCGAACTCCTTCAGCGGCAGCTCCACCGCGCGGCCGTCGACGGTGACCTTGTGCCGGTCCACGTCCATCCGGACCGGGCCGGCCTCCAAGGCGCCGCCGTCCGGCTCGTCGCTGGCGGCCTGCCGGCGCAGCACCGCACGGATCCGGGCCACCAGCTCCCGGGCCGAGAACGGCTTGGTCACGTAGTCGTCGGCGCCCAGCTCCAGGCCGACCACCTTGTCGATCTCGCTGTCCTTGGCGGTGAGCATGATCACCGGGACGTTGGACTTGGTGCGGATCTGCCGGCAGACCTCGGTGCCGGACAGGCCCGGGAGCATCAGGTCCAGCAGCACCAGGTCGGCGCCGTGCCGGTCGAACTCCTCCAGCGCGCTCGGGCCGGTGTCGGCGACGGCCACCTCGAAGCCCTCGTTGCGCAGCATGTAGGACAGGGGGTCGCTGATCGAGTCCTCGTCCTCGACCACGAGTACACGGGTCACTTCGGGGTCCTCCCAGTTGGTATGTACATGGCTTGGTTCTCGCCGGTTCTCAGCCGGCCCGGGCCAGGCCGCGGTCGTCGGCGGACAGCGGCAGGCGCAGGGTGAAGGTCGACCCGTTCCCCTCGGACGACCACACCGTCACCTCCCCGCCGTGCGTGGCCGCGATGTGCTTCACGATCGACAGGCCGAGGCCGGTGCCGCCGGTGGCGCGCGAGCGCGCCGGATCGACGCGGTAGAACCGCTCGAAGATGCGCTCCAGGTCCCGCTCCGGTATCCCGATGCCCTGGTCGGTGACGGCGATCTCGACCCGGTCGCCGGCGCGTTTGACGGTCACCGCCACCCGGGTCTCCTCCGGGGAGTAGTTGACCGCGTTCTCCACCAGGTTGCCCAGCGCCGCCGCCAGCTGCGTGCGGTCGCCGCGCACCACGGCGTCCTCCTCGGCGTCGGCGATCAGGTCGATGCGCCGCGCCGCGGCCGCCGCAGAGCTGCGGTCCAGGGCGTCGGCCACCACCTCGGCGACGTGCACCTGCTCGGCCGTGGCGGCCAACGGCGCGTCGATCTGCACCCGGGACAGGTCGATCAGGTCCTGGATCAGCGAGGTCAGCCGGTGCGACTCCTGCTGCATCCGGGCCGCGAACCGGCGCACCGCCTCCGGGTCGTCGGAGGCCGACTGCACCGCCTCGGCCAGCAGCGACAGCGCGCCGACCGGGGTCTTCAGCTCGTGCGAGACGTTGGCCACGAA
>JABFWL010000158.1 GCA_013362315.1 Catenulispora sp. | reverse complement strand
TGGAACGCTTCGACCGCTTACAGCGGTGGTGCGGTGGTGTCCTACAACGGTCACACGTGGACGGCGAAGTGGTGGACGCAGGGTGATGTGCCTGGTGCGAACTCGCAGAACGTGTGGACCGACAACGGGGCGTGCGGCGGTTCGTCGTCCACGCCGCCGCCGGGGACCTGCACTCTGCCGGTCTGGCAGTCCGGCACCGCCTACAGCGGCGGCGCGGTGGTCCAGTACGGCTCCCCGGCCCACAAGTGGACCGCCAAGTGGTGGACCCAGGGCGACATCCCCGGCAACAACGGGCAGGGGGTGTGGACCGACAACGGGGTCTGCCCGAGCTGACGGCCATCGCCTGACGCCAACGTCGGTATGAGAACCCTGACGTCCCGCGCGCCTGCTGCGGGACGTCAGAGTTCTCGCAGTCTCTGACAGACCTCTGCTCTCCGTCTCACGAGGCTCTCCAGCTCACAGAGTTCTCCGTCTCACAAGCGAGCCAGCACCGCATCCAGCGGCCGTGGCACCCGCTCCAACGGCACCGCCTCGGCCAGCAGCCGCGCCCAGCGCTCCTTGCCGCCGGACCGGCCGCCCATCATCCGCCGCAGCTGGTGCAGCAGGGTCTTGTCCCTCATCGCCGGCTGCCGCTGCAACGTGCGGAACGAACGCTGCTCGCCCTGCGCGGCGATGATGCGCAGCACCTGATCGGCCCCGACCGCACGGATGAGCTCGTCCTCCAGGTCGGCGCGGCAGACGTAGAAGCCGAGCTTTTCCAGGTCCTCGGTTGCCGGCCCCGGTTCGAACCCGGCGCGCTCGAGCCCGAGCCGGAAGAAGCGTTCCTCGGCCTCGTCGAACAGCCCCGCCAGTTTGAGGTCCTGTCCGATGGGGCCGTACTCCCGCAGGTAGCGCACGGCGTTGGTGGCGCCGTCCAGCACCAGGATCTCGATGCCCTCGGCGCTCAGGTCGCGGTCGCGGCGCGCCGCGAGGGCGTGCAGAGCCGCGGCATCGCTGACACCTTCGACGAGGATGGCCGCGCGCATGGCTTCGAGGATAGATCAGAAGCCGGCGCGCGACTGGTCGCCATCCGGCACTGGACTCATCGCTCCGCCGGTTCGAAGCTCGAAGAAACACCCTGAGCCGAGGAGTCCCGCATGTTCCCCATGGGCCTTGTCATCCTCATCGCGTGCGCCATCGCCGTCGCACTGGCGTTCCTGCTGCTCATCGACGCCCGCTCCGACCGCTGACCGCGGTCAGCCGGACGAACCGGTCCCAGTACGTCACCGGGAACACCCGGGCCAGCACGTCCGGGATCCGCGCCGACATGCCGACCAGCACCCGGCCCCGGCGCCGCCGCACGCTCTCGAGGATCCGCGCGGCGGCCCGGTCGGCCGGGTAGGTCAGGACCTTGTTGAAGGCCCGCATCGCCTGCGCGCTCCGCTCCTGGTCCGCGGCGGCGGCCACGCGCGCGTCCAGCGCGATCCGGGTCTTGATCCCGCCGGGGTGCACGCTGGTGACCCCGACCTCGCCGGCGAGCTCGTGCCGCAGCGCCTCGGTGAAGCCGCGCAGCGCGAACTTGCTGGCCGAGTAGGCGCTCTGGCCGGGCGGCGCGATCAGCCCGAACAGGCTCGAGACGTTCACGACGTGGCTGTCCGCCGACTCCCGCAGCCGCGGCAGCAGCGCCCTGGTCAATGCGACCGGCGCGGCGAAGTTCACGGCCAGCACCCAGTCGAACTCCTCAGCCGAGGTCTCCTCGAACGTCCCGGCGAGCGCCACCCCGGCATTGTTGATCAGAAGATTGAGGACGGGCTCGACGGCCAGGATGTCCGCCGCCAACCGCCGCACCGCTTCGGCATCGGCCAGGTCCGCGACGAACGTCCGGACATGGATCTCCGGCCGCCGCCGCGCCAGGGTCCCGGCCACGGCAGCCAGCCGCTCCGCGTCCCGATCGACCAGCACGAGGTGCGTGCCGCGCAACGCCAGGCCGTAGGCGAGCTGTTCGCCCATGCCGCCGGCCGCACCGGTGACCACGGCCACCGCGCCGCCGAAGCGGAAGGCTGGAAGGGGCGCGGGCTTCGTGGCCGAGCGGGAGGACGGGGCGCTGATATGTGCCGCGTCTGCTGCCAGAGCGCCTTCCGTTTTCAGCTCCGGATTCAGCTCCGTTTCTAGCTCCGTCTTTAGCTCCGGATCCGCTGGCGCAGCAGCCCCGCGCTCCCCGTCCTCTGTCACGATCGCACTCCTGCCTTCGCCGTCTCCCGCCGCGCCGGGCGCAGCGTCTTGTCCAGGTCGGTCCGCATGGTAGTCGCGGCGTCGAGGAGGTAGTTCTGCCGCACGCGCCAGGGGCTGCGGTGGCCGGCGCGCGGGAACTCCTGGACCGAGCGCTGGATGTAGCCGGAGCTCAGATCGAGGAGCGGGCGCTCGCGCAGCGTGCCGTCCGGCACCGGCACCACCGCCGGGTAGCCGCGGTCGGCCATGTAGTTCAGCACCTTGCACACCAGCCGCGAGGTCAGGTCGCCACGCAATGTCCAGGAGGCGTTGGTGTAGCCGATGCAGACCGCGAAGTTGGGGATGCCGGTCACCATCGCGCCGCGCCACACGAACTGCTCGGCCAGGGGCACCTCGACGCCGTCCACCCGCGGGGCGATGCCACCGAAGGCCAGCAGCCGCAGCCCGGTCGCGGTGACCACGACGTCGGCTTCCAGCACCTTCCCCGACGCCAGCCGGATGCCCTCGGGCACGAACCGCTCTATGTGGTCGGTCACCACATCCGCGTTGCCACCGCGGATCGCGCGGAAGAAGTCGGCATCCGGCGCCGCGCACAGCCGCTGCTCCCACGGGTTGTAGCTCGGCGTGAAGTGCTCCCGCACCAGCTGCTCGTCCTTCAAAAAGCGGATGGCGAGCTTCGTGAACAGCCGCCGCGCGGCCTCGGGCCGGCGGCGGCAGAACTGGTAGACGCCGATCATGAAAGCGATGTTCTTGACGCGGATGACCCGGTGCGCGATCTTCGGCGGCAGCACCGCCCGCAGCCGATCGGCCACCTTGTCGCGGGCCGGCACCGCGCCGATCCACGTCGGCGAGCGCTGGAGCATGGTGACGTGCCCGGCCTCCGGCGCGAGCGAGGGCACCAGTGTCACGGCCGTGGCCCCGCTGCCGATGATGACGACGCGCTTGCCGGCGTAGTCCAGATCCTCGGGCCAGAACTGCGGATGCACGACCTGCCCCTGGAAGTCATCGACGCCCTCAAAGTCAGGCGTGTAGCCGCTGGCGTAGTCGTAGTAGCCCGCACAGGAATACAGGAAGTCGCACGTCAGTGTCCTGCGCTCAACCGCGCCACCGGCGCCACCCGCCCGGCCGTCAGCACTCTGCTCGACAGTGACCGTCCACCGCGCCTGCTCGCTCGACCAGTCGGCGGCGACGACCTTGGTCCGGAACCGGATCCGCTCCCCGATGCCGTACCGCGCGGCGGTGTCCCGGATGTAGTCGCGGATGGTGTCGCCGTCGGCGATGGACTTCGCCGCGCGCCAGGGCCGGAACGGGTACCCGAGCGTGAACATGTCGGAGTCCGACCGCACCCCGGGGTAGCGGAACAGGTCCCAGGTGCCGCCGACGGCGTCCCGGGCTTCCAGGATCACGTAGCTCCGCTCCGGACACTCGGTCTGCAACCGGTATCCGGCGCCGATCCCGGACAGCCCGGCGCCGACCACGACCACGTCGAAGTGCTCCATGCCGCCAGTCTGGCCGATATCGCTTTACGCGACAAGACTCGCTGTAAAGAAGGTGTGAGCGAGTCGCCACCGCTCGGCACGCTAGCCGAGGTGCCGTCCGTGCAGGTGGTGCTTGCGGATGTGCGCGATCGTGCGGTGCCGCCGCAGTTTGCCGTGCCGACGCCGCAGCTTCTGCCTCTGGTTCACGGGAGTCCCCTTTCGCAGAGTTCGATGCCATGAACTTAGTCACGGGACGTGAGCAGTCAAGAGCGAAGCGCTTTGGGCCGGCAGCTGACGCGCCATTCGCCGCTGAGGCGTAGGCGCCGCCCTGGTTACCGTCCGGCCGCGGGCATCGTCCGGCCTGGGATAGCGTCGGCTGCATGACCGACCCGATTCCGGCCGATCTGCTGGAGATCGCCGACGCCCTGCTCCCCGGCGCCCCGCTCGACACCGCACACCTGGCGCAGGGCAGCTTCCACCACGTTGTCGCGCTCCCCGGGGTGGCCGCGGTCCGGATCGCCAAGGGACCGGCCGCTTCGCAGGCCCTGGACCACCGGACCGAGCGCCTGCGGTTGATCGCCGCCAGCAATCTTCCGTTTTTAGTTCCCGAGCCGCTCACGCCGGTGACGATGTTCGGCGACCGGGCCGCCGTCGCCGTGTCCTGGATCAGCGGCCGCGAGCTGCCGGAAGGCGAGGGCGATCCGGCCGCCATCGGAGCGCTTCTCAAGGCACTGCGGGAGGTTCCACTGACTCCAGAGCTCCGCGCGGTCCTCACTCCCCCGCACGAGCTCTCCGGCGGCGCACGCTGGGTGGAACTCATGACCGAGGCTGTGATCCCGCGCCTGCCCGAGAAGTGGCGCGACGACGCCCGGCGGCGCATCGACGACGTGCTCGCCCTGGATCCGGTCCCCGACGCCCTGGTCCACGGCGATCTCTGCGGCTCGAACGTCCACTGGGGCGCCGACGGTACGATCATCGGCGTCCTCGACTGGGACACCGCACACGCGTTCGATCCGGCGATCGACGCGATGTGGATGGGATGGCACGGCTGGGAAAACGTCAGAGAGGCTGTCGATTCTGACACCTACCGGCGGGCCGGTGTGTGGTACCGGGCGTTCAGCGTCGAGCCGCTCGCCGCGGCGTTCCTGGATCGCCGGTCACCCGAGCACGCGATGTACTTGGACCGCTATGTGCGGCACCTCATCGACTGGCTGGAAGAGTGGGGCGACTGGCAGTTGCCGTAGCCGCCGAGCCCCCGCCGCTCCTCAGCGATCCGCGCCGCCGAGCACCGGGTCCAGCGACGCCACCACCGCGATCACGTCGGCGAGCATCCCGCCCTCGGCCATCGCCGGCACCGCCTGCAGGTGCGTGAACGAGGGATCGCGCAGGTGCACCCGGAACGGCCGCGTCCCGCCGTCGCTGACCACGTGCGCCCCGAGTTCCCCGCGCGGGGACTCCACACTCGTGTAGACCTGGCCCGCCGGGACCGCGAAACCCTCCGTGACGAGCTTGAAGTGGTGGATCAGCGACTCCATGGACTGCGCCATGATGTGCCGGACCCACTCCTCGGAGGTGCCGAGGCCGTCGCCGCCGCCGTTGCCGCGGGCGCCGAGCGCCAGCCGGGCCGGCCAGGCGATCTTCGGGTCGGCGACCATCACCGGCCCGGGCTCCAGCCGGTTCAGACACTGCTCGGCGATCCGCAGCGACTCGCCCATCTCCCGCACCCGGACCAGGTAGCGGCTGTAGGCGTCGCAGCCGTCCTCGGTCGGCACGTCGAACTCGTACGTCTCATAGCCCAGATACGGCTCCGCCTTGCGCAGGTCGTGCGGCAGCCCGGCGGCCCGCAGCACCGGTCCGGTCATGCCGAGCGCCACGCATCCGGCCAGGTCCAGATAGCCGACTTCCTTCGTACGCCCCACAAACACCGGGTTCGCGTTCAGCAGCCGCTCGTAGTCGCGCAGCCGCCCGGGGAACCCGCGGATCAGCTCCCTGATGGCCGCGACCACTCCCTCCGGCAGGTCCTGCGCCAGCCCGCCGGGCCGCACGTAGGCGTGGTTCATCCGGTTGCCGGTGACCGCCTCCAGCACGTCGAGGATCGGCTCGCGGTCCCGGAAGGCGTTGGTCATCACGGTCAGCGCCCCGAGCTCCATCCCGCCGGTGCCGATGGCCACCAGGTGCGAGGCGATCCGGTTCAACTCCATCAGCAGCACCCTGATGACGTTCGCCCGCGGCGGCACGTCGTCCTCGATGCCGAGCAGGGCCTCCACCGCGCGGCAGTACACGGTCTCGTTGAACAGCGGCATCAGGTAGTCGGCGCGGGTCAGGAACGTGACGGCCTGCGTCCAGCTGCGGAACTCCAGGTTCTTCTCGATGCCGGTGTGCAGATAGCCGATCCCGCAGCGGGCCTCGATGACGGTCTCGCCCTCCAGCTCCAGGATCAGCCGCAGCACCCCGTGCGTACTGGGGTGCTGCGGTCCCAGATTGACGATCAGCCGGTCCTCGCCGTGCGCGCCGGCACCGGGCTGCCGCTCGGCCTCGCGCAGCACTTCGTCCCAGTCATACACACGGCGCTTTTCTCCCGGTTGGGGACGATGAAACGGTTATGCCGGCCGCCGGTGCAGCGCCGCCTCGAATTCCGCAGGCCGGTCCAGGTGCGGTCGGTGCCCCGAATGGGCGATGCCCGTCTCCTCTTGCCGCACCGGGTAGGTCCGCAGCACGTGAGGCGTCGGCCGCCAACGCGCGCTTATCAGCACCCAGGATCGTCGATCCGTGACCGACAGTGTCGGTATCGCGCGTATATTCGAAGCAGCTGGACTGCCGCCGGGGGTCCTGCACGTACTTCCCGGCGGCGCCGATGCCGGCGACGCACCGGCCGGGCGAAGGGCCGTGCGCATGATCCGTCTGCACCGGCTCCTGGCGGCCGTACCGGCATGGCGACGTGCCGGTACGGCCGCCGCTTCCGCTCGCCGCCGGCGCCGCGGCGTGCGACGCTGGTCGCGACCGGCGGAACGGGAGGGCGTATGGCCTTTCGACGTGCACGGACGGGGTGCCGAGGAGACGGGCTCCCTTGAGTTCGGCTGACTACGGCCTGCTGGCGCCGATCTGGGCCGGCCGCCCGGTCGCCACGGTGACCGGCGACGGGGCCCTGGTCGACGCCATGATCGAAGCCGGGGTGGCGCTGGCCCGCGCGCAAGGCGTCCGGGTCACTCCGCCGGTGCTGGACGCAGCCGATCTCGCCGCCCGCAGCCGTGCCGCCGGCGACCCGGTGAGCGCGCTGTTGGCGGCGCTGGACGACGACCGCCTGCACCGCGGCGCCACTGGCCAGGACATCCTCGACACCGCGCTCATGCTCACCGCCCGCCGGGCGCTCACGCTCACCGCTCTGGATCTCGACACCGGCATCGCCGTCGCGGCCAGGCTCGCCGCGGAACACCGCGACACGCCCATGGCCGCCCGCAGTCTGGCCCGAGCAGTGGCTCCGACCACGTTCGGTGTGAAGGCCGCCGGCTGGCATCAGCTGCTGAGCACCACCCGCCGCGCCGTCGGTGCCACGGCTCAAGCGCTGCCGGTGCAACTCGGCGGGACCGGCGGGACGCTCGCGAGCTTCGTGGGGATGGCTGAGGCTGACGCTCCGTACGTGCCGCGGGGTGCGGCGGTCAGCTGGGAGAGCGAGTCGGTTCCCGTTTCGAGCTCCGGTCAGTCGCAGCTCAGCGCTAGAGGCGACATGGCAAGCG
>JABFWL010000279.1 GCA_013362315.1 Catenulispora sp. | reverse complement strand
GGGCCGCGCACCGGGACGCGGCGGCGGCCGGGCGGCCGCATGGCGGCGGGCGGCGGGCGTTCGGCTACGAGGCCGGCATGAGGGCCCTGATCCCGGCCGAGTCGAAGGTGGTGCGCGAGATCTTCGCCCGGTTCCTGGAGGGGGAGACGCTGCGCGCCATCGCGCTGGACCTCAACGGCCGGCAGGTGCCGACGGCGCTGGGGTCGGCGTGGACCGTCGGCGGCGTGGCCCGGATCCTCGACGCGCCCCGGTACGCCGGGATCCGGGTGTTCCGGGGGCAGCTGCGCGCGGAGGACGGGAGCTATCTGCGGGGCGCGTGGGAGCCGTGCATCAGCATCGAGGACTGGGAACGGGCGCGGACACTGCGCTCTGGCCGCGGCTTCCGGCAGGCCGGCGACGGGAACGATCCGGGTCGTGGGGGACAGCAGCGACACGACTATCTGCTGACTGGGCTTGTGGAATGCATGGCCTGCGGCCACAGCATGGTCGGATCCGTGGTCGGCGGCTATCGGATGTACGCGTGTGCCTCGACCCGGGGCACGCCGCCGGAGCAGTGCGCGCGGTCGATAGGCGCCGCCTCGTTCGAGGGGCATGTGGAACAGGACGCGATCCGGGTCCTGGAGGAGTGGGACGCCGCGCGCGTTGTGTCGCTGCCGATGATCGGGCATCGGCGATCCGGTGGCGCGGCAGCCATGGACGCCGATCGCCCCGACTCCGCCGACGCGGCGTTCTATGACGCGCTGCACGCAGGCGTCGTCGTCCGCTCGGCCTCGGCGATGGACGGCATCGTCACCGGCGCGGGCGCCGGGCTGCACTGGCCGCGCCTGCCGCTGCGTCGCCGTGCCGAGGTGCTGCGTTTTCTGTACACGGTGATCCGCGTCGGGCCGAAGACCACCAGCCGCGGTGTCTTCGACACCGCTCGGATCGCGTTGGTGCCGCATCAGCTGTGAAGGAGCGGACGGCCAGTACTACCTGCGGCAGTAGGACATGGGAGGCCCTAGGAGAACTCCTCGGCCTTCCGTCAGCGCCTCATTCGTCTGCGCCTCATTCGTCTGCGCCTCATTCGTCTGTGTCTCATTCGTAAGTGGCCTGCTTAGCCCGCCACGTACTCTTCTTCGCCTGGTTGCCGCAGCGGTCCATCGAGCACCAGCGGCGGGTGCCGGGCCGCGAAGTGTCCAGGAACCAGGCGCCGCAGTTCGGTCCGGCGCAGTCGCGGACCCGGGCCACCAGCGGCGAGGTCGCCAGCTCGAGGGCGTCGCGCGCGATGAGCGACAGCAGCGCCGCGACCGGATCGGCGGCGACATGGCTGAGCCCGCCTTGTTTGTCGAGTACAGGACGCGGCGTCGGAGCCGAGGCGACATTATTTAACAGGGTTCTGGCTTCCGGCGGACAGTCGGCCGCACTTGTGCTTCTAGCCGCTTTGAGCAGCAGGTAGACGGCTTCGCGCGTCTCCCGTGCGGTGCGCAGCAAGCGCGGCGGCGGCACCGGGATGTCGGCGTTGGGTGCGTAGGGGCCGAGCTGCGCCGCCCACGCGCGCAAGGCCTGCGGACTGTCGAGTTCTTCGACCTCCTCGTCCGACCCGCGCCACCGCAAAGTCCTGATGAAGTCGAGGCTGATCCGGCCGGAGCCGGTGCGGAAGTCCGGGATGTCCACGCCGGGAGTCTACTCCGGAACCGGTTTAACTGGTGTACGGTGATGGAACCAGTTAAACCGGTTCCCGTGGGGGGATTGTGCTGAACCGTCCGTTGATCTTCCTGTTGTCCCTGGCCTGCGGCGTCGCGGTCGCGAACATTTACTTTCCGCAGGCGATCAGCCCGCTGATAGCGCGGGACTTGAGGGTGAGCGCGTCCTCCGCCGCCCTCGTCACCACCTGCTCGCAGCTCGGCTACGCCGCCGGCATCTTCCTGCTGGTGCCGCTCGGCGACCGGCTGCGCCACCGGCGGCTGGTCCCGGTGCTGCTGGTGCTCACCGCCGGCGGCCTGCTGGCGGCCGGGACCGCGGCCACGCTGCCGGTGCTCGCGGCGGCCAGCGTCCTGATCGGGCTGACGACCGTGGTGCCGCAGATCCTGATCCCGATGGCCGCCGGGCTGGCGGCCCCGGAACGGCGCGGGGAGGTGACCGGGACGCTGCTGTCCGGGCTGATCGGCGGGATCCTGCTGGCCCGCACGTTCTCCGGCGTGCTGGGCGAGGAGTTCGGCTGGCGGGCGCCGTACCTGATCGCCGCCGCCGTGATCCTGGCGCTCACCGCGGCGCTCGCCACCTACCTGCCGCCCACCTCGCCGAGCACCGCTGAGCGCTACCCGGCACTGCTGGCGGCGTCGGTGCGGCTGCTGCGGACCGAGCCGATGCTGCGCCGGTCCGTGCGGTATCAGGTCCTGGCGTTCGCGGCGTTCAGCGCCGCCTGGACCGCGATCGCGCTGGACGTCACCGGACCGAGCTACCGCCTCGGGACGCCGGCGGTCGGCGTGCTCGCGCTGGTAGGCGCGGCCAGCATGGTCGCGACGCCGCGCGCCGGGCGGGCGGCGGACCGGTCGGGGCCGGACGCCGTGAACCTGCGCAGCCTGCTCGGGATCCTCGCCGCCGCGGCCGTGCTGCTGCTCGGGGACGTCGGCGGCGCCGTCGGCCTGGTCGGCCTGGGCGCCGGGATGCTGGCGCTGGACGTGGCCATGCAGTCCGGACAGGTCGCGAACCAGGCCCGCATCTTCGCACTGCGGCCGCAGGCGCGGGCGCGCCTCAACACCGCCTACATGACCTGTGCGTTCCTCGGCGGGAGCGCCGGATCCTGGCTGGGCGTGCGAGCCTTCTCAGCGTTCGGATGGAACGGCGTCTGCGCGGTGGTCGCGGGGCTAGGCGCGGTGGCGCTCGCCAGTCACTATCGTCAGTTCACGCAGGTGACCCCGTTGTCCATGGAGATGCCGGACGGCGGGGCGGGTTCGCTCGGTGCGGCCGGATCAGCCGGATCGGCTGAAGCGGCTGAACTGGCTGAACCGGCTGATTCCGGCGGCCCGGCCGATCCCACTGGCCCGGCCGATCCCGCCGAGCCGGCCACGCCGCCCGAATCCGCCGAAGTCGTTCCAGGATCGGTCGGCGGCGTGTAGTCGGCCCCGAGACGGACCACCACGTGCCCGGCCGCCGTTCGCGCCGAGGGCGCCGGGACCGCCGCCACGCCGAGCTTCGCAGCCAGCTCATTCGCCGCCTTGGCCGCGCCCCTGCCGTACAGGATCGTGGTGTGTTCCTGCGCGGCGGCGCCGACTGTCTTGTCCACCGGCCAGCCGGACGAGGCCAGCACCTCGGCGACCGAGGTCGCCAGACCGCGGGTGGCGGTGGCGTTGTAGAGGTCGACGATGGTGCGCGTCGAGGCCGGTCCGGCGGCCTCGGGGGCGGCTGTCCCAGAGCCGGTGGTCCCCACTCCCGACGGCGCGTCCTGCGCTGCCGCGTCTCCCTCGGGCCCCGGCGGCTCGTCGCCCGGCGGGGGCGGCGTGTCCCCGAACGCTGACATCACGATTCGCTTGATCTGCCACGGATTCACCGTGTTCACCGACCCGTCGCCGGGGAGCACCGGCTGGCCGGTGATCGGCAGCTCCCGGAAATCGGCGTTGCCGGAGGTCAGGTTCTGCGCCCGGGTGGCGAAGTCCAGCACGTTCCAGGAATCGTCGATGACCACGTCCTTCTTCACCACCTGGAACAGCGACCGCATCTTGCCCAGGTCGCCGATCACGCCCTCGCCGCGCAGCTTGTGCAGTACCGAGGCCAGGAACGCCTGCTGTCGCCGGTTCCGGTCGAAGTCACCGCGCAGCAGATGGAAACGCTGCCGCACGAACTGCAGCGCGGTGGGCGCGTCCAGCTCGGAGTAGCCCGCCGGCAGTTTCAGGCCGGTGCCGGCGCCGTTCTCGATCGGGTCGTCGACCGGGTGGTTCAGGCAGACCTCGATCGGCCCGACCGCCTTGGCGATGTCGTAGAAGCCGAGCAGGTTGATCTCCGCGAGGTGGTCCACGTGCTCGCCGGTCAGCAGCTGCACGGCGCGGAGCGTCGACTCCCGTCCGACCTCCCGGCTGATCTTCTCGATCTGCGCTTTGTCCTTCTGTCCGAAGTCCTTCAGGCGCTGCTCGGCAATGCCCTTCGCGCGGCCGTAGGCCTCCTTGATCTTGTGCATGCCCAGATCCGGGATCTCGCCGACGACGGAGGTGCCGCCGGGCTCCTCGACGAAGTCGTCTCGGGCGATGGAGAAGGCGATCACCCGGCCGCCGTCGGCCGGGATGTGCATCAGGATCAGGACGTTGGTGTTGTAGCCGCCGATCTCCGAGGAGCCGGCGTGCAGCTCCTGCTCGACGAAGTCGGTGGGCAGGTCGTTGCCGTCCATGTCCTTGCGCGAGTCCAGGCCGATCAGCAGCAGGTTGACCGAGCCGTCCAGGCGCGGCGCGACATAGCCCTTCTCGCCCGAGCGGATCTCGTTGATCGCGTCGGAGGTGAGCAGGCCGGAGGTCAGGTTGTGGTACGCGGCCCAGGTGGCGCCGCTGGCCAGCAGCACCGCCGCCGAGACCAGGCCGAGCACGGCGCGGGCGGCGACGGTGGCCCGGCCATCTCTGCCGGCGCGGCCATACCGGCCGTTCCGGCCGTCCCGGCCATCTCGACCACCCCCGCGGGGCGGCTGCGGCGTGCCCGTGCCGGAGTTCTTCGAACGCTGCCGATCCGGCCGCTGCGGACTCGGCCGTTGTAAATCCGGCCGTTGTAAATCCGGCCGCTGAGGGCGGTAGCGCGGATCGTCCCCCGAGGGCGGATACGGGTACCCCGGCGCGCGAGGCGTCAGATCGTCAGGCGGTGGCAGGCGCGGGCGGCGCGGCGGCTGGTTGTCAGGCATGGCCCGACCCCCGTCGGCCGGTGGTCCGCCGCACCACCGCGACCATGGCGGCGGCGGTGACGGCGAGCATCATGGCCGGGAAGGCGTCGATCATGCCGTGCACGACCGCCACCGCCTGCCGGGTCCCGTCCCCGGAGGCGCCGAGCAGTTCCCGGCCCACGTCCACCGTCCAGATCGCCAGCGGCGCCGCCGGCAGCACCCACCACAGCCCGGACGGCCGCACCCGGGCCGCGGCCACCGCCGCGGCCGCCACGCACAGCAGGACGGACGCGGCACCGCCGAAGAACAACCCGAGCAGCGGTGCCAGCACGAGCAGCGCGAGGAGGTGCACCGCCGGGGCCGGACGCTTCGGCCGCCCGCGCCGGGTCGGCGCGCGATGACCGCCGCCCTGGGTGCCGGGGGAGTGTGGCATGAGGCACATCTTCACATCTTGGGCGGTGCCGATGGGATAAGTCGGGGAAGTGTCTGATGCCGCATTCATCAGGTGATGGGACCATCTATCGAAGTCCGCCAAGACAGGTGCTAGCACCCCTGCTTCAGCGGCCGCCGAGGACGAGTCTTGAAGGCATGACAGCCCTGGAAGACGCGCTGCGTCTGGAATCGGTGAGCAAGACCTACGGCGACCACATCCTCGTCGCAGCCCTCGACAACGTGTCCCTCGCTCTGCCCTACGGCACCTTCACCGCCGTGATGGGGCCTTCGGGCTCGGGCAAGAGCACCTTGCTGAACATCGCCTCCGGCCTGGAGCGGGCCGACACCGGCCGGATCCTGATCGGCGGCCAGGAGTTCGACACCTCCGACGAGACGGCCGCCACCCGGTTCCGCCGCGGCCGCGTCGGCTTCGTGTTCCAGTCCTTCAATCTGCTGCCCACCCTGACCGTGTGGCAGAACGTGCTGCTGCCGGCCCGCATCGCCGGGGCGCCGGTCGACAAGCGCCATGCCCGGCAGCTGCTGGACCGGGTCGGGCTCGGCGACCGCCTCGGCCACCGCCCGGCCGAGCTGTCCGGCGGCCAGCAGCAGCGGGTCGCGATCGCCCGCGCCATCGTCACCCGTCCGGCGCTGCTGTTCGCCGACGAGCCCACCGGCGCGCTGGACTCCGTCCGCGCCGCCGAGGTGCTGACGCTGCTCGGCGAGTCCGTGCGGGAGCACGGGCAGACCGTGGTGATGGTGACGCACGACCCGGTGGCCGCCGCCTACGCCGACCGCGTGGTGTTCCTGGCCGACGGCCGGATCGTGGACGAGATGCGGGCGCCCGAGGCGTCCGGCGTCGCGGCCCGGATGGCGGCCTTCCGGCCCGTGAAGGCGGCGGCGTGACTATGTGGACCCTGACCTTCAGTGCTCTGCGACGCAACCGGGCGATCTTCCTCGCCACCTACCTGAACCTGTTCCTCGGCGGCGCCATCCTCACCGGCTTCGCGTCCCTCTATGAGTCGGGCGCGGCGCCGGGTCTGGCCAAGGCCGACCGCGACACCCTGCAGACCATGGCGATGGTGATCGGCGGCTGGGGAGCGCTGATCATCGGCTTCGGCACCGCCGCCACCCTGACCCTCGCGGTGCGCCAGCGAGAACGGCAGATCGCGCTGCTGAAAGCCGCCGGAGCGCTGCCTGGCCAGATCCGGCGGATGATCCTGGTCGAGACCGCGACCCTGCTGGCCGCCTCCGCGATCCCGGCGACGCCCACCGGGATGGCCCTGGGGCGGGCCGTGATGGCCGCTCTGAAGTCGACGCACCAGGTCAGCGGCGGCGTCGGATACCGGTTCGGATCGACCGCGCTGGCCATCGGATTCGGCGACATCGTGCTGGCCGCCACGGTCGCCGCGGCGGTGGCCGGACGCCGGGCGGCCGGTCGGGGAACCGCCGCCGCCCTGGTCGCCAGCAGCACCGACGACCCGCCGATGAGCCGCAAGCGCAAGATCTGGGCCGTCGTGCTGCTCGGCCTGGGGGCCAACGCCGCCGTCATGGTCGCGACCATGATGAAGGACGAGGGCTACAGCACCATGTCGGTCGCCGGGCAGGCGAGCATCCTGACCGCGCTGGGACTCGCGCTGCTGGCACCGGTCCTGATCCGCTGGACCGCCGCCGTCCTCAGCCCCCTGATGCGGCGCGGCGGCGGCTACCTCGCCGAGGCCGAGCTGCGGCGGCACTCTCGACAGGCGGCCGGGGTGCTGATGCCGGTGATCCTGTTCGTGGCGCTCGCCAACGGCGCGCTCTACCAGCAGTTCATCCAGGACGACGCGAACCGGGCCGCGCATCTCGTACCGTCGGCGGACGACAAGGGCGTCCAGACGCTCAGCTTCCTGATCGTCGGCATGATCGCGCTGTTCGCCGCCGTGGTGGTGGCGAACGTGGCGGTGGCCAGCACCCTGCACCGGCGCCGCGAGTTCGGCCAGCGCCGGCTGATCGGCGACACGCCGGCGCAGGTGTGCCGCTCCCTGGGCTGGGAGGCGTCGGCGGTGCTCGTGGCGGGTCTGATGTTCGGGACGCTGGCGGCGTTGGCCGGCGTGATGCCCTTCAGCTACGCCAAGACCGGGCAGTGGCTTCCGGATCAAGGGCCATGGGTCTTCATCGGAGTCGCGGCCACTGTGACCGCGGTGACGGTCGCGGCGTGCTTGGGGGCCGCACGGCAGGCGCTGCGCACGCCGGCGCTCGCGGCGGTCGGCGCGGCGACCTGATGCCGGGCGTAGGCGATCAGCGGGCGGCTATGGTCGAGGGCGAAGGGGTGAGCGGGAGGTGAGAAGGATGACCGAATCGGCAAGCGTCGCCGGTTCCGGCGGCGATGCCGGGTCCGGAAGCGCAGCGGTGGCCGGGACCGGAATCGGAGCTCGGACTGGATCTGGGACCGTAATCGGAGCTGGGACCGGAGCCGAGACCGGAATCGGAGCTCAGAGTGGGGCCGGAGCTTCGACCGGATTCTGGTCCGCCGCCGCCTGGCGCCACCGCGCCTCCGCCGGCGCCCTGGCCGCCGGCCGCGGCCTGGTGATCGCCGTCGTATCGCTCACCGCCGGCGTCCCGCTGCTCGTCCTGTCCGCGCTCGGGCTCGGCCTGCTGCCGCTGGGCGGAGGCGTGGTGCTCTTCGCCCCGGCGGTCGGCATGGTCCGCGTGGTGGCCGGGTGGCAGCGGCGGATCGCCCGGCAGTGGAGCGGCGTCGAGATCGCGGTGCCCTACCTGCCGCGCGCCGGCCGGGGGCGCCTGCGCTGGCTGCTCGGGGATCCGGCGACCTGGCGCGACCTGCTGTGGCTGCTGGTGAACGCGCCGGCCGGCATGGCGCTGGGCCTGCTGCCGCTGACCCTGGCGGGCTGGGGCCTGGTCGGGCTCGCCTCGATTCCCGGCCTGGCCCTGAGCGACAATCCGTTCTGGCCCTTCGGCCTGGGATTCGGGCTGCCGGCGCTGGCCTTCGCGCCGTTCGTGGGACCGTCCCTGATCAAAGCCCAGTCACTGGTCGCCCGGGCACTGCTGGCGCCCGGCGACACCAGCGCCCGCATCACGACCCTGACCGAGACCCGGGAGCGCGCGACCGACGACGCCGAGGCCGAGCTGCGCCGCATCGAGCGGGACCTGCACGACGGCGCGCAGGCGCGGCTGGCGGCGGTGGGACTGAGCCTGGGCATGGCCGAGAACCTGGTGCACGAGCAGCCGGACGAGGCGATCGCTTTGCTGGCCGAGGCCCGCGAGCACAGCGGCGTCGCCCTGGCCGAGCTGCGGTCCCTGGTCCGGGGCATCCATCCGCCAGTGCTCGCCGAGCGCGGGCTGGGGGACGCGCTTCGGGCGCTGGCCTACGCCTCGCCGATTCCGGTGGACGTCGGCTACGAGGTGCCGTCCCGGCTGCCGGCGCCGCGCGAGTCGGCGATGTACTTCGCGGTGGCCGAGGCGTTGGCGAACGTGTTGAAGCACAGCGGTGCCGGACAGGCGCGCATCACGGTGAGCAGCAACGCCGGGCGCGTGACCGCCGAGGTGTGGGACGACGGCCACGGCGGCGCCGACCTGGAAAAGGGTCAGGGCCTCGCCGGGGTACGGCGGCGCCTGGCGTCGTTCGACGGGACGTTGTCGGTGGACAGCCCGATCGGCGGGCCGACGTCGGTGGTGGTGGAGGTGCCGTGCGCGTAGTGCTGGCCGAGGACCAGGCCCTCCTGCGGGACGGCCTGGTCCGGCTGTTGACGGCGCACGGGTTCGACGTGGTGGCCGCCGTCGAGACCGGGCCGGACCTGCTGGCCGCGCTGCTCGACCAGCGGCCGGACGTGGCGGTGGCCGACATCCGGCTCCCGCCGACGTTCAAGAACGAGGGCCTGGCCGCGTCCTTGGAGGCCCGGCGGCAGATCCCGGGAATGCCGGTGCTGATCCTGTCGCAGCATGTTGAGCCGCTGTACGCGCGAGAGCTGCTGTCGGACAGCGCGGGCGCGATCGGCTACCTGTTGAAGGACCGCGTGTCGAATGTGCGCGCGTTCCTCGAAGCGGTGCGGACCGTCGCCTCCGGCGGTACCGCGATGGACCCCGACGTCGTCGCGCAGCTGTTCGCGCGGCGCTCGCGGGACGAGCGCCTGAGTGCCCTGACTCCGCGTGAGCGGGAGGTGCTGGCCGCGATGGCCGAAGGGCACGCCAACGCCGGGATCGCCGCGCGCCTGGTGATCACCGAGAAGGCGGTCAGCAACCACATCAACACGATCTTCGCGAAGCTCGGCCTGCTGCCGGACCTGGACGGCAACCGCCGGGTGCTGGCAGTGCTGGCTTTTCTCGACACGGCTTAGGCGGCCAGCCGCCTTCACGTCGGGATGGCACCAGCATGGCACCACTCCTGACCTGCAGTGGCGCTATCTTGAGCCAAAATGGTGCCACAACCCCTTGCGCGGCCGGTGCGAGTGGTGCCATAGTGGTGCCATGAAGTTGAACCCCTACGTGGCCGGCGTCCGCTCGGAGCTGCTGACCGTCGCCGAGGCCGGCGGCGACGCCGCGCTGGAGCTGGCCGAGCGGCTGACGGCACCGCTGGAGGCGGCGATCCGGCTGACGCTGCTCCAGGCGCTGAGCTCGGCGGCCGAGGAGATCACCGCCGAGCTGGCGCCGGGGTCGGTGGAGGTGCGGCTGCGGGGGGCCGACCCGGAGTTCGTGGTGGCAGTGCCGGCTTCGGCGGCGCCGGCGAGCCCTGAGACGGCCGAGGACCAGTCGGCTTCGGTGTCCCAGGTGCGGATGCCCAGCGCGCCCGAGGACGACGACGGCCAGATGGTGCGGATCAACCTCCGGTTGCCCGCGCACCTGAAGGCCCGTGTCGAGGAAGCCGCCGACGCCCTCGGGTTCTCCGTCAACAACTGGCTGGTCCGCGCGGCCGCCGCCGCACTCGAGAACGAGCAGCGGCGCCCGCGGCAGCCCCGCACGAACGTCACCACCGGGCAGAGCTTGTCGGGCTGGGCCCGCTAGCGCTTCAGCCGCGCACCACTCAGCACCGGACGTCCCTGGACGTCCGGCGGCGTCATCAGACGTCCCAGCGCATCAGCGCACGTCAAAGGTTCCATCACCACCAGAAGGATTCGTCATGCCCACTTTCGCCACCCCCGCCCCGATCACCGCCGCCCTCGACCTCGGCATGGGCAACCTGACCGTGGTCGCCTCGGAGCGGCAGGACACCGTCGTCGACATCCGGCCGGCCGACCCGAACAACCCGCACGACGTCAAAGCCGCCGAGGCCACGCGGGTCACCTTCGACGACGGCACGCTGCGCGTCGTCGGCCACAAGCCCAAGTGGTACGCCTCGGCCAAGAAGGCCGAGAGCGTGCAGGTCCGCATCGACCTGCCGTCCGGGTCGGCGGTCCGGGCCACCAGCCCGTTCGGCGCCTTCGACCTCGGCGGCTTCTTCGGCGACGTGCGGCTGGACACCGCCTTCGGCGAGATCCGCGTGGAGGAGGCGGAGTCGCTGACCGTCAAGACCGCCATGGGACACGTCGACGTCGGCCACGTGGCCGGCCGGGCCGAGCTGCAGACCAGCTCCGGGAACCTGCGGGTGCACCGGGTCGGCGGCGAGGCGGTGCTGAAGAACACCAACGGCGGAACCCACATCGGCCGGGTCGACGGCGAGGCGCGCATCGTCAACGCCAACGGCGACATCGAGGTCGACTTCGCCGGCTCCGGCGTCAGCGCCAAGACCGCCAACGGCCGGATCCGGCTGGACCACGTGGAGAACGGCATGGTGGAGGCGCTGACCGCGGTCGGCACCGTGGATGTCGGGGTGCTGCGCGGCGTGCCGGCGCACCTGGACGTGGAGACCACCATCGGCCGCGTCTACAACGAGCTCGAGGCGGGCTCCGCGCCGGCGCCGGGCGAGCGCTCGGTGCGGCTGCGGCTGCGCAGCACCACCAGCGACATCACCATCCGCTACTCCGAGGCCGGCTGACCGGCCCGGGTGCGAGCCAAGAGGGGGAACCATGTCCACACCAGCGATAGCCGTGGAAGGGCTGCGCAAGTCCTTCCCCGCGGCCAAGAAGGGCGACGCGCCGAAGCTCGTCCTCGACGACCTCGACCTGGAAGTCCGGTCCGGCACCGTCCACGCGCTGCTCGGTCCGAACGGCGCCGGGAAGACCACGGCCGTGCACATCCTCACCACGTATCTGCGGCCTGATGCCGGGCGGGTCGCCGTCGCCGGGCACGACGTGGTCGCCGACCCGGACGGCGTGCGGTCCGCGATCGGGGTCACCGGGCAGTTCTCCGCGGTGGACTGGCTGCTCACCGGCCGCGAGAACCTGAAGCTGATGGCCGATCTGAACCATCTGGGCAAGGCCGGGGGGCGGCGCGTCGCCGACGGGCTGCTGGAGCGGTTCGACCTCGTCGAGGCCGCCGACAAGCCGGCGTCCACCTACTCCGGCGGCATGAAGCGGCGGCTGGATCTGGCGATGACGCTCGTCGCCAAGCCGCAGGTGGTCTTCCTCGACGAGCCGACGACCGGCCTGGACCCGCGCAGCCGCCGCTCGATGTGGGAGTTCGTCCGCGAACTCGTCGCCGGCGGCACGACGATCCTGCTGACCACGCAGTACCTGGACGAGGCCGACGAGCTGGCCGACCAGGTGTCCGTGCTCGACGGCGGACGCGTCGTCGCCGGCGGCACGGCCGCCGAGCTCAAGCGGCGGATCCCCGGTGGCCGGATCGATGTGGAGTTCACCGATCGGGCGGAGCTGGCCGCCGCCGCACGGGTGCTGCGGGTTCCGGTGCCGGACGGACTGACCCTGCAGCTGCCGCACGACGGAGGCGTGCGGTCGCTGCGCGCCGTGCTCGACGCGCTGGACGACGCCGCCATCGACGTCGCCGCACTGACCGTGAAGGCCTCGGATCTGGACGACGTGTTCTTCGCCCTGACCGGCCACGCCGCCGAGGCCGGCGATCCCGGACCCGTCACCCCCGCCACCCCCGCGAAGGAGGCCGCGCGATGAGCTCCTACGCGTTCGCCGACACCATGACCATGGCGCGCCGCGACTTCAAGCACACGGCCCGCTACCCGATGATGCTGGTCTCCACGATCGTCGCGCCGGGCTTCCTGCTGGTCATGTTCGTGGCGGTCTTCGGCGGGGCCATGAAGGCGGTGCTGGCCGGCAGCGGCTCGCCGCACTACGTGGACTACATCACACCGTCGATCCTGATCCAGACCGTCGCGTTCAGCGCCCAGACCACCGCCATCATGGTCAACACCGACATGACCGAGGGCGTGATCGCCCGCTTCCGGACGATGGCGATCTGGAGACCCTCGGTGCTCACCGGCACCGTCCTGGGCTCGGTGCTGCGGACGCTGATCGCGATCGCGATGCTGTTCGCGGTGGCGGTGGGCCTGGGCTACCGGCCGCACGGCTCGCTGCTCGGCTGGCTCGCCGCGCTCGGCCTCATCGGCCTGCTGACGCTGGGCTTCATGTGGCTGGCGGTCGGGTTCGGGCTGAACGCCAAGACCGTGGCCGGGGCGAGCTCGTCGGTGGTGGCACTGGAGTTCCTGCCGTTCATCTCCGGCGCGTTCGTGCCGACCGGGTCGATGCCGGCCGCGGTGCGCTGGGTGGCGGCGAACCAGCCGTTCAACCCGATCATCGGCGCGGTGCGCGAGCTGCTCGGCGGCGGCCACGTGGGGAACCAGGGCTGGGTCGCGCTCGCGTGGTGCGCCGGCTTCGCGGTGCTGGGCTACGTCTGGGCGCGCCGGCTCTACGACCGGGAGCCCAGCCGGTGACCCGCGCGGTGATCGGCCGAGTGATCAGCCCGGTGATCGGCCGGGTGATCGGCGGCCCCCGCCCGCGCCGTCATCGCTGATATCGCCACCCGCTCCACCGAGTTTGGAATCGGTGGAGCGGGTAGCGGTGTTCGCGGCGAGCGTGCAGTGTCCGTGGGGGGCAGTGCCGCGGTGTGTGCCGCAGTGTCTAGAGCGTCTGGAACGAAGAGCGTCTAGAAAAGGGGGGACGATGGCCGACTGTCAGCTGCCGGCGCTCCCGCTGCGGTCGAGGACGAACAGGTCGCCCACGCCGGCCAGCGTCAGCACCCGCAGCACCGCCTCGGACGGGGCGGCCAGGGTCAGGCGGGCGCCGGCGGCGTCCGCCTTCTGCTGCGCGCGGATCAGCGTGCGCAGGCCCATGGAGTCCAGGAACGCCACCTGGGAGCAGTCCACGACCACCGACGCGCCCGGGCGCACGTACTCGTCCAGCACGCTCCACAGCGTGTCGGCGGCGGCGAGGTCGACGTCGCCGGCGACCGCCACCACGGTCGCCGCACCCGTGCTCCCGGCCCGGGAGTCCGCGCCGACCCGATACGGGTCGCCGTCGACCTCGACCGAGAACCCCTCCACCGCCATGGCGCCTCCTGTCACACCCAGCCCGCGTGATCCCCGATCGCTACCGACGATATCGGGTCCGGTTAGCACTGGGAATCAGGCACGATGAGCCGGCGCCGGCTGGCGCAGCTGCGCCTGGCCCCGGGGCCCTCGGCCCCCGGCCGGGCGCGCCGCTTCCTGGAGGACACCCTCCGCCGCTGGACCACCCCCGACTTCATCACCGACGCCGCCCTGGTGATCAGCGAGCTGGTCACCAACGCGGTCCGGCACGCCGGCACCGAGATGCGGGTGGCTCTGGAGCTGCGCGACGGCGCGCTCACGGTCAGCGTGCACGACCGCGGCCCCGGCCTGCCGCGCCTGGTCCCGGCCGCCGACCGCCGCCTCGGCGGCCGCGGCCTGGCGATCGTGGTGCGCCTGGCCGAGGCCTGGGGCGTGGTGGTCGGCGAGGACGGCGGCAAGGCGGTGTGGTGCCGGCTCCGGCCGCGGGGTGCAGCCGCGGCACAGTGGGCACTGGCACTGTAAGGGGAGCAAGGGATCAGGGAGTAGGGGGGATCGGGACATATGAGACGCCTTGAGGGCGGTGGCGCGACCGATGGTGATCGGGCGGGCGCGGGTCGTGTCGATGCCGGGGCGCCCGGTGTCCGAACCGGCTCCGGAGACCACTATGTGGGCAGCTTCTTCGACGACGGCGTCGACGTCAGTGTCGGTAACAGCGGCGGCATCAGTGTCGGCGACAGTGTCGGCAACAGTGTCGGCATCGGGATGGATGGCGCTGCCAGCGTTGACAGCGCGGAGGCTGTCGCAGACAGTGCGGAAAGTAGCGAAGGCCACGGCGTGATCGGCATCGGCGCGGGTATCGGCGGCGGGGCCGTGGTGCGTTTCCAGAGGATCGAGGAGGTCGGTGTGGACGGAGTCGGTGTCGGAGCCGGGTCGGTGCCGGTGACGTTGCGGATCCCGGCGGACCGCGACTTCGTCGTGCTGGTCCGGTCGGCGGCCGGGCACCTGGGCGCCCGGGCCGGCTTCTCCATGGCCGAGATGCAGGACTGGCGGCTGGCCGTGGACGAGGCGTGCGGCCTGCTGCTGCTGCCGGACGAGGTGGACGCCACCGGCGAGGAGCTGGAGTGCGTGTTCCGCCTCGGTCCGGACGGGGTGGCGGTGACGGTCTCCGCCGAGGCCAGGCCCGGCTCCAAGCCGCAGGTCGGCGGATTCGGCTGGTCGCTGCTGGCGGCCTTGGTAGACGGCCTGAACTGGGCCGAGGAGGACGGCCGGGTGCGGGTGGACATCACGAAGCGGGCGGCGCAGGCCGGCGGCGGCCGGCGGACGGAGGCGCGGTGAGCGGCGGGCACGGACCCGGAGCCGGACCCGGCAGCGGCGACATCGCGGGCGATCGCGGCGGACGCACCGGGGCCCGGGAGCCGACGGTGCGCCGGCACGGTGTGCACGGCGACGGCGGGGACAGCGAGAACGGCCGGACGGGGCGGACCGGCGGGACCGGAACCGGCGGGAACGGCGGCGACACCGGGGTCGGGAAGGCCGATGGCACCGCGGTCGGAAAGACCGGCGGCGGCACCGCGGTCGAGAAAGCCGACGGCGACACCGCCATCGGGAAGACCGCCGTCCCCGGCGGCACCCTCCCCGCCCGCGACGACCACCCCCTGGAGCTGCACCCGGAGCTGACCACCCGCCGCTTTCCGGCGCCGCGGTCCGGCGCGCCGCGCGACCGCGCCGAGCACCGCGCCGTGATCCACCGCCGCTTCGAGGAGCTGGCGGCGTGCCGGCCCGGCAGCGCGCGGCACCGGGTGTTGCGCGATGAGCTGATCGCCGAGCACATGAACTACGCGCGCTACGTCGCCTCCCGGTTCAGCGTGCCCGCCGACAACGCCGAGGACCTGGAGCAGGTCGGCTACCTGGCGCTGATCAAGGCGGTCGACAACTTCGATCCCTCCCGCGGCACCGCCTTCCTGGGCTACCTCACACCGATGGTCACCGGGGAGATCAAGCGCTACTTCCGGGACGCCACCTGGGATGTGCACGTCCCGCGCCGCATGCAGGAGCTGAGCCTGGCCTTGCACGGCGCGCCGGCCGAGCAGCTGGAGCGCCGGCTGGGGCGCTCGCCGACGATCGCCGAGCTGGCCGAGCACCTGGGGGCGCAGCCGGAGGAGATAGTCGAGGCCTTCGACGCCTCGGCCGCCTACAGCGCCACCTCGCTGGAGCGGCCCCTGGTGCCCGGCGACGAGCAGGGCGCGAGCCTGGGCGAGACGCTGGGAGAGGACGACGACGCTTACCAGTGGGTGGTGGACCGCGAGGCGCTGAAGCCGCTGCTGGCCGCGCTGCCGGAACGGGACAAGCGGATACTGCTCATGCGCTTCTTCCGCGGGATGACGCAGAGCCAGATCGGCGCCGAGCTCGGAGTGTCGCAGATGCAGGTCTCGCGCTACCTGACCCGGATCCTCGGGACGCTGCGCGATGCCGTGCTGGTCGACGACGAGGGGGACGGCGGTGGCGGCGGCGGTTCCGAGGGTCAGGAGTCGCGGCAGCAACAACCCTGAGTGCGGAGGTCTTCGCTGCCGGCTTCGCTCGCTACCGGCGTTGCTCCGCTAACCCATCAGGGTTCGTAGCACGCGCAGCAGGTGGTCGACGTCGACCGGCTTCGGCACGTGCTCGTCCATCCCGGCGGCCAGGCACTTGGCCCGGTCGGCGGCTGAGGACTCGAAGGTGACGGCGATGATCGGCAGCGTGTCGCCGCCGTCCAGTTCGCGGATGCCGGCGGTGGTGGCGTAGCCGTCCAGATCCGGCAGCGCGATGTCCAGCAGGACGGCGCGGATCTGCGAGTCCTTGCGCAGCAGGGCGATGCCGTCGCCGCCGGTGGCGGCATGCAGCGGCGTCAGGCCCCGGACCGCCAGCGCGCTGCCCAGCGCGAAGACGCCGCGCGGATCGTCGTCGACGATCAGCACCTTCTCGCCGTCGAAGCTGGGATGCGCGGCGCCGTGGGCGCCGGAGGGCTCCACCATCTCACCATCCTCACCCGTCAGCCGCTCTTTGAGAACACTGATACGGATCGATTGGGTTACCGGGGAACGGGTAACGGCACGCGTCCAGACCGTGACGGTAGTCGTGTTCGGGAGCGTGACGCCGTGGTGATCGTGTTGATAGTCCTGGTGATAGTGCTCGCCGCCCTGGTGGCGGCCTGGTTCCTGGGACCGCCGGCCTGGCGGACCTCGGCGGCCGGCGCGTTCGGCGGTCTGGGGTCGCGGATCGGGCGGTTCATCGACAGCGGACGGGCGCCGGACCACCCGGCGGTAGGCGCCGGCGGCCTCGCCGCGACGCCCCCGCCGCCCCGCTTCTCCGACGGGGACCGGGCTTATCTGAACGGTGTGTGGAAGCATGTGGAAAGCACCTTCGTGACCAATCCCCGGGTGGCGGTGACCCTGGCGCACAGCACCGCCTCAGGGTTCTTCACCGCGCACGGGGTCGAGACCGCCGGCCTTCCGGAGGGTCCGGACGGCGCCGAAGAGGACACCGAGACGCTGCGGCAGCGGCTGCTCGCCATCAAGGCGTGGTCGGACCGGGAGGCGGCACGCTGAGCCGGCGCGGCTGCCGTCGCCGTACCCGGCAGCCGCGCCGCCGTGACCCGGGCGCCTGATCACGCGCCTCATCACGCTGTGAACCGCGCCGCTGTGAACCGGGCCGCCCTGTGCCTCAGCGGCGCCGCAGCACTCCGCGCCGCCCGCCGAGCCGCCACCCCGCCTGATAGCCGAGCGTGTGCACGGCCAGGCACGCCAGTCCGGCGAGCATCAGGCTGGTGGGCGTGAACCAGGCGGTGCTGACAGTGGCGCCGGTGCCGTTGACGATGAACGCGATCACGAACAGCGCGACGGCAGCGAATCCGAACATGAGTCGCTCCTTCCGGTTGTCCCGCTTCCGCCCCGATATCCGAATCGGCGGCTTCCAACCGTGTTTCAAACCGTGCGATCGGGTAGCGGGGCACAGGGCGCGGTGCCATGCACGGGCCGCGCAGGCAGTGAGGAGGCTGCTCATGAGCACCACGCAAGAGAAGGAGAGCCCGTACGAGATCGGCGTGTCCGTGGTCTGCGCCGACGGCGACTGCGGGCACCTGCACCGGATCCTCATCGATCCGACCACCCGCGCCATGACCCACCTGGTGGTGGGCCACGACGTACACGCCGCCCGACTGGTTCCGGTCAGCCTGGTGGAGCGGGCCGACGCCGAGTCGATCGCCCTGATCTGCACCGCGATGGACTTCGACCGGCTGGAGCCGGCCGAGGCCACCGAGGTGATCCAGCCGGCGGCCCCGCCGCCCGGCGCTCTGCAGACCAACAGCGGCCTGGGCTACGGCCGCAAGCCCGAGACCGTCACCTACGACCGCGTCCCGGCCGGCGAAGTCCAGCTGCGCCGCGGCGAGCGCGTCCACGCCGCCGACGGCGACATCGGCCGCGTCCAGGGCCTGGTCGCGGCGCCAGACCACCACGTCACCCACATCCTGCTCACCGAAGGCCACCTGTGGAGCCGCAAGGAGGTGGCCGTCCCCATCCGCAACGTGGTGGACGCGACCTTCGGCGTCCAGGTGGACCTGACCCGCGAGGAGGTCAAGGACCTTCCCCCGGTCGACCTGGCGGCCATCGGCTGACAGCAGGAGGCGAACGGCGGCACGCACCGCGCGGGGGCCGAAGGACTGGCGCATAGTGCGGTGCCAGACGCCGGAGCCAGGGCACGGGGCATGGTTACGCCGCTCCGTGCTGCCGAGCGGATACAGCGGGGCTTGGCAGTATCGGACGAGAGCGGACCCGGACCGCGGGTATGCGGTCCGGGTCCGCTGTGGTTCGCTTGTGCAAGCTTGTAGAAGTTTCTGGCGTCCGTGAATGCAATGCTGTGCCCACAGTGAACGACTCTCGGCGTACGGAGGGCATCATGGCGCTGCGTCTCCGTCCGTGGCCCGATCCCCGCTCTCCAGTGCCCAACAGGCTCGCGCTGTCGTAGCTCAGCGACTCCGTGAGTTGATGGATGACGCGGGGATCTCGGCTCGCGAGGTAGCGCAGCGCTGCAACTGGCACGAGTCGAAGTCCTCTCGGCTGCTCAGCGGGACTACCCCGCCGTCCGAGTCAGACATCCGCCTGTGGTGTGTGGCGTGTGGTGCCGAGTCCCAAGCAGGGGGCCTGGCCGACAGGCAGACATCTCCTGGCTCCGCGCCGTCACCCTCACGCCTCCCCTGCTGGCGTGCTGCGCCGCCATCGTGTAGCTATCTGCCATGCCAGTTCGTCCCGGTGATGGGTCCGCAACACCGTTCGCGGCATCCTCGCCCGTCTCATCGACCGCAGTGTCCGTCATCCTCGTCGGAGGTGGAAGCGCACAGCTGAGCGAGCCCGCCGCGGTCCGCGACCTCTATACCAGCCCAACGTTCGTGCGTCGTCGGGACCGGGCCGAAACGAGCGGGGTGCCGTGGTTCGTCGTCAGCGGCCGGTGGGGGCTGCTTGCCCCCGATGACTTCCTCGCGCCCTACTCCTTCTCCTTCAAGGAGCAGTCGGTGAACTACCGGCGGGCCTGGGGCCGCTTCGTGGCCGAGCAGCTTTGCGTGGTCAGCTCAGTCGGCCGCGGCGACGTCGTCGAGATCTGCGCTGCTGCCGGCTATGCCACCGCGCTCACCGCCCCGATCCAGTACCTCGGCGCCCAGGTGGTCCACCGGCCGGACGTGGGCGCGAGCGATCCAGGGGACGAGCCGATCAGGCCCGGGTAGTAAGGGTGCTGCGTCCCTTCACTACCCACCCAGCTCCAGCTTCGCGATAGCGGCCGCCTGAGCCGGCGCATCCGGCCCCGACGCCGAGCCCGACCCGGTCGCAAAGCCACCGACGAACACCTGCAGCCCGTCATTCCCCACCCGTACGACCAGACTGCTGCCATGCGGGTTGTCGTCCCAGTACGCGCCCTGGCCCAGGTCCGGGAAGGTGCGCTTGGTGCCGAGCGCCTTGGCGAACCGGTCCACCTCGCGCAGGTTGGCGAACTGGCCGTAGTTGACGTGCACGGACACCGCCATGTTGGCGTAGTGGCACATCAGGAACGAGTTGCTGCCGCGGTCGTCCGGCTGCGGCGCCGCCGTCGAGAGCTTCATGATCGAGGCGATCTTCGGGCCCGGAACGCGGGCGCAGAGGTCCTTGGAAGAGGCCAGCTTCGGGAAGCCCGGAGCCGTCGCAGGCGGCGAGGTGATGGGAACCGGCCCGACCGGATCGTATACGGTCGGCGCCGTCGCCGGCTGTGTCTGCGCCGCGTTCATGCTCGCGTACAGCTTGCTGAGCAGTGCACCGGCCTGGTCGTCGAAACCGGGGTAGCCCTGGTTGCCGGCGCCGTCGACGCTGACGACCAGCACGACGTTGTCCTTCACAGCGAGGTCGGTGATGGTCCTGCCCTTGGGGCCGATTGCCGCGGCGCTGGTGTCGCGGTCCTGGGTGTCGCGCCAGATCCGCCAGCCCGCGGTGTCGGCCTTGGCCATCTTCCAGGTGTACGTAGTCCCTTTGCCGGACTGGTACTTGCTGGGTACGAACTTGGTCCCGGTCGTGCAGCTGACGGTGCCGGCGGCGATCTTGTCCGCCGCGGCCGCGGCGGTCCCCGCGTCGGGATAGGCGACGGCGATCTGGCTCACGGTGAACGGCTGCCAGTCGTTCTGGTCCTTCGACTGCTGGTAGAAGAGCCCTTCTTGGAACCCGGTCCCCCCGGGCGGGACCGCCACCATGCCGTCGTCGGGGGCGTCGCCGGCGTCGGCACAGACCCACTTGACGCTCGGGGTCGCGCTCGGCGTGTAGTCGGCGACGTCGAAGCCGTCGCCCATCTGCGCCGGGCGGAGCAGTCCGGCCTGCACCTGCGCCGCAGAGAACTGCGGCGCCTGGGGTGTCGTGGGTTTCGGGGCCGGGCTCGGGGACGCCGATCCGCTCGGCGTCGAGCCCGACTCGGTCTGATGCGCGGCCGGCGGAGCCTTGCTCTGGCTCCCGCACCCCGCCGCAGCCCCCAGCACCAGCACACAGACAGCCGTCGTGGCAGCCGCGCCCACGGTGAACGCCTTCATGAGCCCCCGTTCCCCTTCCCCGATGCACCCCGGTCGCGGAGCCTATCAGGGAAGAGGAATCAGAGTCCTGCCACTATCGGCGCTCACCCGCGGTTCACCCGACGACCTTCCCCAGGTTCGCCAACTCGTTCTGCCGGCCGCCGACCAGACGCTGTGTCCACTCCTCGTCGTGCATCGCGTCGACGATCATCGTCACGTGCACGCCGTCGCCCTCGTCGTTCGGCGTGAACTCGACCTCCGTCAGGAAGTCGTACGGGGCCACGCCGGGGATGAAGTCGGCCAGGCTGTTGTAGGCGAGCCGCCGGTTGGGCTCGACGACGGTGAACGTCTTGGTCGACGTGGTGCTCAGCGGCAGGCCCGCCCCCTCCATGAACGCCACCTGGTCCGGACCGGTCGCGGTCATCGTGTAGCTCAGCACGCCGCCGGGTCGCAGGTCCAGGGCGTCGACCTTGACCTCGAAGCCGTCCGGCGCCCACCAGGACTCGATGCCGGCGGCCGTGGTCCACAGCTCCCAGACCCGCTCGGCGGTGGCCGGGTAGTCCTGCTCGATGGTGATCTTGCGCGACTCGGTCATTTCCGTGACTCCTCGTTCAGTAGCTCTTCGGTGGCTCTTCGGTGGTTCTCGTGTCCTCGTCGGACATCAGGATTAGACGCACGCCGCGCGATTTCTCATCGGTCGGCCGCCGATCCGTCCCCGATCGCCGCCCGGGGCAGCGTCAGCGGCAGGCCGCAGGCCGCGACCAGGTGGGTCTCGAAGGTCGTCACCTCCACGATCCGCCCCTGCTCGACGCGCAGCACGTCGAGCATGTGCGCCCGGTACACCGAGGTCCCCGGGCGCTGCACGTAGCCGGCCACCGCCGGCATCCGGTTGGCGGCGGTGCGCAGGAAGCGCCAGCGGCCGAAATAGCGCGGCGAGGACGGGTCGAAGGCCGCCGCGGCCTGGGCCAGGATCGCCTCGCGGCCGGTGAACCAGACCGGGTTCGGCGGCATCGTCAGCACGGCGTCCGCGCTCAGCAGCTCGGCCATCATCGCGAAGTCGGCCCGTTCGGCGGCCGTGACGTACCGGTCCACGACCTCCTGCTCCTCGCGCGTCCGGTCGGCGACGCTCCACTCGCCGCGCTGCGCCGGAAGGCGTTCGCGCAGCGTCTGGCGGGCCCGCTGCAACGCGCTGTTGGCGGCGGCGACCGACATCTCCAGAATCCCGGCCGTCTCCTCGGCCGGCCGGCCGAGCACGTCCCGGTAGATCAACGCGGCCCGCTGCCTGGGCGGCAGGTGCTGTAACGCGGCCAGGAACACCAGCTCCAGCGTCTCGCGCGAGACCGCCGCGGCCTCGGGCGAGCCGCCGGCGTCGTCGGCGGCCGGGAGCTCGTCGAGCAGGTCGTCGAGCTGGCGGTCGGGGTACGGCTGCAGCCAGGGCATCCGGACCGGGGGCTCGCCCGGCCCCGAATCGATGCCGGGCAGCGGCTCGTATCGCTGCGGGCGGCGGCCGGTGCGCCGCAGGTGGTCGAGGCAGACGTTGGTCGCGATGCGGTGCAGCCAGGTCTTGGCCGAGGACCGGTGCTGGAAGGACTCCCGCTCCCGCCACGCGCGCAGGAAGGTCTCCTGGAGCAGGTCTTCGGCGTCGTCGTAGGAACCGACCATGCGGTAGCAGAGCAGGTGCAGGTGACGGCGGTGGGAGGTCAGGAGCTCGGCGAAGTCTTCTTCGGGCGCTGCCGAGCTCCGGTGGCCGGGGCCTGCCGATTCCTCAACCGATTCCTCAGTCAGTGCATCTGCAGGTTCCTCGGTCGGTTCCTCGGTCGGTTCCTCAGCCGATTCCTCGGTCGGTTCCTCGGTCGGTTCCGCACCAGACCTGGCGACCCTCCGCAGCTCCCGCACCACCGCGGCCAGCGCGTCGACCTCCCGCCGGAACACCGCCGCCGGATCCAGCACCATCTCCCGCGCGCGCCGTTCCACGTCCGCGACCAGCACCGACGCGTCGTCGCCGGAGTGCGGCCGCCGTTCCCGGTACGCCCGCTGCCGGCACTTGGACGAGCAGTACACGGGCCGCCGGCCGCGAACGCTCGGCGGCAGGTGCGTCCCGCACACCGGGCACCTGCCGCCGCTCGCCATCAGGGCCGCCTCTTTCCGTAACGCACTTCTGCGGTGACGAAAGCTGCGGCGACGAAAGAAGGGTCCATCATCCCGGGTCCTCTTTTCCGTAACAGCGTTCCGCCGTTACGGAAACTGTAGGCCCGCTCCTACTGACCGTTCAGGAGGCTCAGGATGTCGGCGGTCTGGTCGGCCGGCGGCGCCGTCACCGTGACCGGGGCGCCCCAGTCGCGGTAGGTCAGGTCCCCGCTCACGGTCCCGACCTTCGTGTCCTCGCTGAACTTGACGGCGACCGGCAGGCCGTCGCCGTCGATCCAGACGTCGTAGCTCGCCTTGGTCACCCCGGCCTGCTGCAACGTGTCCTTGATCGCGTTCACGTCATCCTGGGTCAGGGTGGCGCCCGCGACCATCTTCGTCAGGTCGTCGGCGGAGAGGTCGCCGGCATAGTGCAGCGTCTGGACGCCGCCGTGCGGCTCGGTCCCGGCCAGCTTCAGGTCCGGCGAGGCCAACAGCGCGTGCAGCTGCGCACCGGGATCGTTGTTCTTCAGCACGTCCTTCAGGAAGGAGAAGGACTTGAGCTGCGGGTCGCCGGCGATCTGCGCGAAGTCCATCTTGACCCAGGCCTTGCCCTGCAGCGCGGCCTTCATCTGCGCGCTGTGGCCCATGTTCAGCCACGCGACGGTGCCGTCCATGCGCATCTCCATCTGACCCATCTGCTCGAACAGCGGGCCGACCTGCGGGCTGTCGGACGACATGCTCATGGTGAGGTCGGCCTTCGCGGCCCCGCCGTAGGACATCGAGCCGTCGGCGGTCTCGTTGAGCGTCGGCGACTTCATCGTCATGTGCACCTTGACGCTCTTCTTCGCCGAGACCGTCTTCGTGGTCTGCGCCACCGCCTGCGGCGCCGGCATCTTGGCCAGCACGGTCAGCGCCTCGGTGTGCGCGCCGGCGGCCGCCGGGTCGGAGCCGGTGGTGCCGCCCGTGGCTCCGGTGGTGCCGCTGGAGGAACAGGCGGTGCCGGCGAGCGCGACGACGGCCACCGCGGCGAACCCGGAAATACCCCGCTTGTGCTGCATGAATGATCCCCTACCCCAGTTGACGAGAACCGCTGTGCGCATCGTAACCCTTGGCAGCGGGGACCCGGCCCGGTTCCCCCGTACTGCCCCTGTACTGCCTCGATCGGGTGGACTCCGGCGCGTCGCGGGTATCAGTCCCCTCGCGTGCTCGCAGTTCGCTGCGACGCTGTGCTTCTCCATGTCCAGGCAGCACCCGATCGCCGGAGGTCCGCGAGGTGCAACCGCTCGAGCCCGGCGATCCGCGCACCGTCGGGCCCTACGTGCTGATCGCACGCCTGGGCTCCGGCGGGATGGGACACGTGTTCCTGGGCCGCACGCGCGG
>JABFWL010000358.1 GCA_013362315.1 Catenulispora sp. | reverse complement strand
GACACCTTCGCGCAGGAGGCCACCGCGGCCCGGACCGCCGAGATGGAGGCCCGGCTCGCGGTCCGCACCGCCGAGGAGCGCGCCCGGGCCCTGGCCGGCCGCGCCGACCAGCTGGACCGCGCCGCGCAGCAGGAGCGCGAGGCGCGTGAGCGGGCCATAGAGCGGGCCGAGCGTCTGGCCGAGGAGGCCGAGGTGGCGCGGGCCGTGGCCCACGGCTTCGAGCAGGTCGTGCGGCACCTGGAGCAGTCCCTGGCGCTGGCGCAGCGCGAGCGGGAGGCCGCCGAGCGGGCCCGGGTCGAGCACGACGCCGCGGTGCAGGTCGTGCGGGCCAAGGTGCGCGAGCTGGGCGGGGCGCTGGAGAAGCTCACCGACTCCGTGCACCGCGACGAGGTGCAGCGCGCCGAGCGGCGGATGCGGATCGAGCAAATGGAGGAGAAGGCGCTCGCCGAGCACGGCGTCGAGGCCGACGTGCTGATCGCCGAGTACGGCCCCGAGGTGCCGATCCCGCCGACGGTGGCCGGCGACATCCCGGTGCCCTACGACCGTGCCGAGCAGGAGCGGCGGCTGAAGAAGGCGGAGAAGGACTTCGCGGCGCTGGGCAAGGTCAACCCGCTGGCCCTGGAGGAGTTCGCAGCCCTGGAGGAACGGCACCAGTTCCTGTCCGAGCAGCTGGAGGACCTGAAGAAGACCCGCAAGGACCTGCTGGACATCGTCAAGGAGGTCGATGAGCGGGTCGAGCAGGTCTTCACCGAGGCCTTCGCCGACGTGGCGCGCGAGTTCGAGGGCGTGTTCTCTCGCCTGTTCCCCGGCGGCGACGGCCGGCTGATCCTCACCGACCCCTCGGACATGCTGACCACCGGCATCGAGGTCGAGGCCCGCCCGCCGGGCAAGAAGGTGAAGCGCCTGTCGCTGCTGTCCGGCGGCGAGCGCTCGCTGACCGCCGTGGCCTTCCTGGTGTCCATCTTCAAGGCCCGGCCCTCGCCGTTCTACATCATGGACGAGGTCGAGGCGGCGCTGGACGACACCAACCTGGGCCGGCTGATCAACATCATGGAGGAGCTGCGGGCGTCCTCGCAGCTGATCGTGATCACGCACCAGAAGCGGACGATGGAAGTCGCCGACGCGCTGTACGGCGTCACCATGCGCGGCGACGGAGTGACCACGGTGATCAGCCAGAAGCTGCGGAACAAGGAGACCGGAGTGATAGGCGACGCTCCGAAGATCCCGGCACAGCCGGCCGGGCAGAGCGCCCCCTCTGTTGAGGGTGCGATGGAGGACGAAATCATTTAATTAGTACAGTGCCGCGTAGCGGCTCCATAACGGGCGGCGGTGGGTGACGGGTGGGAAGGTCTAACCTCTTCAGGTGACCACAGAGGTAATACGTCTTACTGATGACATCGTCTTGCGACCCGTCGTAGTGCAAGACGCTGCGGCTTTCGCGAGTGCCTATGAACGTAATCGTGCGCACCTCGAGCCGTGGGAGCCGATCCGCCCGGAGGGCTTCTACACCGAGGCCGGCCAGCGCAGTCAGCTGGAGCAGTTCGTTGAGGGACGCCGCCAGGGCCGGGTCGAGCGCTGGGTATTCGACAGCGGAGACGGTGAGATCTACGGGAGCATCACGCTGTCGAACATCGAGCTCGGCATTTTCCTGAACGCGCGTATGGGGTACTGGGTCGACGCTTCGCTGAACGGCCGCGGCCTGGCCACCGCGGCCGTATCAGGAGTCTGTGAATACGGGCACCGGCGCTGGAACCTGCACCGCGTCGAGGCCGGCACCAACGTGGAGAACCACGCCTCGCAGCGGGTGCTGGCCAAGTGCGGATTCCAGGAGATCGGCTTGTCCCGCTCGCATCTGTTCATCAACGGCAAATGGTCAGACAGCAAGCAGTTCTACCGGATTCTGCATACCGATCCGCTGCCGCTCGACTGAGTCGCCTGGTTCGGCTCAGGAGACGTCGTCGAGCACCAGGTTCACCGGCGTGCCCTCGCGCAGCGACCGGCTGACCGTGCAGTGCCGCTCCTCCACGCGCTCGGCGACGTCCCGGAACACCTTCTCGGCCTCGGCGTCCCCCTCGGGCAGCTCCACGCTGTAGCTCAGGGTCACCGGCCCGAGCTTGTTGCGCTCGATCTTCTCCGAGGTCGCCCCGGCCGCCAGCTTGGCCATCCGGTGTCCGCGCTGCGCGGTCAGCGGCTCGGTGGTGACGATGTTGCAGCCGGCCACCGCGACCAGCAGCAGCTCCACCGGGGAGAAGTGCGGGCCGGTGCCGTCCCCGCTGAGCTCGATCGTCGCTCCGCGCTCGTTGGTGGCGATGTAGCGGCCGTCCTCGGTCCGCTCGACCTTGATCTCATACATGGCCTTCAGTGTTCGCGGGGGGCGAACCACTCCGCAACTCGGAGTAGGCTCCGCCCCGGAAACCATGGGACGGGAGGGACAGGGGGCGTCATGAACGGCGGCGACGCGGCGCCGGAGGCTTTCGTGGCGGCGCTGCGGGCGGCGCGGGCCGCACTGCGCGAGGTACCGGGCAAGCTGGAGAGCGCGCGGGTCCACGACTTCGCCTTCGGCAAGCTCTTCGAGGCGACGGAGGTACGCGACGCGTACCACAACCGCCTTCCGGAGACGGAGAAGGACATCGTCGAGGCCTGCGAGGTCATCGACCACTTCATCGGCGGGCTGAGCGCCGGCCACGCGATCGACGCGCGAGCCGGCGCGGCGCCGGCGGCATCCGCCCCGGCCGCGGCCTGGACCGCTGACACCTTCCCCTGGTGCCGGCTGCTCCCCGAGCAGGGCGGGAGCGTCGAGCCGTGACGGTCATGCTGCTGTCCGGCTTCGGGTTCAGCCTCCTGATCTTCGCGATCTGGGGCTTCGGCGTCCTGGTGGTCCGCAGCCGGCGCCGCGAGCTGCGGCAGGCGCCGGGCGAACAGCTCACCGCCGACATCGCGGCGACCGCCGCCGAGGCGCACAGCATCGAGGAGTTCATCGCGCGGGCCGCGGCGCTGCCCGAGGGCAGCAAGCCCGAACCGGCTCCCGAGCACGTGCGCGACCGCGACCAGGCCCGGCTGGAACACCTGGCGAAGCACCACTTTCCGCATCTCGACGTCCCGCATCCCCACGTGCACCTGGTCGGGATCACCGGCCTGGAGAAGCGGCTGCTGGCCTGGGTGGCGCACCACACCGGACTGCCCGACCCCTTCGAGGCCCTGGACAAGCTGACCGGCGACCCGGACGAACTCGCCCGGGCCGCCAAGGCCTGGGACGCGGCCCACGACCACGTCCAGACGACGATCGGCGATCTGTGCCGGGCCGCCGCACAGCTGCACGCCGGCTGGCGCGGCGGCCCAACCGCCGACCGCTTCTACCCGCTGCTCGCCGACTACCTGAGCGAGCTCGACACCTTGGCCGCCAACCTCGCCATGAGCGCGGAGACGCTGCGCGGCCTGCAAGCCGAGGCGGCCCTGGCCGAGGGCACCATCGCCGGGCTGATCAACCTGCTGATCGGCTCGCTCGGCGGCTTCCTGGTCGAGGAAGTGCTGTCGGTGGGCACGATGACCCCGGCCGTGGCGGCCCAGGCGCAGGTCGAGCTGACGTGGGTGTTGAAGCAGATCGCGATGGCGGCCGGGCGGCTGCAGGGGATCTACGCCAACACCAAGCACGTGTTGGACAGCGTGAGCGGATTCAAGGGGCTCACGCACATGCGGGACTGTTTCCAGGCCGACGTGGTGCACCGCATCGAGCGGTTGGTGGACTCCGAACAGTAGGCCGTCACTGGACCTGGACGCGGTCTCCGACCTTGAGGGTGGCGTACAGCCAGGTGGCGTCGTCGTTGCTCATCTCGATGTCGCCGTGACTCGCGTCGATCTTGCCGAACTTGCCGTCGTTCCAGGGCCCGGCATACATCTGCGGACCGTTCGCATCGAGCTTGATGACCGAGTACACCGTCACCTGATAAGTACCGGACGAGGTCGGAGGTGAGGTAAGCGTCTCCTTCTCCAGCTTGTCGGTGACGGTGAAGGTGCCGGTCGCGGTCGGGTGGGCCGCGGTTCCAGCGGTCACCAGGATCGTCCGCATGACCTTGCCGTCCTTGGTGACCGTCATCTTGTGCTGCTTCAAGTCGACCGAGACGGCCGTCGTCGCCGAGGCCGCAGGCGCGGGAGAGGACGAGGAGGCCGGCGTCCCCGTGACCCGCGGCGCGCTCACCGAACGGTCCGGGCTCCCCGGGCTCACCGGAGCCGGCTGATGCCCGCCCGGGCGCAGCGCGACCATGCTTCCGGCGCCGATGATCACGACCGCGGCCGTGGTCGCCGTCAGCGCCACCCGCCGCCGATGCGCCACCCGCAGGTGCTCTCCGCGTCCCCGGATCAGGGACGGCGATCCGATGCCGGCCAGGTCTTCCAGGCTGGTGCCCAGCTCCGCCAGGCGCTCTTCGATGGTGTCAGGCATAGCTGTGGTTCCCCTTCATCTCCTCGTCCGCCGGTTCGCCGAGCACCTGCGCCAGCGCCGCCCGGCCCCGGGACAGGCGCGCCTTCACCGTGCCGACCGGGGCCCCGACCTCGGCCGCGACCTGTTCCACGGTCAGCCCGGCCAGGTGGAAGAGCACGATCGCCCGCCGCTGCGCCTCGGGGATCTGGCGCAGTGCGGCGACCAGCGCCACCGAGTCCGGGCTCATGTCCGGCACGTCGGCCGGGGGGCCGTGCCTGCGGTAGGCGACGGTCCGGCGCACCGCCGACCGCCAGGACGACACCTTGATCCGGTAGGCCACCACCCGCACCCAGCCGACCGGGTCGTCCATCCGGGACACCGAGTCCCAGCGCTGCCAAGCGCGCGCGTACGCCTCCTGGACCGCGTCGTCGGCCTCGCCGGCGTCGCCGAGTAACGCGACGAGCTGCGCCCTGACCTTCCGCACCGAGCCCAGATAGAACTCGTCGAATTCCTGTTCCCGCGACACCCGTATTCCTCCCTGCCGCGATCAGCACTGACATCCCACCAAAACGCCGGCGGCCCCGGCGCGGTTGCATCGGTGCGCACCGGTCTTCGCGCCGGGCCGCCGCCCGCCGTAACGCCCCCCGACGACATGCGAGGATGTCTGCCATGGAGTTCCTCGTCATCGGCATCATCATCGCGGCCATAGCCCTGCTCGGCGCGGCCGCCCTGCTCTACCGTGCCCGAGGCCGCCGCCGCCCGGTGGAGCAGCCGCCGCGGACGCCGGTCGCGCAGCCGAAGGCGCAGGACTCGCCCTCCGGTGCCGCCGGCACCGCCACCGCCGAGCGGGCCCCGCCGGTCGCCGAGGCCGCCCCGGTCCCCGCCAAGCCGGCCCCCACTGGGACCGACCTCGCCGAGATCGAGGTCCCCGAGCCTACGGCCGGCCGCCTGGTGCGGCTGCGCTCGCGGCTGTCCCGCTCGCAGAACGCCCTCGGCCAGGGACTGCTGATGCTGCTGTCCCGGGACAAGCTGGACGACGCGACCTGGGAGGAGATCGAGGACACCCTGATCGCCGCCGACCTCGGCGTCGGCCCGGCCGGCGAGCTGGTCGAGAAGCTGCGCACCCGGACCCGGGTGCAGGGCACCCGCACCGTGGACGAAGCCCGGACGCTGCTGCGCGAGGAGCTGGTCGCGCTCATCGACCCGGCGCTGGACCGCACGCTGAAGGTCGGCAAGCACGCCGCCGCCGACGGGCGCCCGGAGCGGCCCGCGGTGGCGATGGTGGTCGGCGTCAACGGCACCGGAAAGACCACGACCACCGGCAAGCTGGCGCGGGTGCTGATCGCCGACGGCCACACCGTGGTGCTCGGCGCCGCCGACACCTTCCGGGCCGCGGCCGCCGACCAGCTCCAGACCTGGGGCGCGCGGGTCGGCGCCTACACGGTGCGCGGCGCCGAGGGCGCGGACCCGGCCTCGGTGGCGTTCGAGGCGGTCAAGGAGGGCCAGGCGATGGGCGTGGACACCGTGCTCATCGACACCGCCGGCCGGCTGCACACCAAGACCGGCCTGATGGACGAGCTGGGCAAGGTCAAGCGGGTCGCCGAGAAGCAGGGCACGGTCGACGAGGTGCTGCTGGTGCTGGACGCCACCACCGGCCAGAACGGGCTGGTGCAGGCCCGGGTGTTCGCCGAGGTGGTGGCCATCACCGGCATCGTGCTGACCAAGCTGGACGGGACCGCCAAGGGCGGCATAGTGGTGGCGGTGCAGCAGGAGCTCGGTGTCCCGGTGAAGCTGGTGGGCCTGGGCGAGGGCCCGGACGACCTGGCGCCGTTCGACCCCGAGGCGTTCGTCGACGCGCTTCTGCAGTAGCCGCGGTAGCCGCGTCGGCGGCTGCGGCGCCTTGTGTCGCGGGCGGGGGTATCAGGAGGTCCACAAGGGCGGTCGGGCGGCTTTCAGGCGAGCAGAGCCCGGCCGCCCTTCGTCGCGCCGGCAGGCGTAGGCCAGCGCGCCCAGGAGCAGACGGGCGGGCGGCAGGACCATCGGCCGGTCGGCCTGTGTCCGTTCCCACTGCGCCCGTTCCAGCTGGGCCCGCTCCACGTGTGCTTGTTCGGACTGGGCCCGCTCGAACTGGGTCCGCTCGAACTCCGGCGGCCGCACCCACCGCGGGCTGCCGGCGGGCGGCAGCGGCGTCTCGGAGTCCAGCACCACGCCGATGGTGCGCACGTCGGTGTCGGCCGGATCCCAGCCCAGCTCCTTCAGGTCGGCCAGGAACGAGGCCGTCGTCCCGGCCTCCACGAAGAACCGCAGCCGGCCGCCGCCGGGCTCCCGCTCGTGGCCGGGGCCGTCGGCGCGCACCGCCAGCACCGGCCCGAGCGGCGTGCCCAGCCGCTCCAGTTGCAGCAGCACCCGGTGCCCGGCGGCGGCCGGGACGTCCAGGACGTCATAGGCCGCGGGCAGCCGGAATGCCGGCGCCGGCCGGGTGTGGGTGCGGCGGGTGCCCCCCAGGCGTACACGCATGCTTCCTCCAACGGCGACGGACGCCTCGGGGTCACGCTGCCCGGCCGCGATGGTCATTAGACCTGGGACGTCCAACATCTTCCGGTCCGACAAGGTGGCGAACTCTGGCGAATCCCGGTGTTCGAGGACGTTCGGCTGCGGGCACTGTCGCCGGGCGGTTACGTTCGGCAACACAGGGTTTCGCATTCCGGCCGGACCGGCGTGAACTCCAGGGGGCAACAAAGAATGACCGGCAAGCCGCCCAACGAACTCCTCAATTCTTGGTTCCAGCGTTCCGGGTGGTCTAAGGGGGAACTGGCGAGACTGGTCAACAAACGGGCGCGCCAGCTGGGGGCGGCGCACGTGTCCACCGACACCTCGCGGGTGCGCCGGTGGCTCGACGGCGAGCACCCGCGCGACCCGGCCCCGCGCATCCTGGTCGAGCTGTTCTCCGAGCGGTTCGGCACCGTCATCACCCATGCCGAGCTGGGCCTGCGCGAGCCCGCGGCGCCGCCGGCCACCTCCGGGGTCGACCTGCCGTGGGCCGGCCGCCGCTCCATCGAGCTGCTGGGCGACTTCGCCCGCAGCGACCTCATGCTCAACCGCCGCGGCTTCCTCGGCACCTCGCTGTCGCTGTCCGCCGGGCCGTCGCTGGTCGAACCGATGAAGCGGTGGCTGAGCCCGGTGCCGGAGCAGCACCCCACCAACGGCCGCACCCCGGGGCGGATCACCGTCGAGGAGATGGCGCTGCTGGAGGAGACCACGCGGCTGTTCCGCAGCTGGGACGCGCAGTGCGGCGGCGGGCTGCGCCGGATGGCCGTGGTCGGCCAGCTGCACGAGGTGACCGAGCTGTTACGCGACAGCTACCCGCAAGCCTTGGCCGAGCGCTTGTTCCGAACCGCTTCGGAACTGGCGCTTCTTGCTGGATGGATGGCTTACGACATCGGCATGCAGCCCTCGGCGCAGCGCTACTTCGTGCTGGCGCTGCACGCCGCCCGGGAGGCCGGCGACACCCCGCTGGGCGCGCACGCGCTGGCCACCATGGCACGCCAGATGATCCACATCAACCGCGCCCAGGACGCGCTGGAGCTCGTGCACCTGGCGCAGTACGGCAGCCACGGCAGCGCCACGCCGCGGGTGCAGTCGATGCTGGCGGCGCTGGAGGCGCGGGCGTACGCGAACCTCGGCGACGCGGACAACTGCCGGCGCGCCGTGGCCGCCGCCGAGGACCTGTTCCCCGGCGACGTCCCGGCAGGCTCGCAGCCGGGAGCGGGGCCGGACCCGGACTGGGCCGCGTTCTTCACCGAGGCCGAGCTGAACGCGGAGAACGGCCACTCCTTCCGGGACCTGGCCTACCGCTATCCGCAGCTGACCGAACAGGCCGCGAAGAACATCGACCGGGCTGTGGACTTGTTCTCCAACGACGACCTGCACCTGCGCAGCCGGGCGCTGAACGTGGTCGGTATGGCCACGGTGCGGCTGCAGCAGCGCGAGCCGGAGGCGGCGGTGGGATACGTGCACACCGGCGTGGATCTGGTGAAGCGGCTGCGGTCGAAGCGGGTCGAGGACCGGCTGCGGACGACGGTCGGTAATCTTTACGCGCGCTACCCGGATGTGCGGATGGTGCGGGAGGTGCACGAGCGGGCTGGCGCGGTGCTGCCGGCTGCTGCTTGAGGGTGCTCTACGCGACGCTTGAGACGGTGCTCGAGGTGGTGCTTGACCGAACGGACGAACGTACGTATGCCCGCCGCGCGCGGCGGGCATACGCGTGCTCATGGTCTTGAGACAGGAACCTGACACGTGTCCGCTTTGTAACGGACCTTCTCACTTGTCGGAACAAGTTCATCTGGACGTAACACAACACGCCTACATGTCACCGCTTGGAAACACTCGGCGGACCCGCCGGAAACGGTGCGCGGTCAGGCTCCTTCCCATCGTCCGCTACATCAGGTGAGGGAGAAGCGATGCCATCCGCGTTCAGCAATGGTGACACCGCTTGGGTGCTCGCGAGTTCAGCGCTCGTGCTGCTCATGACACCGGGGCTGGCGTTCTTCTACGGCGGTATGGTCCGCGCGAAGAGCGTCCTGAACATGCTCATGATGAACTTCATCGCCATTGCCGTGGTGACCATCCTCTGGGTGCTCTACGGCTGGTCGGTGTCGTTCGGTAACGTCGGTTCGGGGGACGGCACCGGCAATGCGTTCTGGGGTGGCTTGAAGCAGTGGGCGCTGCACGACATCGGGCAGGGCTTCGGCTCCGGCACCGGTGGCTCGCTCTACGGCGCGACCGGCGTCCCGACCATCGCCGTCGTGTGTTTCCAGTTGATGTTCGCGATCATCACACCGGCCCTGATCTCCGGGTCGCTCGCGGACCGCACCAAGTTCGTCGGCTGGACGGTCTACGTCGCCGGCTGGGTCACGCTCGTCTACTTCCCGGTGGCGCACTGGGTCTTCTCGCCCAACGGCTTCATCAACTTCAAGCTGCACGTGATGGACTTCGCCGGCGGTACCGCGGTGCACATCAACGCCGGTGCCGCGGGTCTGGCGATGGCGCTGGTGCTGGGCAAGCGGGTGGGCTTCGGCCGGGACCCGATGCGGCCGCACAACGTGCCGTTCGTGATGCTCGGCGTCGGCCTGCTGTGGTTCGGCTGGTTCGGGTTCAACGCCGGCTCCGCGCTCGGCGCCAACGGCCAGGCCTCGATGGTCTTCATCAACACCCAGCTCGCCACCTGCACCGCCATGGTCGGCTGGCTGGCCGCGGAGAAGATCCAGCACGGCACCTTCACCTCGCTGGGCGCCGCCTCCGGCGCGGTCGCCGGCCTGGTCGCGATCACCCCGGCCTGTGCCTCGGTCTCGCCGCTGGGCGCCATCTTCGTCGGCCTGATCCCCGGCTTCGTCTGCTGCTACGCCATCAACCTGAAGAACAAGCTGGGCTACGACGACTCGCTCGACGTGGTCGGCGTGCACCTGGTCGGCGGCATCCTGGGCACCGTGCTGATCGGCTTCTTCGCCACCAAGCAGATGGTGTCCGGCTACACCAACGGTGCCGAGGCCGGGCTGTTCTACGGCGGCGGGGCGACCCAGCTGCTGCGGCAGTGTGAAGGGGCCGGGATCGTGCTGGCCTACTCGTTCGTGGTCTCCTATGTCCTGGGCTGGGTCCTGCACAAGACGATCGGCATGCGGATCAGTGCCGACGCCGAGGTCGAGGGCATCGACAGCACCGAGCACTCCGAGACCGCCTACGACTGGGGCCGGCTGGGCGCGTCGCTGCGCGGGGCGCTGGCCGGGACCGCTGACGGGGTGCCCGCCACGGTGGCGGCCAAGGCCGTCGCGTCCGACAACGACGTCCAGGAAGAGGTCAAGGCATGAAGCTGATCACGGCGATCATCAAGCCGTTCAAGCTGGAGGAGGTGAAGGAGGCGCTGCAGGCCTTCGGTGTCCACGGCATCACGGTCTCCGAGGCCAGCGGCTACGGCCGGCAGCGCGGCCACACCGAGGTCTACCGGGGCGCGGAGTACACCGTCGACCTGGTGCCGAAGCTGCGGGTGGAGGTGCTCTGCGAGGACGACGACGTCGAGGACCTGGTGGACGTGATCGTCAAGGCCGCGGTGACCGGCAAGATCGGGGACGGCAAGGTCTGGGTGGCCCCGGTCGACGACGTGGTGCGGGTGCGCACCGGTGAGCACGGAGGCTCGGCGCTGTAGTGGGCGCCGTCCCTGTGGCGATGGAAGGCCGGCCCGGTCTGGAGATCGGGCCGGCCTTCCGGCGTGCCCGCTCCGACGCCGCGGACGCGTTCCTGGCCGCGCTGCTGCCGCCGGTGCCCGGGGTGGCGCTGGCGGCGGTCGGCGGCTACGGGCGCCAGGAGCTGTCCCCGGGCTCGGACCTGGACGTGGTGCTGCTGCACGACGCCGCGCTGGACGCCGAGGCGATCGCGGAGATCGCGAAGAAGATCTGGTACCCGGTCTGGGATTCCGGGGCCAAGCTGGACCACTCGGTGCGCACCGTCCAGGAAGCACGGGAGCTCGCTTCGACCGATCTGGCGGTGGCCGCCGGACTGCTGGACGCGCGCCTGGTGGCCGGCGACGCCACCCTGGTCGCCGGGATCCGCGCCGCGGCGTTCGCCGACTGGCGGCGGGAGCCCGCGCGGCGGCTCGGCGACCTGCGGCGCGAGTACGCCGGGCGGCTGGAGCGGCACGGCGAGCTGGCGTACCGGCTGGAGGGGGACCTGAAGGAGGCGCGCGGCGGCCTGCGGGACTCCACGATGCTGCGCTTCATCTCGGCGTCCTGGCTGGTGGACGTGCCGCACGGGGCGCCGGAGCGGGCGCGGGAGTTCCTGCTGGATGTGCGCGACGCCTTGCACGGCGTCTCCGGGCGCGCCCTGGACCGCTTGCTGCTGCAGGAGCAGGACGCGGTGGCGGCGGCGCTGCGGGAGGCCGGGGTGCTGGCCGGGGCCGAGCCGAAGGAGGCGGCCGAGCTCTACTCCAGCGACGCCGACCTGCTGCTGCGCCGGGTCGCGGAGGCCGCCGGGACCATCGCGTACGCCGCCGAGACGGCGTGGCACCAGGTCGACGCGGTGCTGGTGGCGCGCAACCCGGCCCGGCGCCCGGTGCGCCGGCCGCTCGCCGACGGCGTGGTGGAGCAGGACGGCGAGGTGTACCTGGCGCGCGCGGCCGCGCCCTCCCGCGATCCGGTCCTGGTGCTGCGGGCCGCCGCCGCGGCCGCCGACTCAGGACTGTCCTTCGCCCCGAACACCCTGCGCCGGCTGGCCGAGGAGTCGGCGCCGCTGCCCCGGCCGTGGCCGCGCCCGGCCCGGGAGGCCTTCGCGGCGCTGCTCGGCTCCGGCCCCGGGCTGATCCCGGTCTGGGAGGCGCTGGACCGCTCCGGGATCCTGCAGTCGCTGCTGCCCGAGTGGCGGCGGATCAGGTCCCTGCCGCAGCGGAACAGCCTGCACATCCACACCGTCGACCGGCACACCCTGGAGACCGTCGCGGCGGCCGCCGCGCTCACCCGCCGGGTGGACCGGCCGGACCTGCTGCTCGTCGCGGCGCTGCTGCACGACATCGGCAAGGGGCTGCCCGGCGACCACTCCGAGGTCGGCGCGGAGCTGACCGCCGACCTGGCGCCGGCGCTCGGCTTCGGACCCGCCGACGCCGGCGTGCTGACCGGCCTGGTCCGCCACCACCTGCTGCTGCCGGACCTGGCCACCCGCCGCGACCCCGACGACCCGGCCACCCTCGGCACGCTCCTCGACGCCCTGGCCGAGCTGCCCTGCCCCCGCCTGGAGGCGCTGCGGCTGCTGCGCGCCCTGTCCGAGGCGGACAGCACCGCCACCGGCCCGGCCGCCTGGAACCCCTGGCGCGCCGGCCTCTACCGGAACCTGGCTTTCCGCGCCGAGGCGGCCCTGCTGGGCTGCGATCCGCCGGCGGCGGAGCCCTCGGACCCGGCGCACTCGGCGGAGCTGGCCGAGCGCTGCCGAAACGACCCCGGCGGCCTGGTGGTCGTGGTCGAGGACGCGCAGACCGTCTCGGTGGCCACCGCCGACCGCATAGGCCTGCTGGCCGCGGTCGCCGGAGTCCTGGCCCTGCGCCGCCTGACGATCCGCGCGGCCACCACCGAGACCGTCGACGGCATCGCCGTCCAACGCTGGCTCGTCACCGCCGACTGGAGCGCCGCCCTGGAGAACCGGCTCCGCGAAGACCTGCGCATGGCCCTGGCCGGCACCCTGGACGTGGCTGCCCGCCTGGCCACCCGCGACGCCGGGGAACGCCGCACCCGCCTGGTGGCGCCGCCCAGCACGGCGGTCCTCCCGCACGCGTCAGCCTCCGCGACGGTGCTCGAGGTCCGGGCGCACGACTCCCCGGGCCTGCTCCACCGCGCCGCCGCCGCCTTGGCCGCCACCGGCGTCTCGGTCCGCTCAGCCCGCATCTCGACCCTCGGCGCCGAGGCGGTTGACGTGTTCTACGTCGTCGACGCGGACGGAGCGCCGTTGTCGGATGGGGAGGCGCGGCGGGTGGCTGGGGCGGTGGAGGGGGTGTTGTGACGCGGGGCGGTCAGAAGTCGCGGGCCTCCGTCAACTCACCAGCCCACCCGCTGCTTCCGCTGGCGTTCCCCGGGAACAGCCGGTTCCAGACCAGGATCCGTGCCACCGCCTCGATCCGGCAGGCCAGGGCCAGCATCTCGCGCAGGGCTGGGCGGTCGTATTCGCCGGTCCAGGCTTCCAGGTAGGCGTCGTGCAGGCGGGCGACGTCCTTGGCGTCCGCGCCGGTGCGGCGTACCACCCGGGTCGTCACCAGCATGCTGCTGAAGGGGTGGGTGACCGCGGCGTCGCCCCAGTCGAAGAAGCGGTGGTGACCGTCGTGGCCGGGGGCGAAGATCTGGCCGTCGTGGAGGTCGGCGTGGTCGACGGCGTCCGGCATGCCGGCGGCGGCCAGTTCGTGGCACCAGGAGGCGAAGTCAGGTAGGCGTGCGTCGAGCAGGTGCCGCTCCTCGGGCGGGAGGGCACGCCCAGCGGCCTCGATCTGCTCCAGCGTCTCAGGGAGCGTCTTCACTCCGATCTGCGGGACGCCGAGCTCCACGACGCGTTCGGCCGACACCGCGCGCTGGAATTCCGCGTACTGCTGCACGACTGGGACGTAGCCCGCGACCGTCGTCGATCCGCGGGCCGCCAGGGCCGCGCGCACCACCGGGCCGCCGTCCGGCAGCAGCGTCCAGCCGTGTTCGGTGTCGACCGCCAGCGGGGTCAGCACGTGCTCGGGGTGCTCGCGGCCGAGGTACCAGCTCACCGCTGCCTCGAAGCGAGATGCTTCGGGATTCGCTTTGAACCACACCGGTTCCGCGGCCCCGGCCGTCGATTCCCGCGAGAACGTCGGCACTTCATAGAGAACCGACCACCGTCGCACCCGCGCGCGCCATCCTTCGGCCGCCGGCGTCCTGCCGTGTTCGGCCAGCGCGGCGCGGATCCAGCTCTCGGTCTCGGCCCGCCACGCCAGGTTCTCCCACGGGGTGATCGGGGCCAGCGCGCCGCGGTCCACTTCGCTGAAGAGCATTCAGCGAGTATTGACCACCTGGAAGGCCTCGGCGATCCGGTTTTCGCCGAGCCCCATCTTCGCCGCGATGGCGGCGCCCCAGCTGCGCAGCATCTCGTCCATGCCCTCGCGGCCGCCGATCTGCGAGGCGTGCGCCTGCAACGCGGCGACCTTGCGCTCGAAGGCCTCGGTGATGTCCACCGCCTGGTTGGCGTGCTTCGTCGCCATCACCCAGGTCTCGGGCACGGTCCAGGGCTCCAGGCCCTCGGTCTCCAGCAGCTCGGGGTGGGCCCAGGGGTTGCGGGCGTCGGGGTAGACCGCCGCGATGGCGGCCTCGCCGACCGCGCGGTGGTCCGGATGCGAGGCGTAGATGCGGTCCAGGTCCAGCTCGGCCGACGGGATCAGGATCCGGTCCGGCCGGACCTGGCGGATCACGCGGGACAGGTCGCGGCGCAGCTCCAGCGACGGCACCAGGCGGCCGTCGGGCCAGTGCAGGAAGCGCACGTCGGTGACGCCGACGCACTTCGCCGCCGCGAGCTGCTCGGCCTCGCGCAGCGCGCCGACCTCCGCCCGCGGCGTGTCCGGGAACGCCTCGCCGGCCTCGCCGCTGGTCACGATCGCGTACACCACCTCGATCCCGGCTTCGGTCCAGGTCGCGACGGTGCCGGCGGCGCCGAAGTCGATGTCGTCGGGGTGGGCGGCGAGGACCAGGACACGCCTGGGCTCGGTGTCCGGCTCGGTGGCGGGCTGGGTGTCAGGCTCAGTGGCGGGCTGGGTGTCAAGCTCAGTGGCGGGCCCTGTGTCAGGCTCGGTGTCCTGCGGCATGCGGCTGCTCCACGGTCAGAGGATCCGGAAAAGGCACCCTGCTCGGGCCCCTCTTGTGCGCAACGCCGCGACCGCACAGCGTGTTCCAGGCCACTCCGCCGTCTTCCGGATGCGCTCCGGATGCGCTCCGGACGTGCTCCGGACGTGCTCCGGCGTGCTCCCGCGACCGGTCTTCGGCGACCGCCCCCGCGTTGTCGGTGCCGTCTGCGAAAATCCTGGAGTGAGTTCTTCCCTCTTCGCCCCAGGTGCCCTTCCGCTGTTCCCCATGCTCGACGAGATCAGGGAGCAGCGCGGCGCAGGTGAGGAGCGCCATTCCGAGCGCGCGCTGCCCGAGCCGCCGGCGTGGCTCGACGAGGACTCCGCCGAGCAGGAGGGCTGGGACGGCTGGCAGGAGCCGGAGGACGCCTGGATCCCGCCGGAGGAGTCCGCGGGCGCCCGGGCGCTGCTGGACGGCCTCAACGGCCCGCAGCGCGAGGCGGTGCTGCACTCCGGCGGCCCGCTGCTGATCATCGCCGGCGCCGGCTCCGGCAAGACCCGGGTGCTGGCCCACCGCATCGCCTACCTGGTCGGCGAGCGGCACGCGCACCCCGGCTCGATCCTGGCCATCACCTTCACCAACAAGGCCGCCGCCGAGATGCGGCACCGGGTGGAGGAGCTGGTCGGCCCGCGCGCCCGCTTGATGTGGGTCTCGACCTTCCACTCGGCCTGCGTCCGGATCCTGCGCGCCCAGGCCAAGACCGCCGGCCTGCCGAGCAACTTCTCGATCTACGACACCGCCGACTCCCAGCGGCTGATGACCATGGTCCTGCGCGATCTGGAGATCGACCCCAAGAAGCACACGCCGCGCTCCCTGCTGGGTCAGATCTCCAAGCTGAAGAACGAGCTCGTCGACCACGACACCTTCTCCAGCCGTGCCGAGACCGAGTCCGAGCGGATGCTGGCCCAGGTCTACCGGATGTACTCGGACCGTCTGACCTCGGCCAAGGCGCTGGACTTCGACGACATCATCATGACCACGGTGCACCTGCTCCAGGCCTTCCCGATGGTCGCCGAGCACTACCGCCGCCGGTTCCGGCACATCCTGGTCGACGAGTACCAGGACACCAACACCGCGCAGTACCAGCTGGTGAAGGAACTGGTCGGGCAGCACGAGAAGCGCACGGTCGACGGTGACCTGGTCCGCCCGGGACTCGGGGCCGAGGACGCCGTGTCCGGGGAAAAGCTCGGGCCGGCCGAGCTGTGCGTGGTCGGTGACGCCGACCAGAGCATCTACGCCTTCCGCGGCGCCACCATCCGCAACATCATCGAGTTCGAGCGCGACTACCCGGACGCCAAGGTCATCAAGCTGGAGCAGAACTACCGCTCCACGCAGACCATCCTGAGCGCGGCCAACGCCGTCATCGAGAACAACAAGGGCCGCCGGGCCAAGAACCTGTGGACGGACTCCGGCGAGGGCAAGCTGATCACCGGCTACGTCGCCGACGACGAGCACTCCGAGGCCCAGTACATCGCCGAGGAGATCGACCGCCTCTCCGACGCCAAGGAGACCACGTACGGCGGCATCGCGGTGTTCTACCGGACCAACGCGCAGTCCCGTGTCTTCGAAGAAGTCTTCGTGCGCGTCGGCCTGCCGTATCGGGTGGTCGGCGGCGTCCGCTTCTATGAGCGCAAGGAAGTCCGCGACGCTCTCGCCTACCTGCGCGCGCTGGCCAACGAGGACGACGTCGTATCGGTCCGCCGCATCCTGAACACGCCGAAGCGCGGCATCGGCGACAAGGCGGAGGAGGCGCTGGACCGCCTCGCGACGCGCGACCGCATCACCTTCGGCGCGGCCCTGCGGCGCGCCGACGAGGCGCCGGGGCTGGCGAGCCGGTCCGTCAAGGCGATCCAGGGCTTCGCGCAGATGATGGACGAGCTGCGCGAGATGGCTGCGGAGTACGGTCCCGCGCACGTGCTGGAGGCCATACTCGAGCGCACAGGGTTGTTGCAGGAGCTTCAGGACTCTGACGACCCCCAGGACGAGACCCGCATCGAGAACCTTCGAGAACTCCTCGCTGTTGCGCTGGAATTCGAGCAGGCCCAGCCCGAGGGGCGCCTCCCGGAGTTCCTGGAGCGCGTGGCGCTGGTCGCGGACTCCGACCAGATCCCGGACGGTGAGGACCACGAGGGCATGGTCACGCTGATGACTTTGCACAGCGCCAAGGGACTGGAGTTCCCGGTGGTCTTCCTCACGGGGATGGAGGACGGAGTCTTCCCGCACATGCGCTCCATGGGCGATAAGAAGGAGATGGAGGAGGAGCGGCGCCTGGCGTATGTGGGGATCACCCGGGCCCGCGAGCGGCTTTACGTCTCCCGGTCCGTCTACCGTTCGGCGTGGGGCGCGCCGCAGTACAACCCGCCGTCGAAGTTCCTGGGCGAGATCCCCGACGGGCTCATCGAGTGGGAACGCACGGTGGCGGAGCCGAGGACGGCTGAGCGTTCGCCGTTCGGCGACCGGCGCGGCAGCGGCACCTCGCGCGGCTTCCAGCAGCGGAAGACGCCGGTGAAGGTGATCTCACTGGATCCGGGTGACCGAGTCATCCACGACTCGTTCGGCATGGGGACCGTGGTGGCGGTCAGCGGGCGCGAGCGGGACGAGGCGACGATCGACTTCGGGTCGTCGGGAGTGCGGACGCTGCTGCTGACGATGGCGCCAGTACAGAAGCTATAAGAGGCAGCAGCTGCCGAGGCGGGGCCTGTAGAGGCAGGAGCCTCGGGACAGGCAGCTGAAGCTACAGGCTCTGACTGCCTGTAGGGCGCTGTAGCCGGCCAGCCGGCTACAGCGGTGAGGCCGCCGTTACGGCAGCAGCCCGTGGCTCCGCAGGAACGGCACCGGGTTCACCGCCGTGCTGGCGCCCGGGACCCCGTTCATCGGGTCCGCCGGACCCGGCGGGTGGTACTCGAAGTGCAGGTGCGGCCCGGTGGAGTTGCCGGTGTCGCCGGACAGCGCGATGATCTGCCCGGCCGCGACCTTGCCGCTGCGGACCCGGATCACGCTCAGGTGGCAGTACCAGGTCTCCGAGCCGTCGGGATGCTGGATCACTATCCGGTTCCCGAAGGCCCCGGCGTAGTTGGCCTCGATCACCGTGCCGTCGGTGACGGCGACGACCTTCGTGCCGGTCGGCACCGCGAAGTCCTGGCCGGTGTGCAGGCTCGCCCACCGCGCGCCGGAGTCGCCGAACCCGGCGGTCAGCATGTAGTCCTGCACCGGCAGGAAGTACTTCGGCGCCATCTCGGCCAGCCGCTGCTTCTCCAGCGCCTGCTGCTGGGCCAGCTCGCTGCGCTGCTCCGAGCGCGTGGCGCGGTCGGCCATGTTCGCGGACGCGGCGCGCATCTGGAGCAGGTTCTGCTCCAGCGCGTTCGTGGTCGGGGTGGCCGGGCTCGCCGCGTCGGCGGCGGCCTCGGTGTGCCCGGAGGGCAGCCGCAGGCCGCCGACGGCCGCCACGGCCACCGCCGCGACGCCCACGACCGCGGCCGGGGTCGAGGTGATGGCGTGCAGGGTCCGGCGGCCGGGGAGCGGGACACGGGGCGGCTTGCTGCCGAAGGGGCGGCTGGAAGTGCTGGAAGTGGAACCGGAGTTCGGGCCGCCGGACCGGCTGCGGGAGCGAGCCGGGCGCGACAGTTCCTCGGGTTCGTCGTCGGCGAGGTCGTCGCCGTCGTAGCCGCTGTAACCGTCGCGGTAGTCGGCGTAGCCGGAGCGGTAGTCGTCGTCGGAGTCGTCGGACTCGTCAGTGTCGTAGCCGGTGTACTCGTAGTCGAGGTAGTCGCCCTCGCCGTAGCCCTCACCGTCGTAGGCGTCGTACGCGCCTTCCCCCTCGGGAAGAAGATCGTAGGAAGCCTCTACGGAGCCGGGCTCCTCGTAGATGGCCTCAAACTGCCCGGTGTCGAACTCCGGGAGATGGAAGTTGTGCTCTTCGTGCTGCGGCTGTCCGTAGAACTCGGAATGCGCAGGGTACTCGGAATGCGCAGGGTACTCGGAATGCGCCGGATACCCGGAATGCGCCGGAAACTCGGGCTGTGCCGGCGCGGCGCTGTAGTAGTCCTGCTGGACCTGCGCCGTGGCCTGATGTGCCTGCTGCATCGAGTACGCCGCGTAGACCGACTCGTAGTAGCTCTGGTCCATCACGGGCTGTGCTGCCGGCTCGCTGTAGGTCTCGTAGAAACCAATGGTCGAGGCGGGCGCCTGCGGCGTCTGCACCTGGTAAACGCCGGACCAGTCGTTCACCGCCTGGTAGCCGTCGGAGGAGCCGTAAAGGCTGTCCTCGTCGGAGGGAGCCATGGCTGCTTGCCACTCACTATCCCATTGTGACGAGCCATGTCTTCCCATGACGGCCGATACCTCCTGGGAACGTGGGACAGCCGGGACTCAAGCAGCAAACCGCGTGGGGACAACGCCGTTACCGAGTCGCGACTTTACTGCCTTCAGCGGTGGACGGACAACGGTTCGGCGGACTTTACGCGTCCTTTGCAAGTGGTTAACCAGTGTTCTCGCAGGAAGTCCGATGATCCTCACGGAGCATTGTGCGGACCGTCACACTCCGGCACTGGATTGGCTCGAGACCCTGGTCGGTTACTGTGTTCCCTGTTTAGTCCGCGGGCTAAGGCCATCACCGGCGATCGCCCTTAACCAGCCAGTGGAGGCAGTGCTATGAGCCAGTCAGCACCGGTCCGCGTCGTCATCGCGAAGCCCGGCCTGGACGGGCACGACCGCGGCGCGAAGGTCGTCGCCCGCGCCCTGCGCGACGCCGGCGTGGAGGTGATCTACACCGGACTGCACCAGATGCCGGACCAGATCGTCGCCACCGCGATCCAGGAGGACGCCGACGCGATCGGGCTGTCCATCCTCTCCGGCGCCCACATGACGCAGTGCGCGAAGGTCATCGAGATCCTCAAGGAGCGGGACGCCTCCGACATCAAGGTCTTCGCCGGCGGCATCATCCCCGAGGCGGACTTCCCGGCCCTGAAGGAGATGGGGGTCGTGGCGATCTTCACTCCGGGGACCTCGACGCAGGAGATCGTCGACTGGGTGAACGCGAATCTCGCGAGTGTGTGAGGCGCGAGCGGCGATGCGCTTGGTGATACGGGGATAGCGGCACCCTTGTCGGTCCCCTGAAATAGTGTTCGCCTCATGGCAGAACGTTGGACCGCCGCCCAGGTGAACTCCCTCGCCCCTGACGCGCCCTCGCAGAAGGCGGGCGCGAAGCTCGGCGTGCCGGGACCCTGGTCGGACACCGGCTATCAAGACTCCGGGCGGCTGCTCTGGGGGGACTGCAAGGGCAGCGGCAGTAAGCCGTACCAAGTCACGGTATCCGTGGCCGACTCGGACACTGCGTATGCCTGCACCTGCCCCAGCAGAAAGTTTCCTTGCAAGCACGCACTGGGTCTGCTCCTGTTATGGGCCGCCGGGAGCATCGCGGACAGCGAGACCCTGCCCGAGCGGGTCCAGGCTTGGGCCGACTCCCGGCGCGACCGTGCCGAGAAGTCCGCGGCCCGCAGTGCGGCCAAGGCCGAGAAGGCCGCCGCCGATCCCGAGGGGGCCGCCAAGCGGGCCGCGCAGCGCGCCGAGCGCATCGGCAACGGGCTGGCCGACCTCGACCGCTGGCTCACCGACCAGGTGGCCGCCGGCATCAGCGACTCCGCGACCCTGTCCTACAGCGCCGTCGACCCGGTCGCGAAGCGGCTCGTCGACGCGCAGGCGCCCGGGGTGGCGAACCGGGTCCGGTCCCTGACGAGCGCCCGTTCCTCCTCCGGAGACAGCTGGCCGGACGCGGTCCTGACCGAGTTCGCGCGCCTGCACCTGCTCTGCGAAGCCTGGTCGCGGCTGGCCGACCTGCCGCCGGCGATGCAGGACACGGTGCGCCGCCGGGTCGGCATCTCCGTGGACGCCGATGCCGTGCGCCGCTCCGGCGAGCGGGTCGCCGACCGGTGGCACGTCCTGGGGACGCGGGATCGGGCGGCGGAGAAGCTGACCGAGCGCCGGATCTGGCTGCGCGGGGCGCAGAGCGGCCGCCTGGCCATGCTGCTGGCCTTCGGCGCCATGCAGCAGGCTCCGACGCTGGCGCTGCCGGTCGGCGCCGTCTACCGGGCGGAGATGGTGTTCCACTCCGAGGCGTTGCCGCTGCGCGCGCAGATGGAGTCCGGTGAGGTGGACGTCGTCATCGCGGAGCCGGAGGGCGGCACGCTGCAGGAGGCCGCCGACGGGTTCGCCGCCGCGTTGGCCGTGGACCCGTGGCAGGAGGGATGGCCGGCGGTCGTCGCGAGCGCTGTCCCCGACCGTGATGGCGAACTGCGGGACGCCGAAGGCTGCCGCGTGCCCCTGATATGCGACGAACCCGCCCTGTGGCGGCTGCTGGCGGTATCCGGCGGGCATCCCGTGACGGTGTTCGGCGATTACACCGACGCCGGTTTCGAGCCGCTGACGGTGTGGTCCGAGGGCGCCGCGGTGGCCCTCTGATGTGGGAATTTCAGGGTATTGGCATGGCAGGGCTAAGTTGTCAGTGCCGTGGTGCAGAATCTGTGGACATCAGTGCGAAGGCTGTGAGGGTCCCGGAGACCTTCTCTTTGGCGGAAGCGCGGTGAGCACCATGAACGAAGCCTCCCAACAGACCGGGTCCGAGGTCTGGCCCGACCTGGTCTCGACGGCCCTGGTCGGCACCGACCGGCGGACCCCGCCGGCCGCGGGGCGGTTCGCGGCGTCCGGCGACAGCCCGGCGGCGGCGCTGCTCAGCTCGGCCGCCCTGATGAGCGCCTGGCGGCGCGCGGGCAGCGCCGGCTCGGCGTACTCGGCCGTGCTTGTCGGCGAGCAGGACGGCTCTGACGGTTCTACCGGCTCTGACCCGGCCGCGGCGCAGGCCGCCCGCTCCGCCGCCCTGGACACCAGGCCGCTGCTGCCCACCGCGACCTCGGCCCGGCTGACCGCGCTGGTCGCCTCGCGTTCCGAATCGCTTCCCGAGTATCTGGAGGCGGCCGCGAAGACCGGCTGCCGGGCTCCGGCAGAGCTGCTGCCGCCCCTGTTCGACTACGCGCGCGGCAGCAAGGCGGTCCGGGCCGACCTGATGACGCTGGCCGGTCCGCGCGGCACCTGGCTCGCCAAGCAGAACCAGCAGTGGTCGACCTTCACCCGCTACGCCTCCGCGCCGGACGCCGACGCCTGGTCGTCCGACAAGCCGCACGAGCGCATCGGCTACCTCACGTGGTTCCGCGGCAAGGACCCGGCGGCGGCTCGCGTCCTGGTCGAAGAGGCCTGGGAGCAGCCCGGACACGCCGCGGAGACCCGTGCCTCCTATGTCGAGGCCCTGGCCGTCGGCCTGGGACCGGAGGACGAGCCGTTCCTGGAATCAGCCCTGGACGACAAGTCCCGGCAGGTCCGCGCCGAGGCGGTGCGGCTGCTGGCGACCCTGCCCGGCTCCCGCTTCGCCGACCGGATGGCGGCCCGGCTGCACTCTTGGGTGGAGGTGGCCACCGAGGGCGACGCCGTGCTGGTGACCGTCAAGGACCAGAAGCTGCAGCTCACCGAGGACGAGGTGCGGGACGGCCTGGGCGAGGGCTGGGTGCAGACTGAGGACGAGCGCCGGCTGGCCAAGATGCAGCCCGCGTACTGGTTCGAAGACCTCATAGCCGCCACGCCCCTGGCCGCCTGGGAACGCTTCGGCCTGTCCCCGGCCCAGTTGCTGCGCAGCACCGCCGCCAACCGCTGGGAGGCGGCCGCCGGGCACCGCGGCTGGCGCTCGGCCACGCTGCGCCAGCGGGACGCGGCCTGGGCCGAGGCGTTCTGCGCCGTCAACGCCGCCTCCGACATGCTGGAGCTGCTGCCGGACGAGGCCGCCGAGCGCTGGTGCCTCGGCGTGGTGGCCGACCACCGGTCGCAGTACTCGATCCACAGCGCCCCGATCATCCTGGCCCGGCTCGGCCGGCCCTGGCCGGACCCGGTCTGCGAGGCGCTGCTGGCGGCGATCCCGAAGTACCTGCCGAACGCCACCCGCAACGACGTCGCCCGGTTCTTCGGCATGGACAATCTGGCCGGCCGCTGGATGCCGCCGTCGTTCGCGCCGGCGGTGGCGGCCAAGGCCGACGAGATCCGCGCCGAGCAGCCGCTGTGGGCCGAGGACCTGGACGACCTCGCGGCGATGCTGCGGGACCGGGCCCTGATGCTCGCCGAGCTGGACGTCGTCTGATGTCGTCTGATGTCGTCTGATATGGACGCACCTGTTTCGGAAGTTGTCTGATTCCCCGAGCTGGACGCTGTCTGATTCCTTCCCCCAAGGTGGACTCTGGAGTGGGTGCCGCCTTGCCGAAAATCGAAAGTTGCCTGCCATGAGCGCTCTTGCCACTGATGAAACCCAGCCCACGGTCCTGCGCCAGCACGCCGAGCACGCCTTCGCGGCCGAGCTCGAAGCCCTGCGCAAGGCCGACGCGGACAGCGGCCGGCCGAAGCCGCCGCGCTGGAAGCTGTCGCCGTGGGCGGTCGCGACCTACCTGCTCGGGGGCACGCTCGAGGACGGCACCGTCATCACGCCGAAGTACATCGGCCCGCGCCGGATCGTCGAGATCGCCATCGCCACCCTGGCCACCGACCGCGCGCTGCTGCTGGTCGGCGTCCCCGGCACGGCCAAGACCTGGGTCTCCGAGCACCTGGCCGCGGCCGTCTCCGGCGACTCCACGCTGCTCGTGCAGGGCACGGCCGGCACTCCGGAGGAGGCGATGCGCTACGGCTGGAACTACGCCCAGCTGCTGGCGCACGGCCCCTCGCGCGACGCGCTGGTGCCCAGCCCCCTGATGCGGGCCATGGCCACCGGCTCGATCGCCCGCATCGAGGAGCTGACCCGGATACCGGCCGACGTGCAGGACACGCTGATCACGATCCTGTCGGAGAAGACCCTGCCGATCCCGGAGCTCGGCGCGGAGACGCAGGCGGAGAAGGGCTTCAGCGTCATCGCCACCGCCAACGACCGGGACAAGGGCGTCAACGACCTGTCCTCGGCGCTGCGCCGCCGGTTCAACACCGTCGTGCTGCCGCTGCCCGGCACCGCCGAGGAGGAGATCGCGATCGTCTCCCAGCGGGTGCAGTCCCTCGGCAAGGCGCTGGAGCTGCCCGAGGTCCCGGCCGCGCACGAGGAGATCCGCCGCGTGGTCACCGTCTTCCGCGAGCTGCGCAGCGGCCTGACCGCCGACGGCAAGACCAAGCTGAAGACGCCGTCGGGCACCTTGTCCCCGGCCGAGGCGATCTCCGTGGTGGCCGGCGGGATCGCGCTGGCCGCGCACTTCGGCGACGGCACGCTGCGCCCGGCCGACGTCGCCGCCGGCATCCTCGGCGCGGTCGTGAAGGACGCCTCGACGGACAAGCTGGTGTGGCAGGAGTACCTGGAGACGGTCGCGCGCGGCCGCGAGGGCTGGACCGAGTTCTACCGCAGCTGCCGCGAGGTCAGCGCCTGATGAC
>JABFWL010000652.1 GCA_013362315.1 Catenulispora sp. | reverse complement strand
AGCGTGAGCGTGAACGCCGGCCAGCCGGTGGCGACGGTCCCGGCCGCGGCGTTGGGCATCAACGGATCCGTCTACGACGCGGCGCTGACCGGCGTCGCGGTGCCCGGGCTGCTCAAGAGCGCCGGTACCGGCCTGATCCGCTTCCCGGGCGGAACCTCGTCGGACACCTACAACTGGAAGAACAACACCGACGTCGTCTCCGGCCAGACCCAGGCCGTGAACTTCGACCAGTACTCCACCCTGCTGAGCCAGACCGGCGCGCAGGGCATGATCACGGTGAACTACGGCACCGGCGACGCCGCCGGGGCGACGCAGAGCCCGGTGGAGAGCGGCGCCCAGTTCGCGGCCGACTGGGTGCGGTACGCCAACGTCACCCACCACCTCGGCATCAAGTACTGGGAGATCGGCAACGAGATCTACGGCAACGGGACCTATGGAGCGAACTGGGAGCCGGACAAGCACTGCGCCTCCGGCACCAACCCGACCAACTGCGGCCCGGCCGTCTACGCGCAGAACGCCAAGGCCTACATCGCCGCGATGAAGGCGGTCGACCCGAGCATCGTGGTCGGCGTCGTGCTGACCGCCCCGGGCAGCTGGCCGGACGGAGTCACCTCGGCCGGGAGCCCGCAGGCGTGGAACCAGACCGTCCTGTCCGCGCTCGGCAACCAGATCGGCTTCGCCGACGTCCACTGGTACCCCCAGAACCCCAGCAGCGTCAGCCCGCCCGGACCCACCGACGCCGGCTTGCTCGGTGACACCGCGCAGATCCCGACGATCGTCTCTTCGCTGCGCTCGACGCTGAGTCAGTACACGGGCAGCACCACCACGCCGATCATGGTGACCGAGACCAACTCGGTCTCGTCCAACCCCGGCAAGCAGACGGTCGGGATCGTCAACGCCCTGTATCTGAACCAGGACTACCTCGGCTGGATCGCCAGCGGGGTGAGCAGCGTCGACTGGTGGCAGATCCACAACGGCATCGTCGTCAGCGGCGACAACGGCTCCTCGCTCTACGGGACCGCGAACTACGGTGACTACGGCGTCCTGGCCGACGGCAGCTGCTACACCGTAAGCGACGCGCGGCTCTGCGAACCCGCCGCCGACACGCCTTTCCCCGCCTACTACGGCCTGAAGCTGCTGAGCCAGTTCGTCCACCCCGGCGAAACGCTCGTCTCCGCATCCTCCAGCCAGTCGCTGGTGCAGTCCTACGCGGTGAAGGCCGCGGACGGCACGCTGCGGGTGCTGCTGGTCAACGACGATCCGTCGAACTCGTACACCGTGAACCTGAACTACGCCGGATTCACCCCGGCTTCCGGAGCGCCCACGGTCTCCACGCTCGCACCGCCCGGAACCGGCATCTCCACGTCGGCGTCGGGGACGGCCGGTTCGCAGACCGTCGCGCCCTACACCGCCACCCTGGTCACGCTTCAGCCCGGCTCCACCGTGACCGGCCCGACCACCCCCGGCACCCCGGTCGTGTCGGGCGTCACGGCGAACTCGGTCACCCTGAGCTGGACCGCGTCCACCAGCGCGAGCAGCACGGTGACCGGCTATGACGTGGTGAAGATCGCCGGCGGCACCGAGACCGTGGTGGCTTCGCCGACCTCGAACTCGGCCACGGTCAGCGGTCTGACCCCGGCCACGGCCTACACCTTCGCGGTCTACGCCAAGGACGCCGCGGGCAACCGCTCCGCGCGCTCCGGCACCGTCGCGGTGACCACCACGGGCTCCACCACCGGCGGCTGCAAGGTGACCTTCACACCGAACTACTGGACCGGCGGCTTCACCGCGAACGTGACCGTCGCGAACAACGGCACGAGCGCCTGGAGCGGCTGGACCGTCGCCTGGACGTGGCCGGGCGACCAGAAGGTCACCAACGCCTGGAACGCGGCCGTCACTCAGACCGGCACGGGCGTCACCGCCACCAACCTCAGCTACAACGGCAGCGTGGCTCCCGGCGGCTCGACCTCGTTCGGCTTCCAGGGCACCTGGGCCAGCGGCAACGGCTCGCCGACGGCGTTCACCGTCAACGGCGTGGCCTGCTCGGTCGGGTAGGAACCGCGCAGCAGCGAGACGAAAGCGGCGTTCAGGGCACAGAGCCCTGGACGCCGCTTTGTGTCGCGACACCGCCGCGGCGCTCCGGCGAACCGCACTCTGATAGAACTGACCATCCGAGCTGAAGGAGATCTGCGTGAGCCCGGCGGTCCTGGCCCTCGTGCTGGCCCTGGGCCTCGTGGGTCCGCTGCTGGCCACGCCCCGGAGCTGGGGTGTCCCGGTCGCGGTCGGGGAGATCGCCGCGGGAGTGCTCGCCGGCCGGACCGGGCTGCAGTGGCTTGATCCGCACCAGCCGGCGCTGGAGTTCCTGGCGCAGGCCGGATTCGCGCTGATCATGCTGGTGGCCGGCAGCCACGTCCCGGTCAGAGCGCCGGGGTTGCCGGCGGCGCTGGGGCGCGGCGCCATGCTGGCCGCGGCCACCGGAGCGCTGGCGGTTCCCGCCGGGCTGGGCGTCGCGGCGCTGGCCGGGACCGGGCACGGCTGGCTGTACGCGGTGTTGTTCGCGTCGAGTTCGGCGGCGCTGGTGATACCGGTCGTGCAGGAGGCGGGCCTGGATTCCCCTGCGGCGCTGGCGATGATCGCCCACGTCGCCATCGCCGACGTCGCCGCGATCGTGCTGCTGCCGCTCGCCGAGCAGCCGGGGCGGGCCGGACGCGCGGCGCTGGGCGTGCTGGCGGTGGTCGGCGCCGCCCTGGCGGCGTTCGTCATCCTGCGCGAGTTCCGCACCCGCGGCCTGCAACAACGGCTGCACCGGCTCAGCCGGGCCCGCAACTTCGGTCTGGAGCTGCGCGAGCAGCTGATCATCGTCTTCGGGCTGGCCGGGCTCGCCGTGGCGGTGCACGTGTCGGTCATGCTCGCCGGCTTCGCCGCCGGCCTGATCCTGGCGGTCCAAGGCGAACCGCGCCGCCTGGCCCGCCAGCTCTTCGGCGTCGCCGACGGCTTCCTCGGCCCGGTGTTCTTCGTCTGGCTCGGCGCCTCCCTCGACCTCGAGGAGCTGATCCACCACCCGCGCATGATCGCGCTCGCCGGAGCGCTGGCGCTGGCCGGCGTCGCGGTGCACGCCGCCGCGCGGCTGCTCGGCCAGCCGCTGCCGCTCGCACTGCTGGCCGGGGCGCAACTCGGAGTACCGGTCGCGGCGGTCACCATCGGGGAGTCCGCCCAGGTGCTGCGGCCCGGCGAGGGCGGCGCGATCTTGGCCGCGGCCCTGGTGACGGTGGGTGTCACGGCGTGGATGGCGGCGCTCGTCGGACCTCGCGAGGCCGAGGCGGCTTCAGCTGGGGCTGTCCCCACCGGTTGAACGTTCGCGGCGCCGGCGTTCGTTGACCACCGGCGCCGGTGTCCTCGCCCCGCTTCCGCCGCCACTCCCGAGTCGTGCGGGGCGGGATCGGGCGCGTTCGGCGAGCCGTTCGGCGAAGGCCGCGACGCGGTCGCGCAGTTCGTCGGGGCGCCCGATCTGGAAGGGGAGATCGAGGGCGGCGAGAGCCGGGGGAAGCCAGTCGAGGTGTTCGGCGTGGATGTCGACGCGGTGCCAGCCCGCCGCCGCGTCTCCGTCCGAGTTCGCATGCGAGTTCGTGCCCGTGTTCGCGCCCGTGTTGTCGCCGGCCTCCGGCTGGACAGTCGCGACGCTTGCCGGGAGCCGGGCGCGGATCTGTTCGACGGTTCCCTGGATGTGGACAGTGATCTCGTACCGGTAGCGGGCTGTCGCGAAGGCGGTCAGCACGCTCTGAGCCGCGTCGAAGTCCGCCGGCGGTTCGAAGGACCCGGGCAGCGTTCGGGCCGCCGCCACCCGATCGAGGCGGAAGACGCGCCTTTCGCCGAGGGCCGGATCCAGCCCCGTGACGTACCAGCGGTCGCGATGGTTCACGATGCCGTAGGGATGCAGTGTTCGATCGGTGCGGACGCCGTCGCGGCCGGTGTACGTGATGGCGAGCGGGCGGTGGTGGGCCACCGCGTCGGAGACGGTGAGCAGGACCGTGGCGTCGGGGGCCGTGGCCTGGTCGGGTGAGTCCGTGAAGGCGAGGGAGTCCTGGACTGCCCGGAGCCGGTTCGCCAGGCGTTCGGGCAGTACCCGGCGGATCTTGGCCGACGCGGTCTCGCCGGCGGTGCCCAGGGCCGGCGTGAGCCCGGCGCGCCACCCGGCGACCAGCCCGAGCAGGACCGCCAGCGCTTCGTCGTCGCCGAGCATGAGCGGCGGCAGCCGATAGCCGCGGGACAGGCGGTAGCCGCCGTAGCGCCCGCGCACAGACTCGACGGGAATGTCCAGGTCAAGCAGGTGCTCTACGTAGCGGCGGACGGTGCGCTCGTCGACACCGAGCCGGTCGGCGAGTTCCGCCGAGGTGCGAATCCCCCCGGTCTGCAGAAGCTCCAGCAGCGTCAGCACGCGGCCGGTCGGACGGGTCATGGTCTCGAACCTACCGCAGATACCGGACCGATTCCGTCCGGTATTGGTCCTACGGTGGTCGACAGACCTCAAGGACCTCACCAAGGAGCAGAACCCATGGAATTCGTCTCGACCCGTCTCATCACCGCCGACATCGACCGCCTGGTCGCTTTCTACGAGAAGGCCACCGCCGTCCCCGCCGTCTGGTCCACGCCCGACTTCGCGGAGCTGACCACCGGCAACGGCGTCACCCTCGCCATCGGCAGCACCGGCACCGTCCCGCTCTTCGCTCCCGGCTCGGCCGAGCCCGCCGCCAATCGCAGCTCCATCGTCGAGTTCCTGGTCCAGGACGTCGACGCGCTCTGGGACAGTCTCGCGAGCTGGGTCACGGACGTCGTCGCCGAGCCGAAGACCATGCCCTGGGGCAACCGCTCGCTGCTGGTCCGCGACCCCGACGGGAACCTCGTGAACTTCTTCACTCCGGCGACCGCCGAGGCGCGGGCGAAGTTCGGCAGGTGAGGGAAGGCCAGGTTTTCGGTCGGTGGAGATCCGCCGGCGCAGACGACGAACCTGTCAGTCTGCGCCGGCGGACGGCTGGTGCCGGTCGCCTCAGGTGCCGGCCGTCAGTTGTTCGCGCATATCGTGCCGTTGATGGAGAACGCGGCCGGCGCGGGGTTCTGGCCGGTCTGGGTGCCGTTGAAGCCGAGGTCGACGCTGCCGCCGCCGGCCGCGATGGTGCCGTTCCAGCTGGCGTTGGTGACGGTGACCGTGGCGCCGGACTGGGTCCAGGTGCCGTTCCACCCGGACTGCACCGCCTGGCCGGCGGCGGGCCAGGTGAAGGTCAGGGTCCAGCCGTTGATCGCGGTCGACGCCTTGTTGGTCAGGGTGATGGTGGCGCCGAACCCTCCGGGCCAGCTGTTGCCGACCACATAGTGCACGGCGCAGGAGGCGGTGGCCGGCGGTGGGACGGTGAAGGTGACCGGCGAGGACGGCAGTGACGCGTTGCCGTGTGTGTCCACCGCGACCACGTCGTAGCTGTAGCTTGCTCCGATCGTCAGACCCGTGAGGTTGAGCGTGGTCGCGGTCTGGGTGGCGACCAGGGTGCTGCTGCCGCCGCTGCCGAGCTGGTAGACCTGGTAGGTCGCGATCGGGTAGGTGCCCGCGGTCGCGGCCGGCCAGCTCAGGGTCGCCGTTCCGGAGGTGTTGCTCGCCGTGGTCGAGCTCAGGTTGGAGGCGGTCGGCTGGCCGGGGGTGCCCGGCGCGGACACGACGCCGCCGCCGCTTCCGGGCACCTGGATGACGGTGAGCGTGTAGGGCGCCACGGTGACCGACGAAGCGGAGCTCTGCGTCGTGCTGGTGATCGTCGTGCCGTTGTTGGCCAGCGTGTAGACGGTGGGGCTGCCCGAGGGGGTGAAGCCGTTGTAGGCCAGGTTCGCCGTGTAGGAGCTGCTCGGGTCCTCGTTCTCGATCAGGACGCTGAGGTCGCCGTTGGCCTTGCGCACCGCGTGCGTGCGCACGAGGGCGTTGCCGGAGCTCGAGCTGATGAGCTGGTCACCGGGTGCGGCGAGTTTGGAGAGCATCTGGACGCCGTAGTAGGAGGCGAACGGAGTGTCCAGCGGGGGTTCGGTCACGCCGCTGGAGTTGCCGCCGGAGGAGAACATGCCGCCGTCGCCGTAGTCCTGGGCGCCGTCGACGGTGCTCGGCGTCCCCGGGCCGTTGTGCTGGTCCCACCAGTCGACGTTGGTGACGCCGTTCTCCATCCAGGACAGGTAGTCGTCGGCGACGAACAGCGCGGCCGGCATGGTGTCCTGGTCGATGGTGCTGGCGGTCTCGGTGATCAGGACCGGTACGTTCGCCGGGTTGACCCCGGCGTACTGGGAGACCTCGGACTTCAGGGCGGACATCATGCCGGCGATGCCCGTGGTGGTGGCCAGCATCTGCGCGGTGGTCGAGTTCGAGTTCGCGGGGTAGTAGTGCACGATCAGGCAGTCGGTCTTCGCGCCCAGGATCGACAGCACCGTCTGGTTCCACGGCTGCGGGTACTGCGACGTGGTCACCCCGTCCGGCCAGGAGCCGGGGGTGGTCATGTTCGCGCACACGTGGATGCCGGGGTCGACCGCCTTCATGGCCGATATGTAGCTCAGCACGTTGTTGGCGTAGGTGGTCGGGCCGCAGTCGTAGGTCTGGTTGGGTTCGCTGCCGATCGTGACCGCCGGGCCGCCGGGGGAGGTGTGGCAGTGCGCGTCGGCCTCCCAGTTCGCTCCGTAGGTGCCGTTGCCGGGGGTCTCGTTGCCCACCTCCCACCACTTGATGCCGTAGTGGTTGGTGACGTTCGCGTTCTGCACCCACGACGCGGCCAGCGCCGGGGTGCCGGTGCCGTAGTTCACGGTGATGATCGGGTGTGCCCCGGCGGCCTGCGCGGTGCCCATGAAGTCGGCGAAGGTGGTCTTCGGCGCGACGTAGCCGCCCTGCGCGACGTTCGTCTGCCAGTTGAAGATGTCCGAGTACGACCCGCCCGGATACCGCAGGGCGTCGATGCCCGCGCCCTTGATCAGGCCCGGCGCGGCCGCGTCGTTCATGGTGCCGTCGTAGACGGCGGTGTTCAGGCCGATCGCGTCGGGGGAGACCGTCCCGAGTCCGGTGGTGGCGTTGACCGTGACCGCGACCGCGGTGGCGGCCGAGGCCGCCGGAGCGGTGACCGCCGGGATCGCCGCGGCGACGATGAGCGCCAGCCCCGAGGCCAGGGCTGTGCGCGGTCGTGACCGGAGAGCGCCGGTCCTGGTGAATCTCACGATGTTCTCCTTGCCGGGGAAGACATCGCGTCCGCACACGCGGGCACGAGCAACTGTCGGCGAACGGCCTGCGAAACTATCTCGCAACAAGTTCGATAGTTGCTCGGCGGAGCATAGGCAGAGGGTGGGAGGCCGGTCAACGATCGGGTCTGCGTAGGCTGGGCCTTGCGCTGTGGCCGTCACAGATGTGCCTGGTAGAACCGATGCTGCGGCGGGCGGCTCG
>JABFWL010000114.1 GCA_013362315.1 Catenulispora sp. | reverse complement strand
CCAGCACCAGGGAGGCGGCGACGGCGCCGATCCGGCGGCGGTCCGCGCGCACGCGGTCGGCGGCGGCCCGCAGCGCGGCCAGCCGCTCCCGCAAAGAAGGGCTCTGCGCCTGCGCCTGCGCGAGCGCGGGGTCATCCTCGGCTTCGAGGTCGTCGATCCATTCGAAGACTTCCTCGCCGTCCTCGACCGGGCCGAAGACGTCGTCGTCCGGCTCCTCGCCGGCCGTGTGTGGGTTCGCGTCCATCCCGCCCTGTCCTCATACCCGGTGCCGTGACCGCCGGTGCCGCTCCCATCCTGCCAGGCAAGTTTTCCAGAAAGTTGCCGTGAAAGGGGTGACAGCCGGGTGCGCTTCTGACAGCATGGTCAGCGTCGAGGTTGGGGGCAACTATGTCGACCGGAACGCGGGGGCATGGAGCCGGCTGAGCGTCGGAATCCGGATAACCGCAGGTCAAAAATAGTTTGCGGCCCTTAGCGGGGATCACCTAACCTTCCGATGCGGGCGAGAACGAATGCCTGCTGCAGCACTGTGTGTCAAGTCGATAAGCATCAGATGAGATCGTGCGGCGCCGACTGCCATCGGCCCCAGCCGCACCGAGACGAAGTGAGGAGGCGAGTTCCGTGGAAACGATGACCACTGTCGTGTACGGCGTGCAGGCGAAGAGCCCTGCGCCGCTGTTCCGTGTTGTCGGCGGGGCCGCCGTGGCCTCTTACCGTCCGGTGGCCGGGCTGCTGGGGCAGGAGTGCGCTCGCTTCTCGGGGTTGAGTGGCTCTGAGTTCCTGACCCGTTATGTCGGCGGCGTCCGCTTGGCTGAGCACGTCCTGGCCGAGTCGGCGCAGGGCCACAAGCAGGCTCAGGACGGCAAGCAGGCCCCGGCCCAGCAGACCGGGCGGCGCGAGGTGCTCCTGGCGCGAGTCGGCGGCTTCAACGGCACGAACGGTACCAACGGCATCTTCAGCGAAAACGGCAGCACCGATGGCGGCAACGGCTCCCAGCCGATGTCCCCGTGGGGGTACCGCACCTCGAGTCCACCCGGATGAGGAACTTTCTTCGCCCGGGCAGGACTTGAGGCCGCGGAACCCGTAATGGGATCCGCGGCCTTCGTGTTTGTCCAGCACGACAGTACGGCCCGGAACGGTGACCCCGCCCCGGGAGCAGTACCGCAAGACCCGGCCTGAAGAACTCAAGCCGGGAGGAAATCTCCTGATGAGGTGACTCACAGTGCAGAACGTGTTCGACACGGCAGTCGAGCAGACCGACACGGCCACTCTCCCCTGCCGCGCCTACGACCCCGAGGTCTTCTTCGCGGAGACCCCGGCCGACGTGGAGTTCGCCAAGGCGATCTGCGTCGAGTGCCCGGTGAAGGCCGCGTGCCTGGCCGGCGCCCTGGAGCGGCGCGAGCCGTGGGGCGTGTGGGGCGGCGAGCTGTTCGTGCAGGGTGTCGTCGTGGCCCGCAAGCGGCCGCGGGGCCGTCCGCGCAAGGACGCCGCCCTGGTCGAGGCCCAGATCGCGCTCGAGGCCGCCGCCGCGGTCGAGGCCGCCAAGAAGGTCGCGATCCCGGCATGAACAGCAAGAGTCTGAGCCGCCAGCGGCTGATCCGGCCGGCCTCCCGGCCCGGCACGGCCACCGACGGCACGCAGGAACAGCGCGGCAGCACCGCGAAGCAGTACCCGAAGAACGTGAAACCGACCGCCGAGACCGGCGATCCCACAAGGAGTTTCCAGATGCTATTCCAGTATGAAGAAGCGGCACGCTACCGATCACAGGAGATGCGTGACCACGCAGAGCACGTACGGCTGTGTAAGGAGGCAAGCCGCCTGCGCAAGCAGAGCGAGCGCGGTGTGCGCAGTGCTCGGCGCAGCCTGGCGGGCTTGTTCCTGAGCTGAGGCGGTAGCGCGCTCAGGCTTCACAGTGATTCGAAGGGCCGGCTCCCAAGGGAGGCCGGCCCTTCGGCTATGGCCGCCGCTCGGGCAGCGGACGCAAATCCGGCCACCGCTTGAGCATCGCGGCGCGAAGCCCGGCGGCCAGCTGAGCCGTCTCAGCAAGCTGTCCGAGTTGTTCTTGCTCGATGAGCGCCGCGACCACGCCGAGCCGGTGCGCCAGCCGCTCTCGCGCCGTCGCGGTCCCCCAGGTCCAGTCCTGCTCCACCATGCGCGCCAGGTGATCGGTCGTCTCCCGACGGGCCCGCTCCACGAGCGCGTCGCCGCGGATGAGCCAGCCAGCGCAGGCGTCCGCGATCTCGTCAGCCGTGGCCTGCCGTCCCGAAGCCTCCTGATACGCCGCCTCGGCTTCAGCCACCAGTCCCGGCGCCGCGGCGGTCGAGCACCAGCACGTCGGGAAACCGATGCGCAGGTACGCCAGCTCGACGGTGCCGTCCCCGAGCGAAGCCTGCTCGAAGTCGACGAACCGGACGCCGTCGGCGGTGTGGAGGTCGTTGGCCGGGCACGGGTCGCCGTGGAGCAGCTGACGGCGGTCGCTGCGCGCGGCCAGCCGGGCGCACAGCGCTTCGAGCTCGGCGCCGACGGCGTCGCTCGCCGGTGTTCCGAGCTGCGCCGCCAGTTTCAGGAACGCCTCAACGTCGCGAACGGTCGGCCCGGCCCAGGCCGGAAGGCGCACCTCGGCGGTCGGCACCGCGTGCAGCCGCCCGAGGGCCGCGGCGTAGCCGATCTGCCAGTCCGCCGACGGCGTCTGCGCCTCGACGTACTCGATGACCAGCACCCGCTGCTCCGGATCCGTGCCGAGCAGCCGCGGCACCACCGGCGGGTTTGCACTCGCCGCCGCCCGCAGCGCCGCAACCTCCCGCCCGAAGCGCTCATCGGCGCCTGCTCCGGCCACGAGTTGCTTGACCACAGCGCGAGCCCCGCCGAACTCGGCCCGCCACACCCGCGACCGCGGACTGCTCGCGAGCGTACGCACCCGGCGCGGCGGGCCCAGCTCGGCCCGGAGCTCTGTGCCCAGCGGCACCTTCGACCACATGGGTTTCATGGTGCCACGCCGCCCTGCGCCGTCGCGGATCGGCACCGGCACCCGTCGCGCCCCTTGTGTCAGGGGGCTGTGAATGTCTCCCCGGCCTCCAACCGCCCTACTTCCGCACCGGCGAAACGCTCAACGACATCCCCACCAGCCCCCGCGACCGCGTGGCGAGCTTGTCCGCGATGCCCAGCAGCACCTGCGCCGCCGGGGAGTCCGGGTCGCCCGCGGTGAGCGGCTGGCCGGAGTCGCCGCCTTCGCGCAGGCGGACGTCGATCGGGATCTGGCCGAGGAGCGGGACCTTGGTGCCGGTGGCGCGGGTCAGGGCCTCGGCGACGGTTTCGCCGCCGCCGGTACCGAAGACGTCGACCTGCTCGCCGCAGTGCGGGCAGGGCAGCCAGGACATGTTCTCGATGACGCCGGTGATGCGCTGGCGGGTCTGGACCGCGATGGTGCCGGCGCGCTCGGCCACCTCGGCGGCGGCCTGCTGGGGGGTGGTGACGACCAGGATCTCGGCGTTGGGGACCAGCTGGGCCACGGAGATGGCGATGTCGCCGGTGCCGGGGGGCAGGTCCAGGAGGAGGACGTCCAGGTCGCCCCAGTAGACGTCGGCGAGGAACTGCTGGATGGCGCGGTGCAGCATCGGGCCGCGCCAGACCACCGGGGAGTTGCCGGGGGTGAACATGCCGATGGAGATGACCTTCACGCCGCTGGGGGCGGTGGGGGCGAGGATCATGTCGTCGATCGGGGTGGGCGGCTCGGTGACGCCGAGCATGCGCGGGATCGAGTGGCCGTAGATGTCGGCGTCCACCACGCCCACCTTCAGGCCCTTGGCGGCCAGGGCCGCGGCCAGGTTGACGGTGACCGAGGACTTGCCGACGCCGCCCTTGCCGGAGGCCACGGCGTAGACCCGGGTGAGGCTGCCGGCCTGGGCGAACGGGATCTCCCGGTCCACCTGGCCGCCGCGCAGCTTGGTCTTCAGCGCCTCGCGCTGCTCGGCGCTCATCACGTCCAGCTCCACCTCGACCGCGGTGACGCCGGCGATGGCGCCGACCTCCCGCGTGATGTCGGAGGTGAGCCGGTCCTTCATCGGGCAGCCGGCCACGGTGAGGAAGATGGCGACCTTGACGGCGCCGTCTGCGGCCACGTGGACCTGTTTGACCATGTCCAGCTCGGTGATGGGCCGGTGGATCTCAGGGTCCTGGACTTTCGAGAGCGCCTTGTGGATGGCGTCCTCGGTGATCCCGTGTTCGACGGCGATACTCATAAAGTCGATGCTACGTCCTCGCGCGCGCGACACTGCGCGGCACTGAGTGTCAAGCGCTATGCCCTGCGTCACGCGGCGCGGTGGCCGGACACGCTCCATCCCGTCGCGCTGACACTCCATCTCATTACTTGGTGGAAGGGGTGAGAGGTACCACACAAGGACTACACTGAGGCGGGTACAGCCCACATCACAGCGTCGTGGATCCGGGCGAATTCACTCCTGACCTGCGTTAAGGAACTGCTGTCGTGACCAAGCCCGTGGTGTCTGAGAAACCCGTCGTCCTGATCGCCGAGGAGCTGTCGCCGGCCACCGTCGACGCGCTCGGCCCCGATTTCGAGATCCAGCACTGCAACGGCGCCGACCGCGCCTCGCTGCTGGCCGCCCTGCCCGGTGCCGACGCGCTGCTGGTGCGCTCGGCGACCCAGGTGGACGCCGAGGCGCTGGGCGTCGCCGGGAAGCTGAAGGTGGTCGCCCGGGCCGGCGTCGGCCTGGACAACGTCGACGTCGGCGCCGCCACCAAGGCCGGCGTCATGGTGGTGAACGCCCCCACCTCGAACATCACCTCGGCCGCCGAGCTCGCCATCGCGCTGCTGCTGGCCACCGCCCGGCACATCCCGAAGGCCAACGCCTCGCTGAAGTCCGGCAAGTGGGAGCGCAGCAAGTTCACCGGCGTGGAGCTGGACGACAAGGTCGTCGGCATCATCGGCTTCGGCCGCATCGGGCAGCTGGTGGCGCAGCGGCTGGCGCCGTTCGGCGTGCGGCTGCTGGCCTACGACCCCTACGTGCAGCCGGCCCGCGCCGGTCAGCTCGGCGCCAAGGTGGTCAGCCTGGAGGAGCTGCTGGCCGAGTCCGACTTCATCAGCATCCACCTGCCGAAGACCCCCGAGACCCTGGGCCTGATCGGCGAGGAGGCGCTGCGCAAGGTCAAGCCGGGCGTGCGGATCGTGAACGCGGCCCGCGGCGGGATCGTGGACGAGGCGGCGCTGGCCATCGCGATCAAGGAGGGCCGGGTCGGCGGCGCCGGCATCGACGTGTTCGTCACCGAGCCGTGCACCGAGTCCCCGCTGTTCGACCTGGACCAGGTGGTCGTCACCCCGCACCTGGGCGCCTCCACCGACGAGGCCCAGGAGAAGGCCGGCGTGGCGGTCGCCAAGTCGGTGCGCCTGGCGCTGGCCGGCGAGCTGGTGCCGGACGCGGTGAACGTGCAGGGCGGCACCATCGCCGAGGACGTGCGCCCCGGCCTGCCGCTGGCCGAGCGCCTGGGCCGGGTGTTCACCGCCCTGGCCGGCGCCGCGCCCACCCAGCTCGACGTGATCGTCCGCGGCGAGATCACCCAGCACGACGTGAAGGTGCTGGAGCTGGCCGCGCTCAAGGGCGTGTTCGCCGACGTGGTGGAGCACTCGGTGTCCTACGTGAACGCGCCGCTGCTGGCCACCGAGCGCGGCATGGAGGTGCGCCTCACCACCAGCTCCGAGAGCCCGGACTACCGCAACATGACCACGGTCCGCGGCGTCCTGGCCGACGGCACGGTGGTCTCGGTCTCCGGCACCGTCTCCGGCCCCCGCCTGGTCGAGAAGATCGTCGAGGTCGACGGCTTCCAGCTCGACGTCACCATCGCCGAGCACCTGCTGTTCCTGCGCTACACCGACCGCCCCGGCGTCGTCGGCCAGCTCGGCGGCATCCTCGGCGCGGCCGGCATCAACATCGGCGGCATGCAGGTGGCCCGCGCCGCCCGCGGCGGCGAGGCCCTGGTGGCGCTCACCGTCGACTCGGTGGTGCCGACCGGCCTGCTCGAGGAGATCAAGTCCGCGATCGGCGCCACGGCGGTGCACAGCATCTCGCTGGAGGGCTGAGCCCCCGGCGATCCCCGGTTCAGTTCAGCGAGTGGCCCCGCCTGTCGGCGGGGCCATTTCGATTGTGCCGGAACGCTAATTCGGAACGCTACTTGCGCCCCCAGCCCGTGACCAGAGTCAACGACAGGTCGACGGTGTCAGGGTCCTTCAACAGCTCCCGCGCCTCCCGATACACCGCCTCCTCCAGCTCCATCCGCGGCCACAGCTGGTCCCACGTCCGCAGCCAGAACTCGTTCGCCGGCGTTCCGGCGCGCAGCACCGGCGTGGACGCGTCCACCCCGATCTCCGTCAGCCCCAGCTCCCGCAGGTGGCCGGGGTAGTCCCGGGCGAAGTGGAAGTCCGTCCCGATCGTCGTGTTCAGCATCCTGCGCATCGCGGCGAAGGTCTGGCGCAGTGCCGGGTGTGGCGATGAGTGGGTCGCGAAGTCCACGTGGTCGCCGACCACGAGCCGGCCGCCGGGGCGGACCCAGGACGCCAGGCGCGCCAGCAGCTCTGCGCGCTGCGGGGTGTGCATCAGCAGGATGCGGCAGTGGACCAGGTCGAAGACGCCGGGGTCGGCGGTCCGGGCGTCGGCGTCCAGCGGTGACAGGTTCGCGGGGTTCTCGAAGCCGCGGAGCATGCGGGTGTCGCGGTCCATGGCGGTCACCGCGCCGGCCGGACCGGTCTTGGCCGCGAGGCAGCGGGCGACGTGGCCGGGGCCGGCTCCGACGTCCAGGCAGCGCCATCCGGGGGACACCAGCGGAGCCAGGCAGCGGAAGGTGTCGGGGTCGTGCATGGCGGCCAGTGCGGACAGGCGGGGGAGCTCCACGGCGATGCGTTCTGGCCGGAAGAGGCGGTCGCCGTAGCGCTCGCGGACGGGAGCCTGGCTCATAGCAACTGATTCTCGGCTAAAAGAGGCAGTCTCACATCGTAAGAACATCGGCCCGCGCGGCAGACAGAATTTACTTGGATGTCCTACTGTTTTGCTAGCGCCGCAGGCCACCCTTACCGCGGCAGTCTCCCGCTGTACTCCGGCACCCTTCGGAGTCGTCCTCTCCTCACGACGACTGTCCGCCCCGCGTTTTTCCGTCTGGAGTCCGCCATGACCCGCACCCGTCGTCCCCGTCCGGCTTCCACGTCCTCCGCCGAAGCCGCCAAGGCCGCTCGCGAAGCGCTGCAGGAAGCGCTGGACCGGCGCAGCCGCTGACCGCCGCGGCCGCCACCTGCCGTCCATATAACGAACACTCATCGCTTGCCCACTGAGACACGGACTACCGTAGGACCATGACCACACCCTCCTCCATCCGGCTGGCAGTGATCCCCGGCGACGGCATCGGCGTCGAGGTCACCGCCGAGGCCCTGAAGGTCCTGCAGGCCGCGCTGCCGCAGGACGTCAAGGTG
>JABFWL010000307.1 GCA_013362315.1 Catenulispora sp. | reverse complement strand
GACTCGGACACGTTGCAGCCGTAGGCGTTCCAGTCGTTGAACCCCATCTGCGGCGTCAACGCGAGGTTGTTGCCAAGCGCCTGCGCCTGCGGTGCCGAGACGGTCAACGCGATCAGCGGCACGGCCGCCACGCTCAAGACTGCGGCCAAGGCGCCGCGCCACAATCGCCTCACCGCGGCCGGGCCGGTGTCCGTAATCATTCTGGCCTCCTGGAACAGCGAATCAGGCTTTGATGGGATGTCTCGTTCCGCATCGCATGTCACCGCGAAAACGACCGTGCCAAGACGGCGGCCGGACGGCAAGGGCGTCGTTTCCGCGCTCGTCGGATCCGCGAGCCTGCGGAGCTTGAGACGCACCCATTGGTGCAGTTCGCGGCAGCGATCTGAGGCGGCGTGGCATCCACCGATGGGCACCGCGCGACATCTTCGGAGCGTAAGTTTCACGGAGCCTGCCACCGGCAGCGCACTGAGACGTCCCATGAAGACGTCCCCGGAACCAAGCGGCGGACCCGATTCGGAATCGGGCCCGCCGCTGGTTCAAGAGCAGAGCTGGTGCATGCCGCCCGAGCTACACCGCCCCGGTGAAGAAGACGGTGAACGGCGTTGTGGTCAGCTTGCCCGGAGGGCTCCAGCACTGGACACCGATCGAGCGGTCGGCCCAGCTGGTGACGCTGCAGTAGCTCGCTACGGTGCCATAGGCCACGACCTGCACGTCGCCCCAGCCGCTGTACACGGGCACGGATACATAGGTGATCACGTTGGCCGCGTCATAGGACTGCGCCCAGGTGTCGGGACCGGCCGTGCTGAACCGCCAGGTGGGATCAGGCGCCGTAGCCGACGTGCCGTCGACCCATGCGTAGCTCGATGGGAGGGCTGTCGTCGGCGTCACGTTGATCAACGGCGCGTTCGGTGCGTCGAGGATGTTTCCCTGCCCGACGTAGGTCAGCGTGAACATCGCGTCGGTCGGAGTGCCGCCGGCGAAGCAGTTCACCGTCGCGAACGTGCCGGCTGAAGTGCCCACCTGGCAACCGACCGTGCCGTTGGTGATTTTGCCGTAAGCGTCCTGCGTCACACCGTAGGCACTGACCAGGACGGCGCTGTTCGGCGCCGACTTCGCCAGGCCGGTCATGGTGACTTTGTACTTCCCTGTACCGGTACGCACGATCGTGTTGGGCAAACCGGCAGTGCTGAACTGGTACGCCGTCGCGGGCGTATAAGAGCTGGCGGTGGGCGAGTCCGCCCAGAGGTATCCGAACCCGTAGCTGCTGGCTACCTCATTGGTATAGGTGGCCGTGAACTGTCGATCCACCAGGTTGCCGTTGGCGTCGAAGCAATAGATGGTCACCGCCTGATCGATGTTGTCCGGCCCCCAATAGGCGATCTTGCACTGCCCGGATTGATTGGGGCCGTAGGCCGTCACGTGGGCGACCCCTCCGACGAGTCCGAGTCCGGCGAACCACACCCGGTACGACCCGGTGCCCAAGCGGGCGAACCGGTTCTGATAGTTGGGGCCGAGCGAGTTGTACTGATAACGCCTGTAGTACGGCGCCAACCCAGCGTCATCGCCTGTGCAGTCCCAGTCGTAGACGTAGGCATGGCCGCGCGCGGCGACCGTGCCCTGGGCCGACGCCGTTGCATGCGTCAGGTCGACCGTCGGTTCAGCCGACATGGTTGCCTGCGCCTGCGTCAGGTCTCCATAGGGTTGTTGTGAGGTCTTACAGATGCCCATGTTCGCCGACGCGGGCGCCGCCGACACGAACGCGACTCCCCCCATCACGCAAACGAAACTGATCACTGCGAGCAAAGCCGTAGCCGCTTTGCTCCCCGAGTTGCGCAGCCCGATCGGGCCCCCGCGTCCAACGCTCGCCACGATCTCCCCCTCGTCGTCTGGCGGTGTTGGCGCCATAATCCTGCAGAGGTGTCAAGGTTTCCTCAAAGTGGGGGTGCAGTGGATCAGATCGGCACGGTTCTGAGTTGTGTGGAGACCGGGGACTACGCCACAGCGGTGAGCCTGCTTACTGATCAAGCGCAAGACATCCTGGCGCGGGCTGGCATGAAGGCCTTGATCGACCTCACGGAACGGATACCGGACAACCTGTGGAGTACACAGATGTGTCTGGTCTACGGCGAAGCCCTCGCGCTCTCCGGTGATGTCGACACCGCGCGGACCCACCTGACCGGCCTGGTGGGTGGACGGCCCCAGGTCGAGGCCGGGCTGGCGCGGCGACTGGGCTATCTCGACTATCGCAGTGGCGACCTGCAGGCCGCTCTGGCCGCCTACCGGCTCGGCCGGCTGGACACGGAGAGCACCGAGGACGAGGCGATGCTGCTGGCCTGGACGAGCGTCACGCACTGGGCCGCGGCCGACATCCCGGCCGCCGTCGCGGCCGCCGAGCGTGCCGACCGGGCCGCGCGCAGATCCGGCAGCTACCGCGCGAAGATCGCCGCCAACATCGCGCTCGGGTTCACGGCCGAAGCCCGGGGGGTGCCCTCAGCGGAGCAGCACCACTACGAAGTCGTGCTGGACCTGGCCGAGAAGAACAACGACGTGATCCAGTCGGCGCTCGCCCGCAACAACCGAGCCTCCCGGCTGTTCGGCGAAGGCCGGCTCGCCGAATCGCTGGCCGACGCCCGGCGGGCGATCGAGCTCGCCGACTCGATCGGGCTGGCGGCCATCCTGGGGATGGCTCTGTGCAACGCCGGAAGATCGCTGCGGCAGTTGGGCCGCCTCGACGAGGCCGTCGCGATGTTCGAGCGAGCGGTCGCCCTCGAGCATCGCGTCGGATCCACGTGGTTGTCGCGCCCGCTGGCCGACATGGGCGACATCCACAGACTTCGCGGACTGGTCAATCTCGCCCGCGCCGCCTACGAGGAGGCCGCACGCATCGCCGCGGAACACGGCGACCGGCACGGCCTCGTGCCGGCCCTGGCCGGGCTGGGACTCACGCTCGCCGACGACGATCAGCCCGAGGCCCGGGCGGCGATCGAGGAAGCTCGGGCGCACGCGGTCGGCCCCCCGGAGGTCACGTTTCTGATCGCGGCGGGCCATGTCGCGCGAGGCGCCGGCGACCTACCGGAAGCACGACGGATCGCCGGCGAAGCCGTCGCCGCCGCACGGCTGCACCGGGACCGCTTCGGGCTGGCCGGAGCACTGGAACTGGCGGGTGTCACGTCGCAGGATCCGCGGGTGGCCCGGACCTGCCTGGACGAGATGTGCGCCATTCTGCGGGAGCTCGACGCCCGGATCGATCTGGACCTCGCGGTGGTCCTCGCCGGGACGCTGCCCGACAGCGACGTGGCCCAGCGCACGGCCGCCGCGGCGGCCCGGGACCGGCTCGCCGCGGCCGACGTGCCTGTGCAGCCCTACGCGGGATGGCCCGGCGGCTCCGATCGGCCGCGGGTCGAGCTGCGCACGCTGGGGCGATTCGCGGTGATCATCGACGGCGAACCGACGCCGGGATCGGTCTGGCAGTCCCGCAAAGCGCGGGACCTGCTGCGGATCCTGGTGGCCCGCCGGGGCCGCCCCGTGACCCGGGAGGAGCTGTGCGACCTGCTGTGGGGTGACGACGATCCCGGCCGGACCGCGCACCGGCTCTCCGTCGCGCTCTCGACCGTCCGCTCGATCCTCGACCCGGGGAAACGCCTGCCCGCCGACTACTTCGTCGTCGCCGACGCGGGCAGCGTCGCGCTCGACGTCTCCCGCGTCGCCGTCGATCTGGAACGCTTCATGGAAGAGGCCGATCACGGGTTGCGGCTGTGGGCCCGCGGTGATCTGGTCGCGGCGCGCGAGACCCTGGGCATCGCCGAGCGACGCTACGGCGGGGACTTCCTCGAAGACGAACCGTACGGCGACGCCGGCACCGCTGTCCGGTCCTTGGCCAGAGCCCGCTACCTGCAGGTGTTACGGGCACTCGTCGAGATCCACCACAAGGACGGAGATCACCTGAACAGCTTGCATTACCTGCACCTGATCCTGGAAAAGGACCCGTATGACGAGCAGAGTCATCGAGCCTTGATAGACACGCTCGACCTCCATGGTGCGCACGGTGAGGCGCGTCAGGCTCGGGCCCGCTATGAGCAGGCGATGGCCGACCTGGAGAAGTGAACGCGGCTTGAGTAACGCCGACGCCCATGGCGCCGCACTCCATAAAACGTAACGCCGACGCCCGTGGCGCCGCACTTCATAGGACACAACAGCTGGCCTTTGACCTCGCTTTGAGGCGGCTCTGACGTTCCTCCCGATCCTGCTGTCATCAAGCAGGAAGGGGATTCCCATGTTTTCCAGGCAGAGACCGGACCGCGCCAGGCGCGGGCTGGTCGGCACCGTCGTGGTCGGGCTGCTCAGTGCCCTGACGCTCGTGGCGCCGGCCACCGCCGCCCACGCCGACCCGCCGACGGCGATGCAGAAGTGCCAGGCCGGGGTGGCACCCGACGCGGTCCAGACCGTGGTGCACAGCGGCAGCCAGGTCGGCGTCGGCTATCCGAGCGGCAGCAACCCCGACAACGCGATCTTCCCCGGGGACGTGGTCCTGGTGAAGATCTCCGGCACCGTCTACAGCAAGTACCCGTGGACGGGAGCGTCCGCCTTCGGCCCGGACGGGACCAGGCAGGCCGCGGACTCCTCCTGGCCCTTCCCCGGCATGGAGCAGATGAGCTCGATCGCCCGCTGGAACAACAACCCCGCCGGCTGGGTCGGCTCCCCGATGCAGACCACGTCCTTGGCGACGTGCACCGCGGCGCCGTCCAGCTACCCGGTGCGGTTGCTGTACTACATCAACGACCCCATCCTCGCCAGCGACAACAGCGGGCAGTGGACCATCACCACCCAGGTCTGGCACGCTCCGGGACGGGTGTCGATCGACGGCGCGGAGGCGACGCAGGGGATTCAGACGCCTGACAATCAGATTCCGCTGATCGCCGGCAAGCAGACCTTTGTGCGCGTCTACGTCCGCGACGTCGACGACGGCAGCGGACCGATGTCCGGGGTCACGGGCACGCTGACGACCGGCGGGGCCCTGCACCGTCCGCTGGGCGCCGGATCGACGACCGCCCAGCCCTCGGGCGGCGACCACGCGAATCTCGCCGACAGCCTGCAGTTCCAGCTCGACGAGTCCGAAATCACCGCGGGCACCCGCACGGCGACCGTGACGGTGTACCCGCCGCCGGGCCGGGGCGGCGGCATCCCGGCCGTGCTGCACATCCCGCTCATGTTCTCGACGGTCCCGGACCTGAACGTCATCGGGATCAGGTACAGCTATTACAACGTCCCGGCCGCTCTCACGGCACAGCTGAGCGCGGTGCAACCCGGCCTGCGCGTCACGGCCGGCTGGTGGCAGGCGCGGCAGATCCCGGACTGGAACCCGTTGCGGGCCATGGCGGAGAACGCCCTGCCGGTGGCCCACCTCACCATCACCGACACCGCCCCAGCAGGCGACGACTACTCCCCCTGGGGCACCGTTTGGTTCGACTGCAAGGCCGTCCAGGACTCCTCGGGCAGATGGGGCTGCAGCGGGTACGCGGACGCGAAGAACTGGGAGACGACCTACGTCGACCACCTGTGCCCGAGCGGCGGCTGCACGGCGATGCTGCTCCAGCCCGAGATCGACATCAACCACGAGGACGGGACGGACTGGATGTCGCCGGCCGGCAACCACATCAACAACATGCAGGGCGAGAGCGACCCGGCGTCCCAGGGCGACACGCTGGCCCATGAACTCGGCCACTCGCTCGGCCTGAGCCACACCTGGGAGGACCCTTCCTACCCGAGGCCCGACGGCGGCCTGGGCCCGTACATCGCGCTGCGCTACAGCCCGGTTCTGGCGACGGTCCCGGGCCGCAACGCCGCGGGAGCGACCACGTCCTATGACCTGATGTCGTACAGCAGGCCCGCGTGGTTCTCGCCGTACAGCTACTGCAAGGCGCTGGCCACGCAGTCCGGCCGTTCGGTCACCTGCCCCGGCGGGCTCGTCGGCTGACGGCGCGGTAGGAAATCGCTGCCTGCGGTCCGGCGTTGTGGGAGACCGCAGGCAGCGGAGCGTACGCCTGGCTGTGCTACGTCACGATGCTGACTCGCGTAGCCGGCGAATCGCTCCCGGATGAAAAACGGCGGCCGGGCCATAGAAGGGCCCGACCGCCTGCCGCGTCAGCGAATCAGCTGCACGCGGTTCCATTGAGCGTGAACGCCGTGGGGCTGCTGTCGTTGGAGCCGTAGGTCCCCTGGAAGCCGAACGACGTCGTGCCGCCGGGGGCGATGCTGCCGTTGTAGGCGGCGTTGGTCGCCGTCACGTTCGCGCCGGTCTGGTTGGCCGTGGCGCTCCACGCGTTGGTGATCTTCTGGTCGCCCGGGAAGCTCCACGCCAGGGACCAGCCGTTGACCGCGGTCGTGCCGGTGTTGGCGATCGTCACGTTCGCGGTGAACCCGCCGGGCCACTCCGAGGTCTTGGCGTAGGTCACATGGCAGACCCCGGTGGTGCCGCCGCCACTGATCGTCCAGGTGAACGTCGCCGAGCCGGAGCCGCTGGCGTCGCTCGCGGTGACCGTGACGTTGGAGGTCCCGGAGGCGGTCGGTGTCCCGGAGATCAGACCCGAGGAGCTGATGGACAGGCCCGCCGGCAGTCCCGTGGCGCTGTAGGTAAGAGCCTGTCCCGCCGAATCCGTCGCCTGAATCTGGAGCGGGCTGATGGCCGTGCCCACGGCGCCGGTCTGGTTCCCGGGGTTCGTGACGGTCACGATGGTCCCGGACTCCGGGCCGATCGTCCAGGTGAACGTCGCTGAGCCCTTCGCTCCGGTGGTGTCCGTCGCCGTGACGGTGACCTGGTAGGACCCCGGAGTGGTCGGCGTCCCCGAGATCAGACCGCTGCCACTGTTGATCGACAAGCCCGGCGGCAGGCCGGAGGCGGTGTAGGCGAGGGTCTGGCCGGACGCCGAGTCCGAGGCGTGGACCTGCACGCTCGCCGGGCGGCCGACCGTCGTGCTCTGACTGCCCGGGTTGGTCACCGTCACCGTGTTCGTGACGTTGCCGCCGATGGTGATGTTGGAGTTGCCGCTGCTCTGGTAGCCCTCGGTGGCCAGGATCATGTAGTTGTACTGGCCCATGTTCATGCCGTGACTGGCCCAGGCGTCGAAGAAGTTGCCGGTGGTGATGGAGCCGCCGACCCGCTTGGACTGCCGCACCGCCCAGTACTGGTTGAAGGTGGCGGTACCGATGATGGACGGCGCGTTGACCCGGGTGGTCTCGTAGATGTCGTAGGTGCCGCCGTCGCTGGTGACCGTGCCCTTGAAGGTACCGGTCGGGCGGTAGTTGCCCCAGCTGTCGGTGATGTAGTACTCGACCAGCGGGTTGGTGGTCCAGCCGTACAGCGACAGGTAGCCGTTGCCGGAGGGGTTGAAGGACCCGGAGTAGTTCACGGTCTTGCGGCCGCCGGTGCTCCAGCCCAGGCCGCCGACGAAGTTGCCGGCGTTGCTCCAGGAGGTGCTGTAGTTGCCGGCCGAGCCGAA
>JABFWL010000223.1 GCA_013362315.1 Catenulispora sp. | reverse complement strand
TCTGTGTCGTCCACCAAATCTGTGTCGTCCACCAAAACTGTGTCGTCCGGCGCGGCAGGATCGAGATCGAGCAGGACGAACCGGTCCGGATGCTCCGTCTGCGCGCTGCGGACCAGGCCCCAGATCGCCGCTCCGGCCAGGTCGGCGACGTCGGCGTCGGGTGTGGTGGCGACCGCGCCCCGGGTGGCGATCACCAGACGGGTGTTTGCCCAGCGGTCCTCGGCCAGCCAGTCCTGCAGGACCGACACCATCCGCGCGGTCGTCGCATGGACCGCCGCGACGATATCCGAGTCCGTGTCCGAGCCCGCCGGGTGGGCGAAGCAGGGCACGATCACCGCCGACGGCGGTGCGGCTCCGGCGTCGAGGGCTTCCCGCAGTGTTGCCAGGTCGCCGTATCGGCTGAACCCGCCGAACCCGCCGGACTGCGCGTCAGCGGCGGCTGCATCGCTCTCGAAAAAGCCGGTCAAGCCCCAGGTCTCCGCGGCCGGTGTCGCAGTGGGCTGCGATGTCACCTGCGGCCAGCTGACCTCGTAGAGATCCCGGCTCGGCTGGTCGCCGCCGAGCTGGGACAGCTCTGCCGGGCGGACGATCAGGGTCTCGACGCTGAGTACGGGATCGCCGTCGGCGGTGGTCGCCGTCACGGTGACGGACTGCTCAGCGGTGGTCCGGATGCGCACCCGCAACGCCGTGGATCCGGTGGCGTGCAGCGTCACTCCGGCCCAGCTGAACGGCAGGCGCGGCGCCTCCCGGCCGCCGTCGTCCGCGGCGACCGCGACGGCGAGCAGCGCATGCAGCGCGGCGTCCAGGAGCGCGGGGTGGATGCCGAACCGTCCGGCGTCGGCTCCTTCGGGCAGCTCGATCTCGGCCCGCACGTCGTCGCCGTCGTGCCAGACCGCCCGCAACCCTTGGAACGTCGGGCCGTAGCCGTAGCCGCGATCGATGAGGTCGTCGTAGAAGTCTGAGACGTCGATCGGCGTGCCGGAAGGCGGCCACTCCTGTGGTGTGTCCATCCCATCAGCGTTCTGCCCACCGGCGCGCGGCGCCGCCTCATCGGCGAGGACACCGGTGGCGTGGCACGTCCACTCCGGCTCCGCCTCCAGCTCCGGTTCGTCGGACGGCGCACCGGAATCCCGCGATGCGCGCGCGTGGACGGTGATCGGCCGCCGGCCGTCGCCGTCGGCGGGTCCGACCGCCACCCGCAGCCGGACATCGCCCCGGTCCGGCAGGACCAGCGGCTGATGCAGCGTCAGCTCCTCCACCCGGCCGGCGCCGACCTGATCGGCGGCACTCAGCGCCAGGTCCAGGAACCCGGTCCCGGGCAGCAGCGTCGTCCCGGCCACCGCGTGGTCGGCCAGCCACGGCAGGTCCCGCAGCCCGAACCGCCCGGTGAACACCCATCCCTGGTCGTCGGCGAGCTCCACCGCCGACGCCAGCAGGGCGTGCCCGACCGGCTCCTGGCCCAGCGCGGCCGCGTCCGACGGCGTGCCGGTCGCCAGCCAGTAAGGCTTGTGCTGGAAGGGATAGGTCGGCAGCTCGACGCGGCGCGCGCCGGACAAGGCCGGGACGAGTGCGGGCCAGTCGACCCCGATCCCGGCGGTGTGGAGCACGGCGGCGTTGGTGAGCAGCCGGTCGTTCCCGCCGTGGTCGCGGTGCAGCGTCGCGGCGATGGTCGGGGCCGGGTCGGCGGCGTCCAGGATCTCGGTCAGCGCGGTGGTGAGGATCGGGTGCGGGCTGATCTCGACGAAGGTGAGGTGGCCGTGGTCGTGCAGGGTGCTGATGGTGGGGCCGAAGCGGACGGTTTCGCGCAGGTTGGTGTACCAGTAGTCGGGGTCGAGGGCGGCGGTGTCCAGGACGTCGCCGGTGACGGTGGAGTAGAAGGCGATGGACGCCGATCGGGGCGTTATGCCTTGGAGCTCGGCAGTGAGCAGGTCTCTGAGGGTTTCGACGTGGGGGGAGTGGGAGGCGTAGCGGACGGCGATGGTGCGGGTGCGTACGCCTTGGCTGTCGAGGTCGGCGAGCAGGCTTGTCAGGGTACTGCGGTCGCCGGAGACCACGGTGGCGGAAGGCCCGTTGATGACCGCGATGCCGAGGTCGCTGCCGAGTGTTGCGAGGTGTTCGCGTACTTGGTCGGCGGGCAGGGCGATGGAGGCCATGGCGCCGTCGTCGGTGATGTGGGCCAGCAGGCGGCTGCGGACCGCGACGATGCGGGCGGCGTCTTCCAGGGACAGGGCGCCGGCGATGTGGGCGGCGGCGATCTCGCCTTGAGAGTGGCCGATGACGGCGTCGGGGCGGATGCCCGCCGATTCCCAGACGCGGGCCAGCGAGACCATGACGGCGAACAGGGCCGGCTGGACCAGGTCGTCGCGGTCCAGGGTTTGGGCGGTGCGCAGGACGTCGGTCAGGTTCCATTCGACGTGCGGGGCCAGTGCCGCCGCGCACTGCTCGATGCTGCGGGCGAACACCGGTGAGGTGTCCAGGAGATCGGCGGCCATGCCGGCCCATTGCGAGCCCTGGCCGGGGAACACGAACACTGTCTTGCCGGGACTGCGGGCTACGCCGGTGACCAGGTTCGGGGCGGGTTCTCCGGTCGTGAGTGCCGCCAGACCGGAGGCGAACTCGGCCCGGTCCGCACCGAGTACGACGGCGCGGTGCTCGAACAGGCTGCGATGTGCGGTCAGGGTGTAGGCGATGTCGAGCGGAGAGGCCGCCGGACTCTCGGACAGGAACGTCGTGAGTCGGATCGCTTGCTCGCGCAATGCTTCGGCGGACTTGGCAGAGACCGGCCAGGGCAGGACCGGTTCGCTCGGCCGGTCATCCGACGAACCAGAATCCTGCGTTCGGTCATCCTGCGGTTGCTCGGTCGGGGCGGCTTGGGCCGGCTCAGCCGCTGGCTCAGGCGCCTGCTCGATGATCAGGTGGGCGTTGGTGCCGGAGATGCCGAACGCTGAGATCCCGGCCCGGCGGGGCTCTCCGTTCGCCGGCCACGGTGCCGGTTCCGTCAGCAGCGCCACCGTCCCGGCCGACCAGTCCACGTGCGGGCTCGGCTGCTGCGCGTGCAGCGTCGCGGGCAGCTTTTCGTGCCGCAGCGCCATCACCATCTTGATCACTCCGGCGACACCGGCCGCCGCCTGAGCGTGGCCGATGTTCGACTTGATCGCGCCGAGGCGCAGCGGACGCCGCGGGTCGCGGGCGCGGCCGTAGACGTTGTGCAGCGCCAGCGCCTCGATCGGGTCGCCGAGACTGGTCCCGGTCCCGTGCGCCTCGACGGCGTCGATCTGCGCGGCGTCCAGTTTCGCGTCAGCCAGCGCGGCGGCGATCACTCGTTCCTGCGACGGCCCGTTCGGCGCGGTGAGCCCGTTGCTGGCTCCGTCTTGGTTCACGGCGCTGCCGCGGATCACGGCCAGCACCGGATGCCCGTTGGCTTGCGCGTCGGACAACCGCTCCAGCAGCACCACGCCCGCGCCCTCGCCCCAGCCGGTGCCGTCGGCGTCTGCGGAGAACGGCTTGCAGCGGCCGTCGGGAGCCAGGGCACGCTGCCGGCTGAAGACGATCAGCGAGCCGGGCGTGGCCATTACCGTGACGCCGCCGGCGAGCGCCAGGTCGCATTCACCGTGCCGCAGCGACTGCGTGGCCAGGTGCATCGCCACCAGCGACGACGAGCACGCGGTGTCGATGCTGACCGCCGGGCCTTCGAGCCCCAGCGTGTACGAGATACGTCCGGAGGCGACGCTCGCCGTCTCTCCCGTCATGAGATAGGCCTCGAGCCCCGGCGGGATCTCCTGCAGGCGCAGGGTGTAGCCCTGCGCGGTGATACCCGCGAATACGCCGGTGCGGGTGCCGCGCAGCGTGGCCGGGTCGATCCCGGCTCGCTCCAGCGTCTCCCACGCGGTCTCCAGCAGCAGCCGCTGCTGCGGGTCGGTGGCCAGGGCCTCGCGGGGGCTCATGCCGAAGAACGCCGCGTCGAACCGGTCGGCCTCGTGCAGGAACCCGCCCTCGCGGACATAGCTCGTTCCGCGGTGGTCCGGGTCGGGGTCGTAAAGGCGCTCGGTGTCCCAGCCCCGATTGCCGGGCAGGCCGCCGATCGCGTCGGTGCCCGAGGCCAGCAGTTCCCACAGCTTCTCCGGCGTGTCCGCGCCGCCGGGGTAGCGGCAGGCCATGCCGACGATCGCGATGGGGTCGTCGGCTGTGGCCGCGTCAGTCCTCGAAGAACGGGCCCGCCCGATGCTCCGGTCGGCCGGGCCACCCGTGGCCCCGGTGATCTCCGCGAGCAGCCGGTCCGCCAGCGCCTCCGGCGTCGGCTGGTCGAAGATCATCGTCGGCGGCAGACGCAGCCCGGTGGCCGCTTCCAGGCGGTTGCGCAGCTCGATCGCGGTCAGCGAGTCGAAGCCGAGGTCCTTGAACTGCCGGCTGGTGTCCACCGCGCGGGCGCCGCTGTGGCCGAGCACGAGCGCGGCCTGCTCGGCGACCAGATCGCGCAGCAGGCGCCGCTGCTCCGGCGCGCCCAGCCCGGTGAGCCGCCGTGCGAGTTCGGCCGCTGCTGCGTCCGCGCCGTCGCCGTTCACGTCGGAGGCCGCGCTCCCGGCGGCGCGGACCGGCTCGGGTACCAAGGCACGAAGCAGCGCCGGAACCGGGCCGTGGCCCGGACCGCTCGCCGCGCGGTGCAACTCCAGGTGTGCGGGAACGAGCACCGGTCGGCCGTCGGCGAGCGCGTGGTCCAGCAGCTCGAGCGCTTCGTCGGGCGCCAGCGGGCGCAGGCCGCTGCGCCGCATGCGGGCCAGCGCCGCCTCGCTCAGCCGCGCGGTCATCCCCGCGGCCGTCTCCCCATTCGTCCCGGCACTCGTCCCAGCACTCGTTCCACCGGTCGGCTGCCAGGAGCCCCACGCCAGGCTGGTGGCGGGCAGGCCCAGGCCGTGCCGGTGCTGGGCGAGGGCGTCGAGGCAGGCGTTGGCGGCGGCGTAGTTGGCCTGGCCGGGATTGCCGAACAGCCCGGCGGCGGAGGAGTACAGGACGAACGCGGCCAGGTCGTGACCCCGGGTCAGCTCGTGGAGGTGCCAGGCGGCATCCGCCTTCGGCGCCAGGACCCGGTCGACGGCTTCCGGGGTCAGCGCGGTCGCGACCATGTCGTCCAGGACGCCGACGGCGTGGACGACAGCGGTCAGCGGGCGCTCGGCCGCGATCGCGTCCAGCACGGCGGCCAGCGCGGCGCGGTCGGCGACGTCGCAGGCGGCGAAGGTCGCCTCGGCGCCGAGGCCGGCCAGGTCGGACGTGAGTTCGTCGGCTCCGGGGGTGTCGGGACCCCGGCGCGAGAGCAGGAGCAGGTGCTTGACACCGTGCCGGGCGGCGAGGTGGCGGGCGGTCGCGGCGCCGAGCGCGCCGAGACCGCCGGTGATCAGGACGGTGCCTTCGGGGTCCAGGCTCCGCGTGCGCGGCGGCGCGGCCGGGCCGGAATCGGCATCGGGAGCGCGATCGAGCTGCGCGGGGTGTCCGGCGCGCCGCAGCCGGGGTGCCAGTGCGTTCCCGTCACGCAGCGCGAGCTGCGGCTCAGCACCGGGGCTGGAGCTGAAACCGGAGCTGGAAACGGAGCTGGAAACGGAGGCTGGAAGCGCAGCGGCAGATGCTGGCGTGCCGTCGGTGTCGACGAGCAGGAACCGCCCGGGGTTCTCGTTCTGCACCGAGCGCATCAAACCCCAGACGGCCGCGTGCGACAGACCGCTGACGCGGTCCCCCTCGCCGGCGACCACGGCGCCGGTGGTGACGATCGCCAGGCGGACGTCCGCGAGCCGGTCGTCGGCCAGCCAGCGCTGGACCAGCCGGAGCACGCGGTGCACGGCCTCGCGAGGGGTGTCCTCGGGCGGACACTGGAAGATCGCCGTGCTCGGCGTGGCGGCGAGCACCGCCTCCACGTCTGGGCTGTCATCGGGGTCCGTGGCGAGCACGACCGCAGCACTCGATGCTGCGACGGGAACGCCGATCCACCCCAGCGTGTAGAGATGCCGTACCGGCACGGCAGTGGCATCGAGCGGGCCGACGGTCAGGCGGTCGACGGTGAGCACCGGATGTCCGGCCGGGTCGGTCGCGGTGACCGCGAAGGTCTCGTCGTCGAAACGGTGCAGCGTGACGCGCAGCGAGGTCGCGCCGGCGGCGTGCAGAGACACGCCGGTCCATGACGTCGCCCGGAGCCGATCGTCGCTGTCCATCGCAGGGTTCACAGCCGCGTCGAGGAGAGCCGGATGGACGCCGTAACCTTCGGCCGAATGCCCTTCTGGCAGCTCCACTTCGACGACGAGGTCCTGATCGGTGGCGTCCGGCGTGGGAGAGACGGGCTGCTCGGCGGTCAGCAAAGCGCTGAGATGGTGGGTCCACTCTTCCTCGTCGGTGTCGGCGAGGCGCGCATACACCTGCACCGCCTGCTCCACCTCCGCCGACTCCGAAGCCGACTCCGAAGCCGACTCAGACTCCGGCTCCGGCTCCGCCTCCGCCGTGACAGTGATCTGTACCTCCAGCGCCCCGCGCGCCGGCAGCGTCATCGGCCGCAGCACCGTCAGCTCGGCGATCCGCGGCGTGCCGCCCTGGCGCCCGACGTGCAGAACCGCGTCGACCAGCGCCGCGATCGGGACCTCGCCAGAAACCTCGGCGGCGCCTTCGCCCGCGTCACCGCCCAGCCCGGTCAGCCCCGTCAGCCCGGCCAGCGAGTGCCGGGACAGCGATCCGGTCACGATCCGCGTCCGGCCGTCCGCCAGGTCGATCGCCGCGCCCAGCAGCGGATGCTCCGGGCTCCGGAGGCCGGCGGCGTCGAGCTCGCCGAGCCGCGACGGGATCAGCCAGTAGCGCCGGTGCTGGAAGGCGTAGGTCGGCAGGTCCACGCCCCGGCCGTCGCCCGGCCACGCCAGCGGCACGCCGTGGGTGTGGGCGGTGGCCAGGCCCAGCGCGAAGGTGTCCGGTTCGGGGCGGTCCCGGTGCAGCGTCGCGGCGGCGGCCGGGTCGGTGAGCTGCCGCTTGGCCAGGGCGCTGAGGGTGCGGTCCGGGCCCAGCTCGAGGTAGGCGGCGACGCCGAGGGCGTCCAGGGCGCGGAAGGTGTCGCCGAAGCGCACCGTGCCGCGGATCTGCTCGGCCCAGTAGTCGGGCTCCGTCAGCCGGTCCGCCTTCCCGCCGGTGAGGTTGGACATGATCGGGATCTGCGGCGGATGGAACTCCACAGACCGCGCGATCTGGCGGAACTCATCCAGCACGCTGTCCATATGCGGGGAATGGAAGGCGTGGCTGACGTTCAGCCGCCTGGTCCGGTGCCCCTGCTCGGCCAGGCGCGCGGCGATCTCGGTGACCACGTCCGCGTCCCCTGAGACGACCAGCGCGTCGGGCGCGTTGACCGCGGCCAGCGACGCCTGGTGCTCGTGGCCGGCCAGCGCGGCGGCGACCTCCTCCTCCGTGGCGCTGACCGCGACCATCGCACCGTCGGCGCGCGCCTGCTGCATCAGCCGGCCGCGCGCCGCGACGAGC
>JABFWL010000578.1 GCA_013362315.1 Catenulispora sp. | reverse complement strand
TGCCGGGGGTGACCATGTCGAACTGCGTGCCGGCGATGCCGGTGACCGTCGAGTTGTAGATCATGCCGCCGGTCACTTCGGTACCCATGTACCGGCCCTTGCCCTCGGCCGCCACACGCAGCGTGGAGGCCGCCGATGCCTGCTCCGCGAGCACTATCGCGCCGGACACAGCGGCAACCGCTGCGGCGATCCCAGCCGCGTATACGACACGAAGCCGTCTCTTTCGCGATCTGACAGGTGAAGCGTTCGAATCCATGCGACCTCCATCGGCCGGTTCGGACAACAGGCGCGTGGGACTACGCGCCCCACTCAGTGGCTCCGAGGACTCGAGGGGTTGCCACACTTTGCGGAAGCTTGAACAGCTGGAGGGGCCCGGTTGACTCAGATGTATGGAGTCCGGGGTTCACCTCGATTCCGGGTCCAGCAGCGAGTCCCGGTGCGCCGCCAGGTTCGCCGCGGCCGCCAGGAAGCCTCGGTCGTGTCGTTCGCGGCGCTGCACCTCGAATCGCGGATCGCCGGCCTTGATGTGCTGCCGCAGGAACATGCCGATCGACTGGAGACGCACAATGGCGTCATCGACGACGTCCTGCGGGTCGAGTCCGCCGTAGGCGTCGCACAGCAGGGCGAGTCGGGCCCGCCGGTCCGGTGGGGTGTCCCATCCCCAGCTCGATATGTCGTCACCCAAGTGGAAGGGGACGAACTGGACGGCGAGGTAGGCCATGTCCCAGGACCGGGTCATCGGCCCGGCCGCGTCCCAGTCGATGACGCCGGTCACTTCGGTGCCGTCGAACACCATGTTCCACGGGGCCAGATCACCGTGTCCGATGATCTCCAGGTCGCGGACCGGCCGGCAGGTCTCGAGCGGATGCCATTCGTAGGCCTCGCGATCGGTGAAGGACACCGAGAGATCGTGGATCGTTCGGGCGGCCCGCGCGACCGAGACGAGTGCCTCATTCGACCGCAGCGCTTCGGACAACGGCGGATAGCCGGTCACGCCGGGAAGGTAGGAGAGCCGCTCGTCCTGTTCGGATTCCTCAAGTATTCGCGGTGTCAGACTGCATCCCTGGGCCTCGAAGTGTCGGAGCAGTGCACGGGATCCCGAGTTCCTGACGCTCGGGTGCCGCACCACCGCATCACCTTCGCGACGCACGTTGGCGAACCGTCCTCGCGCCATTTCGTCATCGATCGGATCAGCTGGCACCTTGGATGACCTTTCTGTACCGAAGGCAGGTTGGTTCCATCATGGCGGCCATGCTGAAGGCTACTCAGGATGCTGTTGCGTCCGGCTTTGTGGACACTTGCGCATATCGTGCGCGCGGCGCTTCGACGACTGCTTGTCGCGCAGCGGGCCAGGCCGCCTCCACTGCTGCGGCGAAGCCAGCCGCGACCATGATCCACAATGGAGACAAGAACCGGAATTCAGAACTGGTTTGCGGATATGACATGCCTGTCGCCACAGCGATCCCGAAGGCTGAGAACCAGGGCCACGAGCGGCGCCCCAGGCATCGAAGCAAAGTCACGACGCCAGCGGCGATGAGGACCAGCGCGTATCCGTGTGCCGGCAAGCTCCTGATGAAATCGGTCAACATGCGGACCTCGGCATTGGCCAGATATGACCAGACGCTTTTGACATCGGGATGCGTGAACCGGTCTGTCGCTTGGAGTTGAAGATTCTCTTCGATGCCAGGTTGGTGGAAAACGACCGTCACCACGCCGAACCCGATGCCCACGGCGGCGCAGATTCCGACCAGTAAGCGTCGTTGAGTGCGTGGCACCACGGATCGGCCTAAAGTCAGCGCGCATAGTGCGAGTACCGCTGCCAGCGACGTTCCAACCACCCCACGGGCCAGGACCGTGAAAACCAGACCCATGGTCGTGAGTGATCCACCGATCACCACATGCCGGGCTCGCTCCGAGCTGGTCGTCAGTACGGCGACGCCGCACAATGTTGCGCAGATCCCGACCATCAACGCGCTCTCGGCCAACAAGGTCGCGGCCCAGTAGCCGGAGGGTAGAAGCCCAAACGCGACTACGGCTGCCAAGCCCGCGCTGCGCGAACCGATGAGGATTCGAGCCGCGAGATAGAGGAAGCCGGATGCCGCGACAAACATCGCGGCCGACCCCGCGGCGGAGCCGAGCTTCGGACCGAACACCGAATAGGCGGCTGCGAGGACGAGGGGCAGCCCGATCCTGGGGCTGAAAACTGCGCGATACCGGGGCCCGAAGGTGTTGTCGCGTTCGACAAGCCAGCGCTCGAAACCGGGACGCTGGTCGACGCTCTTGACCCCGGACTCGGCGCTTGTCACATGCAACGCGGTGACATCAGGTGTCGGTGCGCCTTCGATCCGAAGTGCCATGCGAGTGTACTGAAACGTGTCCGGGTAGGCCCTGTACTCGTCGGGGTCCGTCCAATGGAGCAGCCAGACGCATGCCGCGATGAGCAAAGATGCGACGAACCCAACACCTTTGATTCTCTTTGCCATGCGATGTTCCAGACGTGACGAAGTGAAAACCCCGGCGATACGACTCTGCGGGAGGGCGCCTTACTCGCCCAGGCGAGCGACTCTGGTCACGGCCGCGCTGGTGGTGGAGGGCACCCGGCGGGTGATCCACCTCGAGGCTATTCGATCAGGCGGCAGGCTCGGTGAGCGACTCGCGGGCCGTCGTCGTCAAGAGTTCGGACAGGTCCTACGATTATGGAAAGTCCTTGAGTGTGTGAGCGCGATGTGAGCGGACATGGTGGGTTCGGGTGGCGGACCCGAACCCACGGTTCTAGACGGTTGTCAGGGGGTGGCGGCGGGGCCGCTTCACGCGAAGCCGATGATCCAGCGTTGGGCGAGGGTGCCGTTGCAGCCCCACAGCTGCATCTGGAGGCCGTCGGTGGTGGCGGCGCCCGGCACGTCCAGGCAGAATCCGTTGGGCCGGCCGCCGATCATCGACTGCACGACGGTCACGTTGGGCAGCGTGGCGGTCGCCCACCGCTCGTTGCTGACCGAGCGGCAGGTGTCCAGCCCGATCGGGGCGCCGTTCTCGGCCTTGATGAAGGCGTTCAGGCACGCGCCGCTGGCCTGGTTGAGGAAATCGTAGCCGCCGAGGCTGTCGCGGACGTACTGCCAGCCCTGCATGGTGCTGCCGTCGCAGTCCTTTTGCACGACCGGCGAGTTCGGCACCGGGTTCACCGGCTGCAGGCACTTGCCGTTGCCGACGTTCTTGATCGGGTTGAAGACCCCCGCGAAGGGGGTGATGTGGCCGGCGGAAGCCGTGGAGGCCTGGGCCACCGCTCCGCCGCCGGTCACCAGGGCGGCGGCCCTGGTGGCCACGGAGGCCGCGGACGCCACCAGGCTGAGCTTGCGGCGAGACAGGTTCATGTCGGTCGTTCCTCTCTATTGGGGATTCCAGCACGATCGGCCGGCGGGCCTTGCACAGCCGTCCACCCCGACCGGTCGCCATTCACGTTATGGCTGGTCAGGGCCGGTCCAGATCGGGAACGGCTCCCTATATTCGGCCCAGGCACTCCCCATGAACCCGCACTGGACGACCTCGGCCCGGGGCCTTTCCGGGCCCGTGGACCGGGTCGGTATATCAGGGGTCTTGGTAGCCTGAGTGGTCCACACGACGAGGGGGAAGCGCGTGGGTGAGGGGACTGCGGGCATGCGGCTGGTGGAGCGGGACTCCCAGTTGGCCGAACTGGTCCGGTACGCGCAGGAGGCGGCACAGGGCGCCGGGCGCTTGATACTGCTCTCAGGCGAAGCCGGAGTGGGGAAATCAGCGCTGCTGGCGGCGGCACGGCGGGATCTGACCGCCGCGCGGTGGTCGTGGAGCGCCTGCGACGGGTTGTTCATCCCGCAGCCGCTGGGGCCGTTGTTCGAGGTCGCCGAGCAGCTCGGCGGCACGCTGGCGCAGCGCTGCGCGGCCGGCGGCGAGCGCGCGGAACTCTTCCGCGCGCTGATGCAGGAGCTGGGATCGGCCCGGGTCCCCGACGTGGTGGTGGTCGAGGACGTGCACTGGGCCGACGAGGCCACCCTGGACCTGTTGCGGTTTCTGGGCCGGCGCCTGCGGGACGTGGCGGCGACGGTGATCGTCACCTACCGCGACGACGAGGCCGGCGGCGACGCGCTCCGGGTCGCGTTGGGCGACCTGGCCGCGCAGCCGTCGACGCGCCGCATCCGCCTCGCTCCCCTGTCGGCGGACGCGGTCCGGATCCTCGCCGAGGGCAGCGGCTTCGCCCCGGACGAGATGTTCCGGCTGACCGCAGGCAACCCGTTCTATGTCAGCGAGCTATTGCAGGCGCAGACCCGGGGCGTGCCGGCATCGGCGAGGGACGTTGTCCTCGCCCGGGCCGCCCGTCTGGACGCCCCCGCTCGCGGCGCCCTGGAGACCGCCGCGCTCCTCGGCGCCAAAGTCGAGCTGCCACTGCTGGCCGCGCTGAGTGACGCCGCCGGGCTCGACGGGTTGCTGGCGTCCGGCCTGCTGGTGGCGGACGGGATGTGGCTGTGCTTCCGCCATGAGATCGCGCGGCTCGCCATCGCCGAGGCGGTGCCCGCGCATCGCTGCCTCCTGACACACCGGCGGGCGCTGGAGGCGCTGTACGCAGAGGGCTGCGACGATGAGGCGCGGCTGGCGTACCACGCTGAGGGGGCGGGCGATGCCGGCGCGGTGCTGCGCCACGCCCCGGCGGCGGCCCGCCACGCCAGCCGGCTCGGTGCCCGGCACGAAGCGGCCGCGCAGTTCGCCCGCGCGCTGCGGTTCTCCGACCACGCCGGTCCCGCCGAACGGGCGAACCTGTACGAAGACCTCGCCGACGAGCAGGTGTTGCTCGACCGTTGCGAAGAAGCCGAGGCCGCCGCGCAGCAGGCTCTGGCGTTACGGCGCGAGATCGGTGACCGGCTCGGCGAGGGCGAGGCACTGGCCCGTGTGTCGCGGATCACCTGGAATCTGTCCGGCTCGCAGGAGGCCACCGCCTGGATGCGGGCCGCGCTCGTCGTCCTCGAACCGCTCGGGCCTACCGTCGAGCTCGCCGGAGCCTATGCGACGCTGGCACAGCAGCGCCTTCGGGACGCGGACTACGAGAACACGATCGTCCAGGCCCGACGGGCCCGGGAACTGGCCGCCCGCTTCGACGCCACCGCCGCGCTGAGCGTCGCGTGGTACACCGAGGCGGTGGCCAGCGCCAGGCTGGGACTGGAGTGGGCGGACCTGATGCACCACGCCCTGAAGATCGCCCTGGCCGGCCGGCACCACGACCAGACCGCCCGCGCTTACATCGCCCTGGGCAGTATCAACGAGAACCGGCTCCGGTTCGCCGACGCCGAGCGTTTCCTGGCTGAGGGAGTCGCGTACTGCGACGAACACGACCTCCCCGGCTACAACCTCTCGCTGCACACCTGCCAGATGCACGTGTGCGAGCGCACCGGGCGCTGGGACGAGGCGGTGGCCCTGGCCGAGCAGATCTTCAGCGAGGCCGGCCCGTTGCCGCTGAACCGCCATTGCGCCCTGGTCCGGCTCGGCACGATCCGGGCCCGGCGCGGCATCGCGGGCTTCTGGCCGTACCTGGACGAGGCCGCCGCGACCGCCGACGCCCAGAGCGAACCGCAGTACCAAGTCAAGTCCCGCCTGGCCCGAGCCGAGGCCCACTGGCTCGCCGGTCATTCCGCACAGGCGCGCCAGGCGGCGGAATCAGCGATCGGCCCCGGCGCGGCGGGCACCCCCACGGAGCGCGGAGCGGTCGCGGTCTGGCTGCGGCGTACCGGTTCGCAGCAATCGGTGCCGGGCGTCATCGCCGAGCCCTATCAGCACATGCTCGACGGTGAGCCGGAGAAGGCGGCGGCGCTATGGGCCGAGTTGGGCTGCCCCTACGAAGCCGGCCTGGCGCTGCTCGACTCGGGGGACGAGCAGCTGCTGCGCGAGGCCTACGGCACCTTCGTCGAACTCGGCGCTACGGCCACAGCGCAGCTGCCGCGCCGCACACTGCGCCGCCTCGGCGTCCGCGCCCTACCGACCGGCCCACGCGACACCACCCGGCAGCATCCACTAGGCCTGACTCGCAGGCAGCAGGACGTTCTCGACCTCATCGCTGATGGACATACCAACGCCCAGATCGCGGAGCGGCTGTTCATCTCGGCGAAAACGGTCGACCATCATGTGTCGGCGATCCTCGCCAAGCTGCAAGCGCCGGACCGAGCCGCGGCTGGGCGGATCGCGCGGTCGGGGATGCGGACAACGGTGATATAGGCGCTGACCGTGAACCACTGAGAGTCTTGAGATACCGAGGTCGCGGATCCACCGGGTTGCCTACTCGATGACTGGCCGGCAAGTAGCGGGTGCGCGGATTTGGTGGCCGGTCTGACGAGGTGGCGCAGGCGCCCAGGTGCACAGCCCTACTTCTTGCCGGCCTTACCCGCCTTCGCGCTCTTCTTCACGCCCTTCAGCGACTTGGCCAGCTTCTTCGGCGTCAGCTTGGCGGCTTTCTCGTCTGCTGCCTTTGCGGCCTTCTTCTTCTCGGACCTGACCGGCTTCGCGGCCACGGTCTCGGCCGGCTTCGCGGCCGCTGTCTCGATCGGCTTCTGAGCCACCGCCTTGGCAGACTTCCTGTCCGCGGCCTTGGCCTTCTTCGCGCCGGCCTTCTCAGCGACGGCCTTCTTCGTGCCGGCCTTCTCAGCGCTGGCCTTCTTCGTGTCGGCGTTCTTCGTGCCGGCCTTCTTCGCCTCTGCCGGGGCCGCGGGGGCTGCCGTGGCCGAGGCCGCCGATCCGTCCGACACCTGAGTCCGGAACGTCTGCCCCGCGTGGAACCGCGGCGACACGCTGGCCGGGACCTGGATCGCCGCCCCGGTCCGCGGATTGCGCCCGACACGGGCGGCGCGCTCCACGCTGTCGAACGTGCCGAAGCCGAGGATCTGCACCCGCTCCCCGGCGGCCACGTGGCCCATGATGACGTCGAAGACCGCGTCGACGTACTGCCGGGCGTCGGGGTCCGCGCCGTGCAGTCGCTCCGCCACTTCGGCAGCTACGTCCGCCTTGTTCACCACGACTTCCCCTCCTATTTCTGTGAAGTCCACTTGTGGTTCGGCACGGTAGCATCCGAAAGTGACTAGAAGGTGCGAGCTGCCCATCCGCGACTCCAGCTCCGTGACGCCGGGCAGCGTCGTATAGGCGTCGGTCTCCCTGGAACGGTCGCGGATCAGGTACCTGATTCGGCATGCCGGCGGCCTCCGGCAGCAGCTCGTAGCCCAGTTGGACATCGGTGAGCTGTACCGGAGGCCTCTCGTGCCGGTGAGCCGGCTCAGTCCACGTTCACCACCTGCCACAGCTGGCTGTCCGCGGTCGTGTCCGTCGTCTGGACGAGCTGCGCGCCCGCCGAGGTCGAGGAGCCGGACACGTCGAGCAGCTTGCCGCTGTTCACGTTCTTGACCTTGTAGTAGCCGTTTCCAGTGGCGATCAGTGTCCAGTGCTCGTCCGTGCCGTTGCTGTCGGCGGCCTGGATGACGGACGCGCCGTCCGCGGTGGAGGCGT
>JABFWL010000711.1 GCA_013362315.1 Catenulispora sp. | reverse complement strand
GACTTCGACAACGGCGCAGACTTCGACGACAGCGCAGAGCACGACAACGGCGAAAACGACCACGGCGAAGAGCGCGGCGGCGCAGACGGCCGCGACGGGCCAGAGCCCGGCCCGCGACGGGGACGACACCGAACTGCGCGCGGCGATCCGCCGGCTCGGCGACCTGCTCGGCCAGACCCTGGTCCGCCAGCACGGCCCCGAGCTGCTGGACCAGGTGGAGGCGATCCGGGCGCTGGGCAAGCAGGGCGCCGACGTCTCCGAACTGCTCGCCGCCGTGGACCCGGAGCAGGCGATCAAGCTGGTCCGGGCCTTCACCGCCTACTTCAACCTGGCCAACACCGCCGAGCAGGTGCACCGCGGCCGGGAGCTGGCCGCCACCCGCGCCGCCGAGGGCTCGTGGCTGGGCCAGGCGGTCGACCGCATCGAGGCGGCCGGCCTGGCCGGCGCGGCCGCCGAGGCGGTCCCGCACCTGTCCGTACGCCCGGTCTTCACCGCGCACCCGACCGAGGCCGCGCGCCGCACGGTCCTGGCCAAGCTGCGCAAGGTGGCCGAGCTCCTCGACGCTCCGCAGACCGCGAGCAACGAGCGCCGCCTGGCCGAGACCGTCGAGCAGCTATGGCAGACCGACGAGCTGCGCATCACCCGCCCGGAGCCGGTCGACGAGGCCCGCAACGCCGTCTACTACCTCGACGAGCTGGCCGCGCACGCGGCTCCGGAGGTGCTGGAGGAGCTGGCGTTCGAGCTGCGCCGGCTGGGGGTCGAGCTGCCGCTGTCGGCCCGGCCGCTGAGCTTCGGCTCGTGGATCGGCGGCGACCGCGACGGCAACCCGAACGTCACCCCGCAGATGACGCTGGACGTGCTGGAGCTCCAGCACGAGCACGCCATCCGCACCGCGCTGGCGGCCATGGACACGCTGCGCGAGCTGCTGTCCACCTCCGAGCGCATCGCCGCGCCGACACCGGAGCTGCGGGCCTCCCTGGACGCCGACCTGGCGGCGCTGCCGGAGATCCCGGCTCGCTACCGCCGGCTGAACGCCGAGGAGCCCTACCGGCTCAAGGCGACCACGATCCGCCACAAGCTCATCAACACCCGCCAGCGCATCGCCGAGGGCCGGGCGCACGATCCGCGCCGGGACTACCTGGGCACCGCCGAGCTGGTCCGGGACCTGACCCTGATGCGCGACTCGCTGCTGGCCGACCGCGGCGAGCTGATCGCGTGCGGGGAGCTGGAGACGGCGATCCGCACGGTGGCCGCGTTCGGGCTGCACCACGCGGTGCTGGACGTGCGCGAGCACTCCGACGCGCACCACCACGTGCTGGCGCAGCTCTTCGACCGGCTCGGGGACCAGCCGTGGCGCTACGCCGACCTGCCGCGCGACTACCGCACCCGGCTGCTGGGCAAGGAGCTGGCCTCCTCCCGGCCGCTGTCGCCGCTGGGCCAGGTCCCGGCCGAGACGCTGCTCGACGCCGCGGGCGTGAAGACCTTCGGCGTCTTCACCGCGATCCGCGCCGCCTTCGAGAAGTACGGCCCGGACGTCATCGAGTCCTACATCGTGTCGATGACGCGCGGGGTGGACGACCTGTTCGCCGCGGTGGTCCTGGCCCGCGAGGCCGGCCTGGTCGACGTGCACGCCCGCACCGCCGCGATCGGCTTCGTACCGCTGCTGGAGACCCCGGACGAGCTCAAGGTCGCCGGGCGGATCCTGGACGATCTGCTGTCGGACCCCTCCTACGCGGCCATCGTCGCGGCGCGTGGCGGGGTGCAGGAGGTCATGCTGGGTTACAGCGACTCCAACAAGATGGGCGGCATCGCGACCTCGCAGTGGGAGATCCACCGGGCCCAGCGCGAGCTGCGCGACACCGCGCTGCGGCACGGGGTCCGGCTCCGGCTGTTCCACGGCCGCGGCGGCACCGTCGGCCGCGGCGGCGGCCCCTCGCACGACGCGATCCTGGCGCAGCCCTGGGGCACGCTGGACGGCGAGATCAAGGTGACCGAGCAGGGCGAGGTGATCTCGGACAAGTACGCGATCCCGGCGCTGGCGCGGGAGAACCTGGAGCTGACGCTGTCCGCGACGCTGGAGGCCACGGTGCTGCACCGGGCGCCCCGGCAGTCGGCGGAGGATCTGGCGACCTGGTCGGCGACCATGGAGGGCGTCTCGGCGGCGGCGCAGGAGCGGTACCGCGAGCTGGTGGAGCACCCGGATCTGCCGGCGTACTTCTTCGCCTCGACGCCGGTGGACCTGCTGGGCGATCTGCACCTGGGCTCGCGGCCGTCGCGCCGCCCGGACTCCTCGGCGGGCATCGACGGCCTGCGCGCGATCCCGTGGGTGTTCGGCTGGACCCAGTCGCGGCAGATCGTGCCGGGCTGGTTCGGCGTCGGCACCGGCCTGGCCGCGGTGCGGCAGGACCCCGAATTCGCCGGCGTGGACTGGCAGGACATGTACGAGCGCTGGCACTTCTTCCGCAACTTCCTCGGCAACGTCTCGATGACGCTGGCGAAGACCGACCTGCGGATCGCCCGGCACTACGTCGAGACCCTGGTGCCGCGCGAGCTGCACCACTTCTTCGACACCATCACCGAGGAGTACGAGCGCACGGTCGCCGAGGTGCTGCGGGTCACCGGCGAGTCGGAGCTGCTGGGCCGCAACACGACGCTGGCGCGGACCCTGCGGGTGCGGGACATGTACCTCGACCCGATCTCCTACTTGCAGGTGACGCTGCTGAAGCGGCAGCGGGAGGCGGTCAAGGCGGGCCGGCCTGTGGACCCGGATCTGGCACGGGCGCTGCTGCTGTCGGTCAACGGGATCGCGGCGGGCTTGAAGAACACCGGCTGAGCGCCGGGACTGGCATCGGCTGAGCGCCGCCCGAAACGACGAGGCCGCCCGCGAATGTCCGCGGGCGGCCTCGGGTGTTTCCAAACCGATGGTGTGGGGGTCCCTAGTGACTCTGCCCCTCCGAACGCGCCACGCGGCGCTCCCTGGTCCGCTTGAACAGCCCCGATACACACAGGCCGCCCACGGCGGCGGCGATGAATCCGTTGAGGACCGTTCCGAGTGACGTCATCCATGGCTCCCAGGTAAAGCGCAACAGGCTTAACCCCCGTTGATCCGGAATCTATTACCTCGGAGGTCATCGCGCCAGGTGTCACGGCCCTGCGATGATCGATCTCGTCAGCGAATACGACAGCTAGAGGAGTCGGTGAGATGGTCGCCTACGCATTGGCCCACGTGCGGTCCGTCGAGTTCTGCGCGGACGTCGCGGAGTACCTGGAGAAGATCGACGCGACGATGGACCCGTTCGGGGGGCGCTTCCTCTTCCACGGCGGCACGAAGGACGTCGTGGAGAACAGCTGGCCGGGAGACGTCATCCTGATCGAGTTCCCCGACCTGGAGTCGGTGCGCGGATGGTGGGAGTCGGAGGCCTACCAGGCGATCAAGCACCTGCGGACCGACCACATGGAAGCGGACATCGTGCTGTTCGAGGGGCTGCCGGAGGGCTACCGCGCCACGGACAGCCTGAAGAAGCTGCTGGCCGCTCAAGCCGGCGCTGCCGGTACTGCCGACGCCAGCGCTCCCGATACCAACGCCGCCAACCCCAGCACGCCCACTAACTAAGCACCCCGCGTTTGTAGGCCTCAGCCACTGCCGCCGCCCGATCCCGAACCCCGAACTTGGCATAGACATGAAGCAAGTGCGTCTTGACCGTAGCCTCGCTAATAAACAACTTACGAGCGGCTTCCCGGTTGGTACTCCCAGCGGCGATAAGAGTGAGGACTTCGAGCTCCCGCTCGGTAAGCACCTCCACGCCGGTCGCCGAACCCGAACCGGGCCCTGAACCCGCCCCCCGTAACCGCGTCATCAACCACTCCGCCACCGAAGGCGCCAACACCGCCCGACCCTCGTTCGCCTCCCGCACCGCCCGGATCAGCTCGTCACGCGGCGCGTCCTTGAGGAGATATCCGGTAGCTCCTGCCTCGATCGCCGGCAGGACGTCGGACTCGGTGTCGTAAGTGGTCAGCACTAAGACCCGAGTGTCCGGAGCCTCGCTCCGCAGCCGCTTGATGGCCTCGACGCCGCCCAGATTCGGCATCCGCAGATCCATCAGCACCACGTCGGGAGCCAGCTCCGCCGCCCGCCGCAGCGCCTGCGCCCCGTCGGCGGCCTCCCCGACGACCTCGAAGCCGGGCTCGCCGTCGAAGATCCCGCGCAGGCCGTCGCGCACGATCGGATGGTCGTCGACGATCAACAGTCGAATGGTGGAGGGCACCGGCTCATCATCCCGCGCCGGCGACCGGCAGCGGAACCGCGGCGCTGATCGCGGTACCGTCCCCCGGTTCACTCTCGACCGTCAGGCTGCCCCCGAGCTGTTTCAGCCGTGTGCGCATCGCCGACAAGCCGTAGCCGGTGCCGTCAGTAGAGAACTCCGCGTCGTGGACGACGGCGGTGTCGAAGCCCTTACCGTCGTCCACGACATCCAGCACGACCACGTCGCTGGTATAGGACAGAGTGAGGCCGACCCGACTGGCTTGGCTGTACTTGCCGGCATTGGCGAGGGCCTCCTGCGCGGCACGGAACAGCACCACCTCGATAGCCGGCGGCAGCGTCACGGCATCGCCGCTGATCTCGACGCGCACCGGCAGGCCCGAAGTGCGCGACCAGGCCGCGGCCAGGTCGCTGAGCGCCTCCGGAAGCTGCGCGGCCACGAGCGGACCGGGACGCAACGCCTGCACCGAGCGCCGCGCCTCAGCCAGCGACTCCCGCGCCAGCTCCCGGGCCACGGCGATGGCACGCCGCCGCTTCTCGGCATCCGCGTCGGCGTCGGCGTCCGCGTCTTCGCCGCGACCGCGACCGGAACCACGGCCGGGACCAGAGTCAAACCGTTCAGCCACCTCCAACTGCCGCACGATGCCCGTCAGCCCCTGCGCGATCGTGTCGTGGATCTCGCCGGCCAGCCGCTGCCGCTCGTCCATCACCCCGGCCTCCCGCGCCTGGGCCACAAGCTGCGCATGCAGCCCGGCGTTCTCCTCCAGCATCTCGCGGAGCCGGTCGTTGGCCTCGGCCAGCTCCCGGCGGTGCTCCAGCTCGGCGACCCCGGACATGGTCATGGCCCCGGCGATGAGCAGGTTGACGGAGAACAAGCCGAGGTAGACGTAGACGCCGCTGCCATGGATCTTCTGCACGCCGCCCATCTGCGTGGTGGCCATCAGGGCCGCGGTGGCGGCGACGCCGACCAGCTTGGTCCGGCCGGGCAGCACCACGGAGTGCAGGTAACCGGTGAAGCCGAAGAAGCCGAACAGCGGACTGATCAGAATCAGAGCGGCGATGAGGAGCCACAGGACCGCGTAGTAGAGCACGGCCCGCCCCGGCGGCGGCACCGGCCGGTCCCGGTTCGGCGCGCCCCACAGCACCCAGCCCACAGCCGCCGCCGAGCAGCCGAGGACCACGGCGTAGAACGCCACCGTGTGCGGACCGAGCGACAGGACCAGAGCGAGCGAGACGGCCAGCCCGCCGATCGGGATCCCCCGATGGAACTTCCCCGAGTCCATTACTCCCACTTGAAGAATCGGGCCGCGGCCAGCGAGCCGGCGACCGTGTATCCGGCCAGGACCAGCAGGTGCTGCCAGGCGGCGCCGCTCCCGGACCAGGTGTCCACGATGGCACCGTACGGGACGAAGCCGCTGACCGTCCGCAGCAGGTGCGGAAGTTGCTGGAGGGGCACGTAGACGCCGGCGAAGAAGAAGTTGACGATCATCGCCGGGACGCCGAAGCCGGTGGCGACGCCCGCCGAGGCCGCCCTCGCGGCGATCAGCAGGCCGAGGGACAGCAGCGCCGTGGTGCCGAGCAGGTACGAGGCCAGCATCAGGCCGATGTTCACCGGCAGCGCGGCGCCGCAGCCGAGGGTGCCGATCAGCGCCACGAGCAGCGCGGTCGAGGCGGCGGCGGTGGCGATCACGGTCACCTGCGCGGCCAGCAGGCCGGCGGCCGGCACCGGCGACACCGCCAGGCGCCGCAGCACGCCGCGTTCGCGCAAGTCGGCGAACGTCACCGGCAGCGCGGTCAGCGCGGTGAGGACCGAGGACAGCATCGCGAAGGTGGGCACGTAGACGTCGAGCGTGGTCTTGCCGCCGAGGCTCGCCGCCGGCTTGGAGAACGACGGGATCAGGCCGAAGACGACGATCAGCGCCAGCGGCAGCGCCACGCCGGACAGGACCACGGCCGGTTCCCGGCACAGCAGCTTCGCCTGGGTGCGGACCAACGTACGGAAAGCCTTGCCCGTCATCCGGAATTCCGGCAGCAGGCGGGGCCGCGGGCGGGCGTCGAGGGTCTGGGCGGTCATCCCACGTCTCCTTTGGTGGAGTGGCTGGTGAGGGCGATGAAAGCGTCGTCCAGGCTGGTCTGCTCCACCCGGAGTTCGGCGGCGATGATCTGGCGCCGGGCCAGGTAGGCGGTGACGGCGCCGATCACGTCGGCGTCGCCGCTGACCGCCAGCTGCGCGCCGCGCTGCTCGACCGCCGACACCTCGGGCAGCGCCGCCAGTTCGGCGACGTCGACCGGCTGCGACGGCCGGAACCGGATGCGCTGCGCGCTGGCCGGGCCGAGCCCGGCGAGCGCGGCGGGTGTGTCGAGCGCGGCGACCCGGCCCCGGTCGATGACCGCGAGCCGGTCGCACAGCCGCTCGGCCTCGGCCATGAAGTGGGTGACGAGCAGCACCGTGACCCCGGCCTCGCGGACCTTCTCGACCAGCTCCCAGGCGGTGCGCCGGGCGTGCGGGTCCAGGCCGGTGGTGAGCTCGTCCAGCACCACCACCCGCGGATTGCCGACCATCGCCAGCGCGATGGCGAGCCGCTGCTTCTGGCCGCCGGACAGCTTGCCGAAGCGCGCCTTCGCCTTGTCCGCCAGACCCCACTGCTCCAGGAGCGTGTCGACGTCCGCCGGATCCGGATAGAACGACGCGTAGAGCTCCAGCGCCTCGCGGACCTTGATCCGGGCCGGCATCTGGCTCTCCTGCAACTGCACGCCGAGCACCCGGCGCAGGGCTTCGCGGTCGTGCTGCGGGTCGAGCCCGAGGACCCGGACGCGGCCGCCGTCCGGGGTCCGCAGGCCGCTGATGCACTCGACGGTGGTGGTCTTCCCGGCCCCGTTGGAGCCGACGATCCCGAAGATCTCGCCGTCGGCGACGTCGAAGGAGACGTCGGCGACGGCGGTGGTGCCGTGGTAGCTCTTCCTGAGGTGGCTGACTTCGATCGCTGGCATGCCTCCAGCCTCGCGCGCCGGCCCCGGCCGGCGGATCGACCAGCGGGCTCCAGTGCCGCATCGATCCGATGGAGACCGGTCATCCACCGATCGGTGGATGCGGTGCGAGGCGGGTCAGCCCGCGTGGTAGATGTTCTGCGTATCGACCAGGCCGCGCCGGATCAGGTCCTCGACGGCGTCGGCGGTGCGGTCCACGTGGTAGTCCAGGTCCTTCTTCTCCACCGAGGAGAAGTCCTTCAGCACGAAGTCGGCGGGGTCCTG
>JABFWL010000649.1 GCA_013362315.1 Catenulispora sp. | reverse complement strand
GGCGGCACCGGCTCCAGCGCCCGCGGCACCGGTGCCCGCAACGCCGGCGGCACCGGACGCTCCGGCAGCGCCCGCGGCTCCGGCCGCTCCGGCCGCTCCGGCCAGCCCGATACTCCCGGCCGTCGATCCGGCGGCCAGCGCCAGCAGCGGCATCGCCGCGATCATCCCGGCGGCGACGTACCCCAGGTCCCGGGCCGCGCGCTCCTGCCAGCCCGGCCCGTACCCGGCGACCGCCGAGGCCTCGACGTCGGCGAGGAAGGAGCGCACGTCGCCGTACCGCTGCTCCGGATACTTCGCGAGGCCGCGTTCCAGCAGCCCGCGCACCGGAGGCGGCACCTGGTCCAGCGGCGGCGCCGCGGTCTCGTGCAGCGTCCGCAGCTCGGCCAGCGTCTCGGAACGGAACGGCCGCACACCGGTCAGGCACTCGTAGAAGACCACCGCCGCCGAGTACATGTCCGACGCCGGCGCGGGCGGATAGCCGTTCCACTGCTCCGGCGCCATATAGGAGGGTGTACCTTCGGCGGCTACGCCGCCCTCCCAGGCCCCCGCCGCGATGCCGAAGTCGGTGAGCTTGCTCTGTCCCTGAGCGTTCACCAGGACGTTGTCCGGTTTGTAGTCCCGGTGCACCACGCCCTTGTCGTGAGCGGCGGCCAGGCCCAGCAGCGAACCGCGCAGCACCGCCAAAGCGGCCTCCGGCGATCCGTGGCCGCGCCCGAGCAACACCCGCAGGGTCGGCCCTTCGACCGCCTCCATCACCAGCGCGACACCGCGCCCGGCCGGATCGATGGCGAGCTCGTAGACCTCGACCACGTTGGGATCCCGCACCAGCGCCATCAGAGCGGCCTCGCGCTGGAACCGCTCCGCGAACTCGGCGCTGCCGACCAGCTTCGGCGCCAGATACTTCAGCGCGACCAACTGTCCGCTGGTGTCATGCCGCGCCAGCACCACGCGCCCGGTGGCTCCGGAGCCCAGCTCACGGATCTCGGTGTAACCAGGCGCTGCCCAACCCCCTGATTCGCCCACGCCTCTACGCTGTCACGGCCTACTTGCCTCGACCAGTGCTTCGGAAAAAGCGCAGTCGGTGTAATCCACTAACGGGTCAGTCCTTGCGCCGGACCCGCCACACGATCAGGCCGACGATCACGACCAGCACGACGAATCCGGCGAGCAGCTTGCCGACGGTGTGCTCGACCCGCTGGTACGCGGCCCCGGTGAAGTAGCCCAGGAGAGTGAATCCGACGCCCCAGACCAGGCCGCCCAGGGCGTTGAACGTCAGGAACCTGCCGTAGGGGAGCTCGGAGATCGCGGCCAGCGGCGGCATCAGCGCCCGGAAGAACGACACGAACCGCCCCAGGAACACCGCCTCGGCGCCCCGGCGGCGGATCAGGGCCCGGGCGTCGTCGACGCGGGCGCGGTGCCGGCGCAGCGGGCCGACGTTCAGCGGTCGGTCGCCGAAGCGGCGCCCCACCTCGAAGCCGACGCTGTCGCCGGCGATCGCCGCGAGGACCACGACCGCGGCCAGGACCCAGATCGACACCGTGCCCCGGTGCGCCAGCACGCCGCCGATCACGGCGGCGGTCTCGCCGGGCACCACGAAGCCGACGAACAGCGCGTCCTCGGTGAACACCAGCACGCCGACCATCACGTAGACCAACGCCGGCGGGAGGCTCGCGAGCCAGTCGAACACCGTGTTCCCCCTGCTACCGCGCCATCCGGCGGGAGAGACGCCCGCGCACGCGGGTACCGAGCGCGGTGATGCCGCCGGCGACGAAGGAGAAGGTGTAGACGAGCTGGAGCAGCACGATCGCCCGCGCGGCCTGGCCGGTGGGGTGGATGTCGCCGTAACCGACGGTGGACATGGTGACGCCGGTGAAGTAGAGCGCGTCCAGGCGGGTTTGAATCCCGGCGAACTGGCCGTGGCCGATCGCGAGAGCCCAGTAGACCGCGGAGAAGGTGAGGATCGAGGCCCAGGAGAGGAGGAGGATGCCGAGGCCAGGGTGGCCGGGGCGGTCCGACATGGCACGCACCGTGGTCGCGAGCATGCCGAGGGCGAGGAGCGTCAGCAGGCCGCCGAGGAGGAACCAGCCGGCCAGATGCTCGCCATTGACGAGGAAGCCGAAGGGCAGGGTGAAATAGGCGGCGGTGAGGGCCAGCGGGCCGAGGACAGCCAGGGCGATGCCGATCGGGCGCGGCAGGTGCCTGCGACGGCGCGGCAGGCGGCTGGGCCGCGCGGCACGGTCGTCCGCGCTATGCCCGTCGTCCGCGCCGCTCCGGTTCTCCGCACCACTCTGGTCGCCGCTGTCGCTCATCAAGGGCCGTGTGCCCGCTCTGGGCGCCGCCGACCCATCATTCAGGCTATGGCGTCATTCCTTGTCACTCTTCCAGACGCTCGACGACGAGTTCGCACAGCTCGTGGGTGGCCAGGGCGTCCTGCAGGTCGGGGTATCCGGTCTCCCCGCGCACCGCGGCGAGGAAGTGCTCGCAGATCTGTTCCACGCCCTTGACGCGCCCCACCGGCGCCCAGCCGGTTGCGCCTTCGGTCAGGTCGTGGACCTCCATGGCGTGCCCGTCGCCGATGACCTGGAGCCATTCCCCCTTGCGCCCAGCCCGCCGGTTCATGGCGCCGAAGGCAGTGGATCCGGGGCCGGACAGGGTCAGCGCGACGTGTTCCAGCAGGCCGTCCTCAACCCGTCCGGAGACGGTGATCCCGTCGATCGGCTCCGGCGCCAGGAAGCGCAGCGTGTCCACGACGTGGATGAAGTCGTCGAACACGAGGTGGCGCACCGTTCCGGGCGCGTCGGCCTCGTTCTTCTGCAGGATCACCGTCTCGCGCGGCGCCCGGGCGGCGGCGACGTAGGCGGGCGCGTGGCGCCGGTTGAAGCCGACCATGAGCGGCGTGCCGGTCCGCTCGGAATGCTCGGCGAGCGCGCGGGCGTCGGCGAGGTTGTCGGCCAGCGGCTTGTCGACATAGGTGGGGACGCCGGCGTCGAGGAGCGTGGTGACGACATCCACGTGCGCGACGGTGGCGACATGGACGAAGGCGGCGTCGGGGCGGCGGGGTGCCGAACCCGTCCGGCCGGACGCGGCGGCCGAGCCGAGCACGGCAGCCAGATCGGTGAACCGGCAAGGTTCGGGGACGCGATAGGCGGCACCGACCTCGGCCAGCCGCTCCCGGTTCCGCGTCACCAGCTGGAGACGCAGGTCAGGGCGGGTGCCGAGGACCGGGAGGTAGGCCTTCGCGGCGATGTCCCCGAGACCGACCACCGCGACCGTCAGCTGTTCGATCTCCATGGTGACCATCCTCTCCCGGACCGGGGGTCGGCGGCCGCCGCTACGGTGTGCGCCCCTTACTCTCGGGGGGTGACCCGGCGAACCGAGGTCGGCGCTCCGGGCGCGCCAGCGGGTTTGGAATTGTTGGCCGGCGTGCCGACGCAGGTGAACAGGAGGGCGTGCGGGGACTCGGGGCTAAGGAGGCTTGGGATCTCGCTGTCCAGGAAGGTCATGCCGGTGGCGCCCGCACCGAGGGCGTAGGCGGCCAGGTGCAGGCGGCCTTCGACGATTCCGGCCGCGAGTTGCGCTTCCCGGTATTCGCGGTCGGACAGCTGCGCCACGTCGGTGGCGGCCATGACGACGAAGGCGGCATCCCGGCCCAGAGTCTGGTCCAAGCAGACCCGGTACAGCTCGGCGCGGGTCCACTCCTGGTCGGCCGCTCGGAATGGCTTGTCGAGGTCCGGCATGCGGTAGATGCCGGAAGCCAGGCCGGTCACGTCGTGGACCGCGAGCCAGTGTTCGACGGTGATGCCCCGCAGGGCGACGGCCAGGCTGGTCCGAAGCGTCTGCTCCGGAAGGCCGCGCGAGGGGTCCATACGACGCTGCGAGCCGCGTCGGACGATGACCTCGTCCACGGTCGTATCGCTGCTGATCGGCACCTCCACTGCGGGCGCCACGGGCCACGGCGACCCGAGGTGGTCCATGTCGCCGGCCCGCTGCGCCGTGGTCACCAGGGGGAACTCGAGCGGATCGGCGTCGATGACCCCTGCGGCAGCCGGCGCGGCGGCCTCGACAGCCGGGGCGCCGTCGCCGAACGTCACCAGGGCGACCGGCCATTCGTGCGTGCCGTCGATGCCGATGAGCTCTGACACACCGGCGTCCGGGAACCGCGTATACAGGCGCGCCTGGTGCCCCACCGAGTCGGACAGCGCCAACAGCTGCGCCAGGGCCGTCCCCGCATCCCAGTAGATGTGCCGGAATGCGCGCTCCGCGTAACGCCAGCCGGTGCGCCAGGGCACACCGGTGACGACCACGGTCGGCGCCCCGCCCGAGCGCGGTGCCGGGCCGACCTGCACCAGAGCGTGCTCCACCGGGTCGTACCAGTGCACGCCCAGCGGCAGCTCAGAGCCTTCCGGCACCGCGATGTAGAACTCCAGCGGGAACCGGCCTCCTGCCGATCCCGCCGCGCGGAACAAGAACGTCCCGAACGGAGCAGCCTGCATCGTGCGCACCACGCCGGCCGTCAAGTGCAGCAGGCGGCTCAGCCCGGCAAGGTCGACCGGCACCGGACCCGAGGGCCCACCGGCGGCGAGCACGGCCAGCGCGGGCAGGTCGCTCGCCGGCAGCTCCCGGGGCAGCGGCACCCGCGGCAGACCACTGTCATACCGCTTCACCGGCCACGGCACCCGCTCCTCGTCGTTGGCCACGAAGTCGACCAGCACCCGCGGATCGTCGACCGGCACATCCCATTCCCGCCCGACTTCATACGAGGTCAGTCGGTGCAGCAGCCCCGCTCCGGGCTCAAGACCACCGCTGTCCATGACCACAGCCCCCCCATCCCGATGCCGCTGATCCCATTCAGCCGACGTGGTTTTCAGCCAACGTAGTTGAAAACAGCGGGGTTCGGGCCGATCCGGCCGCCGTCGCTGCCCAGAGCGGTGATCTGCTCCACTTCGGCGGGCTCGAGTTCGAAGTCGAAGACCTCGAAGTTCTCACGGATCCGGGACGGCGTCGCCGACTTCGGGATCACCACGTTGCCGAGGTGCAGGTGCCAGCGCAGCACCACCTGGGCCGGGGACTTGCCGTACTTGTCGCCGAGCCGCTTCAACAGCGGCTCGGACAGCAGGTCGCCGCCCTGGCCGAGGGGGCTCCAGGCCTCGGTGGCGATGCCGTGCCGCCGGTGGTGGTCGCGCATCGACGGCTGGGGGAAGTACGGGTGCAGCTCGATCTGGTTGATCGCGGGCCGCGTGGTCCCCTCGCGCAGCAGGCGGTCGAGGTTCTCAGCGGTGAAGTTGGAGACGCCGATCGCGCGGGCGCGGCCGTCGGCGGCGATCTTCTCCAGCGCGCGCCAGGTCTCGATATACAAATCCTGCTCGGGGACCGGCCAGTGAATCAAATACAGATCCACGTAGTCAGTGCCGAGGCGGTCCAGGCTCTGGTCGAAGGCGCGCAGGGCGGTGTCGTAGCCGTGGTCGCCGTTCCACAGCTTGGTGGTGATGAAGACGTCTTCGCGAGGCAGGCCGGACTCGCGGACCGCGCGGCCGACGCCGCTCTCGTTCTCGTACGCCGACGCCGTGTCGAGGTGGCGGTAGCCGGTCTCCAGCGCGGTCGTCACCGCGTCGTACGCTTGCGTGTCCGGAATCTGCCAGACCCCGTACCCGAGCTGGGGAATGCGGACGTCGTCATGCAAAGTGATGTATTGCATTGCTCAGACCTTCCAGGCTTGAACGGCTTGAAAAACCGGGACCGCGCCGGACACCAGTTCGAGCGTCTGCTGGAGCGCGGCACCCTGGTCCAACAGCTCGGCCAGGACGTGGGCCACGTCGGCGCGCGGGACGGTGCCGCGCGTGGTGTGCGGGGCGAGGTCGACCTGGCCGAGGGCGGGCGCGTTCAGCAGGCTGCCGGGGCGCAGGATGGTCCAGTCCAGGTCGCGGCGGCGCAGGTCGTCCTCGGCCTTGGTCTTCGCGTCCAGATACGCCGCCCACACCGGCTCCGAGCCGGGCGCGGCCGGGGCTCCGGCGCCCATCGAGGACACCTGCACGAAGCGCCGCACCCCGGCCAGTTCGGCGGCGTCGGCGAGGAGCACCGAGCCACCGAGGTCGACGGTGTACTTGCGCTCGACCCCGCTGCCCGCGCCGGCTCCGGCGGCGAACACCACCGCGTCGGCGCCGCGGATCACCGCCGCCAGCTCCTGGGCGGTCGCCTTCTCAAGGTCGAAGAGCACTGGCTCGGCGCCCGCGGCCACCAGGTCCCCGGCGCCGTCGGGGCGCCTGATCAGGCCCTGCACGATGTGCCCGGCGGCGCTCAGCCGGGCCGCCAGCTGCAGGGCGATCTGCCCGTGGCCGCCCGCGATCACGATTCGCGTCATAGGTCCTCCCTACCCCGCCGGGCCGCGGCGCGACAGGTCGGGGCGACCGTTCGGATGCCCGCGGCGGGCGGTGATCAGTACTCAGTCCTCCGGCAGCCGCACCAGCATCTTGCCGGTGTTGGCGCCGCTCATCAGGCCGAAGAACGCGTCCAGTGCGTTCTCTATGCCGTCCACGACGGTCTCGTCCGTGCGCAGCGAGCCTTCGGCGAGCCATCCGGCAGCCTTGCCGATGTACTCCGGCGCGGTCTTCATGTGGTGTCCGATGGTGAAGCCGCGCAGAGTCAGGTTCTTGCCGATGGCCAGCGGCAGGCGCGCCGGGCCGGGCGGCAGCGAGGCCTCGTTGTAGACGGCGACGGCGCCGCACAGGGCGATGCGCCCGAGGGTCTTCATCGACGCCAGAGCCGCGTCCAGGTGGTCGCCGCCGACGTTGTCGAAGTACACGTCCACGCCGTCGGGAGCCTCCCGCCGGAGCTGCCCGACGAGGTCGCCCTCGCGGTAGTCGATCCCGGCGTCGTAGCCGAAGTCCTCGATGATCCGCTTGACCTTCTGCGGCCCGCCGGCGGATCCGATGACCCTGGCCGCGCCGAGCTTCTTGGCGATCTGGCCGGCGACCGAGCCCACCGCCCCGGCCGCGCCGGAGACGAAGACGACGTCGCCGGGGTGCACCGGCGCGATCTCGGTCAGCCCGACGTAGGCGGTGAGCCCGGTGACGCCCAGGACCCCGAGGAACGCCTGCGGCGGCACCTTCGAGGCGTCGAGCACCTGGACCTTCGTCGCGTCCAGCAGGGCGTACTCGCGCCAGCCCTCGAAGTGCGACACCGTCGCCCCGATCGGCGCCACCGCACCAGCCCCGGCTCCCGCGGCCACCACCACCCCGACCGCACCGCCGGTCATCGCCTCGTTGAGCTGAAAGGGTGGGATGTAGGAGGGGGCGTCATCCATTCGGCCCCGCATATAGGGGTCGACGGACAGCCACGTGTTCCGCACGAGGATCTGCCCCGGCCCCGGGTCGGCGACCTCGGCGCGCACGAGACGGAAGTCGGCGGCCTTCGGTTCGCCGACCGGGCGGGCGGTCAGCTGCCATTCGCGGCTGGCAACGGGCATGGGCTGCTCCAGGAGAGTGAAGAGTGAGTGAGCTGATGGCTGGGAGCTAGTGGG
>JABFWL010000713.1 GCA_013362315.1 Catenulispora sp. | reverse complement strand
CAGCGCAGAGCCCTGAGACGACCCACCTAGGGACTGGCGCATGTTCCCCGAGGGAACTGAGGCTCCCGCTGAAGGCGCCGGCTCTTCACAGGTCTTTGATCTGCCTTTGACTGGCTCTTGACTTTGACTGAGACCCAACCACCTCACCGACAGCCAGCGAAGGAGGACCCACCGGTGCCGGGACCGTGCACACGACGACCGGCAGCCGAAGGACAGAACTCCCACCGCGAACCACGAGGCCGCATCCACCCGCGCTTCGTAAACATCGCCTTTAGTCACAGCCCAACCGCCACCCGCCAACCATCCACCCGCAGACGCGCAGACCCACCCCACCCTTGCCACCACATTGCCACCCCCGCGCGCCGTTGCCGACCCGTTACCCGATCGCGCCACTCACCCCCTTCCCCGCCCGCATTATTTAGTTTACTTTACTGACGAACTCGCGGCACCGACTCAGGGAGGGCGCTTGGACAGCTTGGACACGCCTGTAGTGCTGGGAATCGACTTCGGCGGCACGAAGACGGCGATGGCTGTAGCTGAGAGCGGCAGCGCTGCTCGGCTCGGTGCGGCGACTGTTCCCACGCACGCCGCCGAGGGCGGGCAGGCGTGCCTGGCACGCGGACTGCGAGCAGCGCGAGCGTTGGTCGAGCGGGTCGCGCCGGCGCGGCAGCTGCTGGCGGTAGGCGTCTCCACCATCGGCATCCCGCGCGAGGAAGGGGTGGATCTGGCCCCGAACATCCCCGGCTGGTCGGAGCTGGCACTGGCCCAGGAGGTGCGTGCGGCGTTCCCCGATGCGGAGGTCCGCGTCGAGACGGACGTGAAGGCCGCGGCCCGGGTCGAGGTGGTCGAAGGCGCGTTGCAGGGCGCTGATCCGGCGCTGTATCTGAACCTCGGCACCGGGTTGGCCGTCGCGCTCGTCTGTGGCGGGGAGGTCGTCACGGGGCGGAACGGCGCGTCGGGGGAGATCGGCTACAACCTCAGGTCCGTGGAGGACGTGGGGTTGCCGGCCGGCGGCCGCTCGATTCTGGAGGACGAGGTCAGCGGAATCGGGTTGCTGGCCCGAGCCAGGGAGCTGCTTCCGGATGCCACCGGCGCCAAGGATCTGTTCGCTGCGGCTGGTTCTGACGAGCGCGCTGCCGCAGCCCTCAAGTCATTCACCGACGAGTTGGCGTTCCACGTAGTCAACCTCGCCATCGCAGTGGACCCGGAACGGATCGCCGTCGGCGGGGGGATGGTTCGTTCCTGGGGCGTCCTGTACGGGCCGCTGCGCCGGGCGCTGGATGCCGCCGTCCCCTTCCCCCCAGAGCTGGTGCAGGCGGCGTTCCCCTTCGACGCCCCACTGGCCGGCGCCCTCACTCTGGCCCGCGCGGCCGCTCGGGCTCAACCCTCGACAGCCCTGTAGAAGACACACCGGTCGTCGGTGACGATCGGCGATTTCGCACCGGAAAGGAACCCAGCATGAGGCACGGCAAGTCCTCGCTGCTAGCGGTCGCCGTCTCCATAGGCCTGGCCGCCAGCGCGTGTTCCAGCACCAAGCACACCTCCGACAACGGCAACGGCAACGGCAGCGGCAACGGCAGCAGCAGCTCGACGAGTTCGGCGTCCGGTTCCACAGGCTCCAACTCCGCCCCCAAGACCTACAAGCAGGGCGGCACCCTCACCATCTCCAACGAGCAGGGCCAGACCTGGCCGTGCGCCTTCAACCCGTTCAACGCCTCCAACAACGTCGAGGCCAACGGCTTCATCTACGAGCCGCTCGTGTATGTCAATACCCTGCAGAACGCGAAAGAGACGCCGATGCTGGCGTCCAGCTACCAGTGGAACGCCGACAAGACGCAGATCACCTTCACCATCCGGGACGGCGCCAAGTGGAGTGACGGCCAGCCCCTCACCGCCGACGACGTGGCCTACACCTTCCAGCTCATGAAGCAGACCCCTGCCACCGACCTCTACACGCTGTGGAGCGGTGCCGGGCTGACCGACGTGAAGGCCAGCGGCAACCAGGTCACGCTGACGTTCAAGCAGAACGCGCAGGTGTACTTCTACCAGTTCGCCAACCTGGTGACGATCGTGCCCAAGCACATCTGGTCCACCGGCGACGCCGCCGCGCACCCGGACACCTGGACGAATGCCAACCCGGTCGGTTCGGGGCCGTACACGGTCAAGTGCACCCCGAACAACATCGAGTACAAGGCCAACCCCAACTACTGGCAGCCCGGCAAGCCCTACGTCACGACGGTGGAATACCCGGCCTACCTCGACAACCAGCCGGCCAACCAGGACCTGGCCAGCGGCAAGGCGCAGTGGGGCTCGCAATTCATCACCGGCATCAAGTCCTTCTACCTGAACAAGTCCCAGGACAACCACACCTGGTCGCCGCCGGTGCTGAACGTGGCGCTGGTGCCGAACCTGGACCCGTCGCACAAGGCCACCAGCCAGCTGGGTGTCCGGCAGGCCTTGGCCTACGCCATCGACAAGGCCAAGGTCTCCGCGGTGGGTGAGGACGGGCAGCAGCCGCCGGCCAACCAGTCCGGCGTGGTCACGCCGACCTTCGACAAGTACAACGACGCCGCGGCCATCGCCGCCGCCGGGTACGACAAGCAGGACCTGGACAAGGCGAAGGCGGCGCTGGCCGGCGCCGGGTACTCCCCGTCGAACCCGCTGAACCTGACCGTCATCTCCGTCCAGGGCTACACCGACTGGGACGCCTCGATCGCGGTCATCAAGGACGAGCTCAAGGCCATCGGCATCAACCTGACCGAGAGCTCCCTGACCATGCAGACTTACGACGACAAGCTCTACAAGGGCGACTACGACCTCGCCTATGTCGGCCAGCCCGCCGGCGGCCCGACGCCGTACTACGAGCTGCGCGAATGGCTGCACTCGGCGAACACCGCGCCGATCGGCCAGTCCGCGTCGGCCGGCAACTTCGAGCGCTACCAGAACAAGGACGTGGACCAGCTGCTCGACGGCTACGCCACCGCCTCGGACGCCGACCAGCTCGGCATCATCAAGCAGGTCGAGGGCTACATGATCAAGGACGTCCCGATCATCCCGGTCACCGAGTCCGTGGACTGGTTCCAGTACAACACCAAGGACTTCGGCGGCTGGCCGACCGCGGACAACCCCTACGCGCAGCCGGCGGCGTTCAATTTCCCGGACAACGAGCAGGTGCTGCTCAACGTGTACTCCAAGTCGGCTCAGTAGTAGCGCCGGACCGACGACCCCCGCCAGGGGCCGGGCGGCGCCCGGAACGGTAGCCGGAGCCGGACGCCGCCCGCGACACCGCTGTACCTGCCACACGAAAGGACAGAGGGTTGAGATATCTTCTGCGCCGAGTAGGGTTCTTCCTTCTCACCCTCTGGGCCGCCCTCACACTGAACTTCTTCCTGCCGCACTTCATGCCCGGCAGTCCGATCAACGCCCTGCGAGCGCAGTCCAAGGGCCGGATCCCGGACGCGCAGCTGGAGCAGATCCTCACTTCCTTCGGGTTCAAGCCGCACCAGAACATGGCCGGCCAGTACCTCGACTATCTCGGCAACATGGTCACCGGCAAGTGGGGCGTGTCGCTCGGCAGCTCGCTGGGCCAGCCGGTGTCCAAGCTGATCGGCACCGCGCTGCCCTGGACGCTGGGCCTGGTCGGCGTGACCACGGTGCTGGCGTTCCTGCTCGGCACGCTGATCGGCACCGTCGCGGCCTGGCGCCGCGGCGGCGTCGTGGACTCGGTGCTGCCCTCGGTGTTCGTGGTCACCTCGTCGTTGCCGTACTTCGTCGTCGGCCTGTTCCTGGTGCTGTTCCTCGCGATCGACCACACCTGGCTGCCGACGTCCGGCAATTACGACAACAGCATCGTGCCCGGCTTCTCGCCCGGCTTCGTCGGCAGTGTCGTGCAACACGCGGCGCTGCCCGCGCTGACCCTGCTGATCACCTCGATCGGCTGCTGGGTGCTGACCATGCGGAACAACATGATCACCACACTGGCCGAGGACTACATCCGGATGGGCCGCGCCAAGGGCCTGTCCGACCGCCGGGTGATGTACAACTACGCCGCGCGCAACGCGTTCCTTCCGAACCTGTCCGGCTTCGCGATGTCCATCGGGTTCGTGCTCACCGGCGCCATCCTGGTGGAGAAGATCTTCAACTATCCGGGACTGGGATACCAGCTCTACAACGCGGTCAACAGCATCGACTACCCGATGATGCAGACGCTGTTCATGCTGTTCACGGTCGCGGTGCTCGGTGCGCTGCTGGTGTGCGACCTGGTGACGGTCTGGCTCGACCCGCGTACCCGGGCGAAGGGGTGAGGACGCAGTGACGATCCTGATATCGCCTCCCGTCGATCCGGCGGCGCTGCCGGTCCGCGTGCGCAAGCGCGGCGGCGGAATCTGGCGCTCGTTCTTGTCGAACCGCAAGGCCAACATCGGCTTCGGCTTGTTCTTCCTGCTGCTTGTGATGTCGGTGTTCCCGTCGCTGTTCACCGGCGTCGACGACCCGACAGCGCCCGCCCGCTACATGCCGCGCCTGCCTCCGTCGGGCGACCACTGGCTGGGCACCACCTCGCTGGGGCAGGACACCTGGGCGCTGTTCATCTACGGCGCCCGGCAGCCGATGATCATCGCGGTGGTGGCCGGCGGCCTGGCCACCGTGATCTCGGTGCTGGTCGGCGTTTCGGCGGCCTATCTCGGCGGGATCGCCGACGACGTGCTGTCCTTCATCACCAACGTGGTGCTGGTGATCCCCACCTTCCCGCTGGTGATCGTGCTGTCCGCGTACGCCGGCCACCCGACCCTGACCGTGATGATCGCGGTCCTGGTGGTCACCGGCTGGTCCTACGGCGCCAACCAGATGCGGGTGCAGGCGCTGTCGTTGCGCAACCGGGACTTCCTGGAGTCGGCGCGGGTGCGCGGCGAGCGCCGCCTGTACATCATCGTCTGCGAGATGCTCCCGACGATGGTCTCGCTGATCATCGCCAACTTCCTGGGCGCGGCGCTGTACTCGGTGCTGAACGCGGCCGGTCTGCAGTTCCTGGGTCTGGGCGATCCGAACTCCACCGGCTGGGGCACGATGCTCTACTGGGCCGACTCCCAGGGCGCGCTGGAGAACGGCGCGGAATGGTGGGCCATCTCCCCGGCCCTTGGCATTGCCGCGCTCGGCGTCGCCTTCGCCCTGATGAACTACGCCTTCGACGAGATCAGCAACCCGGCCTTGCGGCCGGTGAGGAGGCAGCGTGGCAAGAAGTTCGCAGGCCGGTTCCGTCCGGCGTCGTCCGTCGCCGGTTCCGCTGTCAGCGCCTCCGGTGCGGCGGGGGGTGAGTGACGTGATGCTGGAGTCCACGGATGTGACCCGGGACCCTGACACTCTGCTCGACGTCCGCGGCCTGCGCGTGGAGTATGCGACGCCTGCCGGTCCGGTGCCGGCGGTGGCCGGCGTGGACCTGACACTGCGGCCCGGGGAGTTCCTGGGCGTGGTCGGCGAGTCCGGCTGCGGCAAGTCCACGATGCTGTTCGGCATCGCGCAGCTGCTGAATCCGCCGGCGTCGGTGACGGCGGGGGAGGTGTGGTTCAAGGGTCAGAACCTGGTGGCGCTGACTGCGAAGAGCTTGAACGCCTTGCGCTGGCGGGATTTCTCGGTGGTGATGCAGAGCGCGATGAACGCGCTGAACCCGGTGCACACCATCGGGCACCAGTTCAAGGACGCGATGAAGGCGCACGCCAAGCGCTCCGACACCGAGATCCGGGTGCGCTCGGCGGAGGTGCTGGAGCTGGTCGGGATCGACCCGGTGCACCTGAGGTCGTATCCGCATCAGCTGTCCGGCGGCATGCGGCAGCGCGCCATGATCGCGATGGCGTTGCTGTTCACTCCGGATCTGATCGTGATGGACGAGCCGACGTCCGCGCTGGACGTGGTGGCGCAGCGCTCGCTGATGGTGCAGATCAAGGAGCTGCAACGGCGGCTGGGCTTCGCGGTGATCTTCGTGACCCATGACATGAGCCTGGTCAGCCACTTCTCCGACCGGCTGATGGTGATGTACGCCGGGCAGGTGGTGGAGCTGGGTGCCACCCGCAGCGTCTTCGACGCGCCGGCGCATCCCTACAGCAAGGGGCTGCTGGAGGCGTTCCCGTCGATCCGCGGCGAGAAGAAGCGGCTGACCGGCATCCCCGGCGCACCGCCGAACCTGGCCAGGCCGCCGGCCGGCTGCCGGTTCCATCCGCGCTGCCCGGTGGCGATGGACCGGTGCCGGACCGAGGAGCCGGAGCTGTACCAGGTCGAGGCGGTACAGGCACGGTGCCTGCTGCACGCGCCGGCGGCCGTGAGTGTGGAGGTGGAGTCGTGAGCGGGCTGACCGGCGGCGAACTGCTGCGCACCGAGAACCTGACCCGGCACTTCAAGATCGGCGGCGGCTTCTCGCGCAACACCCTCCACGCCGTGGACGAGGTGAACCTGACCATCAACCGCCGCGAGATCGTGGCCCTGGTCGGCGAGTCCGGCAGCGGCAAGTCCACCATCGCCCGCCTGCTGGCGCAGGTGTACAAGCCCACCTCCGGCGAGATCCGGTTCGAAGGCAGGGCCCTGAGTTCCCTGCGCGGGCGCAGGGACCAGCTGACATACCGCGGCGACGTGCCGATGGTGTTCCAGGATCCGTTCGCGTCTCTGAACCCGGCCTACCGCGTGTCGCACGGCATCCTGCGCGGCCTGAAGCTGCACCGCACCGACCTGTCGGCCGCGCAGCGCGCCGAGGAGGCCGAGCGCGTGGTGGAGGCCGTGGGACTGAATCCCGCAGCGGAGATCCTGCAGCGCTACCCCTACGAGCTGTCCGGCGGCCAGCGTCAGCGCATCGGCTTCGCCCAGGCCCTGGCCTACCGCCCCAAGCTGATCCTCGCCGACGAGCCAGTCTCGATGCTCGACGTGTCCATCCGCATCGGCCTCCTCAACGTGATGGCGGACCTCCGCGAAACCGAAGGCGTGTCCTTCCTGTACATCACCCACGACATCGCCAGCGCCCGCTACGTCTGCGACCGCGTCATGGTCATGTACGGCGGCCACATCGTCGAAGCCGGCCCCACCGAAGAGGTGCTGCAGCACCCCAAGCACCCCTACACACAACTACTGCTGTCAGCCGTCCCCGACCCCCGCGCCCCCCTCGCCGTCGACGTGGAGACCGCCAAGGCCGAGCCACCGAAGGTGGTCAACCCCCAACCCGGCTGCCGCTTCCGCGACCGCTGCCCTGTCGCTGAGGCGGTGTGCCATGAGGCGACGCCGCGGTTGGTGGAGCTGGCGGTTGGGCATGAGGCGGCTTGCCATGTGGCGGAGTCTCAAGCGAAGTCAAAAGCCAGTCAAAGTCAAGGGCAAGTCAAAGACCTGTGAAGGGCCGGTGCCTCCGGCGGGCCTCGATTCCCTCGGGGAACTGGCGCGAGTCCATCGGGTGCCTGGGCCGGGCGCGGCGGCTGCGGTTCGTGGGGTGGGCGGTTCGGTCCCCTCGGTCCCGACGGCAGCCGCAAGCGGTACAGCACCGGCCCTGGGGTGTCAACTCT
>JABFWL010000125.1 GCA_013362315.1 Catenulispora sp. | reverse complement strand
GACGCTGTCGTGCAGTTCGCGGGCGATCCGCAGCCGCTCGGCCATGACGACGCGGGCCGCGGTCTGCTCGTGCAGGGCTTCGAGGTATTCACGGCGCTTGCGGTACACCCCGCCGACAACCCACGCGACCGCGATCCACGACGCGTAGTGCCCGGCCCACCCGATCGCGTCGCCGACGGAGCCTTCGGGGCCGACGTGGGTGAAGTTGACGAACACGGCCGCGACGGCCGCGACCGAGCCGACGGCGGCTGCCTTCGGCCGCCGGGTGGCGAGGTACCCGCTCAAGGCGATGAGCAGGACGAACAGGATCAAGGGCCGCGCGCCGACGATGTCGCCGAGGACCGATTCGCCCAGGATCGCCGTGTAGACCGGCGCCGGCAGACGGCGCACCAGCAGAACCGGAAGGACGAGCACGAGGTAGAGACCCGTCATCTGGAAAGGCCCGAGGCCGGAGAACCGGAACATGCCGTCGAAGTGCCTAGCCTCGAGGACCGGCATCGTGAAGCTGATCATCAGCGCGTAGAAGCAGGCGGTGGCCAGCACCACGGCCTGGACCTTCAGCCAGCTCATGCGCTCCGGTGTCGACAGACGCTGGAGAAGCTCTTCCATTCTGAGATCGTATTCGGTGGCGCCGGCTCCGCGCGTCGCCCCGGGGATGTACGTCGGTACACCACCGGGCCGATGGCCTGGGGAAAGGTGACATCCGCCGGCCGACGCGAGCGATGACGGTCCGTTCCTAGGTTCATGGCCATGACGAACCCACCGATGATCGATCTCCAAGATGCGACAAAGAAATATGATGACGGCCCGCCCGCGCTGGCCGGGGTGACCTTGTCCGTGGCGGCCGGTGACTGCGTGGCGATCCTCGGCCACTCCGGCAGTGGCAAGTCCACGCTGCTGAACCTGATCGCCGGTCTGGACAAGCCCTCCAGCGGCACCGTGACCGTCAACGGCACGCGCGTCGACCGACTCGGCGAGGCCGGCTCGGCGAAGTACCGCCGGGCTTCGATCGGCATGATCTTCCAGTTCTTCAATCTGCTCGACGATCTGACCGTGCTGGACAACGTCATGGTTCCGGCGCAGCTGGCCGGGATGGGCAAGGGCGAGGCGAGGCGGCGGGCGGCCGAGTTGCTCACCTCGCTGGGCATCGACCGGCACGCCAAGGCCTACCCGCAGCGCCTGTCCGGCGGTCAGCGGCAACGGGTGGCGGTGGCCAGGGCCCTGATGAACAAGCCGGCTCTGCTGCTGGCCGACGAACCCACCGGCGCCCTGGACTCGCGCTCGGCCGAGGACGTTCGTCGACTGCTGCTGGACCTGAACAGTCAGGGCCAGACCATCCTGCTGGTCACCCACGACGTGCAGCTGGCCGCGACCACCGCGCACCGCATGATCGAGCTGGTGGACGGCGCCGTGGCCCGAGACGTCGTGAACGGTGCCGCCCTGAACGGTTCAGCTGGAGCGGCCCGATGACGCCGCGCAAACCGCCGCTTGCCCGTCGCCTGTTCGAAGCCGGTTTCCGGGCCGTGGCCCGCCTGCTGCTGGCGGTGAGCCGGTGAGCGCCCTGGGCAAGGTCGTCCGCTCCGGTGTGGGCCGGCGTCGGGTTCCGTCGCTCATCATGACCCTGACAACATTCGCCGCGGTGACGTCCTCAGTACTCTCTCTCGGCCTGCTGGCCGTCGTGCAGGCCCCGTTCGAGCACGCCTTCAGTGCTCGGAACGGGGCGCACCTGACGGTCCAGTTCGACAGCTCGAGGGTCACGGCCGCGCAGGCCGCCGCCACCGCGCACGCCGCCGGCGTCACCGGCGCGGCCGGACCGTACCCGATCGCCGCCGCCCTGGACACGACCGTCGGCACGGACTGCCCCCAGAAGGACTTCGCCGGTACCGACAACCATCCGATCACCGTCACCACCCGGCCCGACCTGGGCAGCGCCTCCGGGATGGACCAGCTGGCGCTGACCCGGGGGCGCTGGCCGACCAGCCCGGGCGAGATCGTCCTGCCGTGGCAGCACTATGCCACCGCCTGCTTCGGCAGTTCGGTGGTGTTCTCCTCCCTGCCGGGCAAGCCGTCGTTCAAGGTCGTCGGCTTCGGCGGCTCGGTGACCAACAGCGCGACCGCCTTCGCCACCGCCGACGGTTTCGCGCGGCTCACCGCCGCCGGCGCCAAGGCCGACGAGCAGATGCTCTACCGGTTCGCCAAGGCCGGGACCGACGCCGACATCGCCACCGACAAGCAGGCGGTGGCCGCCGCCGCACCGGCCGGCGCGGTCGAGGCCGGAGAGTCGTACCTGACCGCGGAGCAGCAGGCCGGCGGCAACGCCCGGGCCTACGTGCCGTTCCTGGTCGCCTTCGGGATCCTCGGGCTGTTCCTGGCGGTGCTGATCATCTCGATCGTGGTCAGCGGGGCTGTGGCCTCGGGCATCCGGCGCATCGGGATTCTGAAGTCGTTGGGTTTCACCCCTTCTCAGGTGGCCCGTGCCTACACCGCGCAGGCCATGATCCCGGCGACACTCGGCCTCGTGCTCGGCACGGTTTCCGGCAACCTCCTGGCCGTGCCGATCCTGGACGGGGCCACCAAGCAGCTCGGCGCGGCCAGTGGCACGATGCCGTTGTGGGTCAGCGTCGTGGTGCCGCTGGGTACCCTGCTGGTCGTCGGTATCACGGCTTTGATACCGGCGGTGCGGGCCGGCCGGATGCCGACGGCGCAGGCTCTGGTGGTCGGCCGCGCCCCCAAGGCCGGGGGCGGTCAGACGGCCCAGCGTCTGGCCTCGCGGCTGCCGCTGCCCCGGGCCGTGTCGCTGGGGCTGGCCCAGCCGTTCGCCCGCCCGGCCCGGGCCGTCGTGGTGGGTGCGGCGGTGCTGTTCGGCGTGGTGAGTGCCACGTTCGCGGTGGGGTTGGAGGCCGGTTTCAACAAGTACCTGGGCACCAGCACCGCGGGCTTCAACGTCGCGTCGGAGTTCGTGGAACCCACCGCCGACGTGGGCGTCCCCTGGGGTCTCTACGGCCCCGACGACCCGCGCAGGCCGCACCTGGATGCCGCCAAGGTGGCCGCCGCGCTCGCCGAGACGCCGGGCACGAAGGCCGCGTTCGGCTGGGGCGAGAGCGGCGCGACCATCGTCGGCGCCCCGCCCGGCGGCGAACCGCCGAGGGTGTTCACGATCACCGGCGACTTCTCCTGGACGAACATGGAGCTGCTGTCCGGCCGCTGGTTCTCGGCGCCCGGCGAGGCCGTGGTCGGCGACAAGCTGGCCACGACGGCGGGGATCCACGTCGGTGACAACGTGACCGTGGCGCAGCAGAACAAGCAACTGCCGCTGAAGGTCGTCGGCATCAACTACGACACCAACGTGGGCGACTACACGGTCATGACGGATGCGGCCACCTTCACCACCGCCGGCCTGGCCCCGCACATCGAACAGTTCAACGTCGAGCTGGCCTCGAACGTCAGCGGACCGGACTGGTCCACCTCAGCCGCCGCCGCCCTGACCCCGCTGAACGCCTCGGTCCAGCCGAAATCGGACGGCGGCAAGAACATCGTGATGATCATCATGGGCACCCTGGTGGCCACGCTCACGCTGCTGCTGGTGGCGGTCGCCGCGCTCGGGGTGCTGAGCATGGTGGTGCAGGACACCCGGGAGCGGGCTCACGATCTGGGGATCTTCAAGGCCCTCGGGATGACCCCCAAGCAGACCATCGCGATGGTTCTGACCTCGGTGTCCCTCACCGGCCTGATCGCCGGACTGGTCGGGGTCCCGGTCGGGGTCGCGGTGGAGAAGGCGACGCTGACCCCGATGGGGAACGCGATCGGCCGACACCTGCCGCCGAGCGTGTCCCACGTCTACACCGCCGGGCTGCTCATCCCGCTGCTGGCCGGCGGGATCATGATCGCCCTGCTCGGGGCACTGCTGCCGGCCAGCTGGGCGGCCCGGTCCCGGACCGCCACCGCGCTGCGGACTGAGTAGGACTGAGTAGGACTGAGTAGGACTGAGTAGGACCGAGCAGAGCCGAGTAGGACCGAGCAGAGCCGCCGGTCGCCGCGGCAAAAGCGGTACTGGGCACTGCGCGGCGCGGCAAGGACGCCAATGCCGACCTCCCCGGTTTACACCCTCGGGAGGTCGGCATTTATCACGCGTTGTAGGTCAGGCCAGGGACAGGAACAGCTTTTCCATCGTTGCGAGGTTGGCGGTCCGCTCCTCGCCTTCTCCGGACAGGCACTGCTCGAGGCCACTGGCGATGATCTTGAAACCGGCCTTGTCCAGGGCTCGAGAGACCGCTGCGAGCTGCGTGACCACGTCGGCGCAGTCCCGGCCGGCCTCCAGCATCGCGATCACGCCACGGATCTGACCCTCGGCCCGGCGTAGCCGCTTGACCACGTCACCGACGGCGTCTTCTTGAACCTGCATCGTCTGCTCTCCAGCCTTTCGTTGTGCTTTCATTATACGCCCGGGGGTATATGTGGATCGACTGTCCGAGGTTCGGCGTGCTCACCGGCTGTTCGCCCGGTTGCTCGGCTGCCGTCGCGGCCGCACCGCGATCGGGTTCTCATATGCCCGTCACAATGCGTATGGAGAAGGGCGAACAGATGGGTTACGGCACCGGCATCCGGCTGAAGGCGGACTTCAACGACACTGTCGCACGCGTCCGCGCGGCTCTGAAGGATCAGGGTTTCGGCGTGCTGACCGAGATCGATGTGCAGGCGACGCTGAAGGAGAAGCTCGGTGAGGACATGGAGCCTTACCTGATCCTCGGCGCGTGCAACCCGCCGCTGGCGCATCGAGCACTGGCCGTGGACCGCCGAATCGGGCTGCTGCTGCCGTGCAACGTCGTCGTGCGCGTCGATGGCGAGGCCACCGTCGTCGAGGCGCTGGATCCGCAGATCATGGTCGGCCTGACCGGCCAGGCAGGGCTGGCACCGGTGGCCGACGAGGCCGCCGCGCGGCTGGGCGCGATGTTGCGGGCGCTCGGTGGTGAGCCGACCGGGGAGTAGCCGCGCGCCGCGGCGGCTCCGCCCTCGCCGAAACCATGAGCAGTGCGAGGCATACCCCCAGGGGTACCTTTGGACTTACCCCCTGGGGTATAACTACGATCGCCACATCATACCCGTGAGGGTATCTGAACAGGGAGTGGTGGCGATCATGTCGGTCATCGGCGGCGCGGCGCTGGAGCCGCATACCAGCAGTGGCGGACCCGCCGCGGGTCAGCGGCCGGCGGCCCTGCTCGGCCGGCTGGGCGCGGCAGCCGCGCGCCGGTTCCGGGTCACGCTCGTGCTGTGGCTGGCGGTGCTGGCCGGACTCGGCGTGCTGGCCCCGAAGGCGATGACCGGCCTGGCTGGCGCCGGCTGGCAGGCCGACGGCTCGCCATCGGTGCAGGTCCGGCAGCTGGCCGAGCAGCACTTCGGCGGGGCCGCCTCGACCGCGCTGCAGGTCGTGGTGCACGCCGACGGCAAGCCGGTCAGCGACCCGGCGGTGCAGGCGGCAGCCGCGAAAGCCACCGCGCTGCTGAGCGCTGACCACCGGGTTGCCGGCGTGGTCCAGCCGCAGCCCGGCGTCACCGTCAGCCGCGACGGCCACACCGAAATCCTGCTGGCCGGGGCCAAGGCTGATCCCAACGACATGGTCCGGGCTGCCGACGACCTCGAGGGTCCGCTCGCTGCGCTCTCCGGCGACGGGATCACGGTGACCGCGACGGGCTCCTCGGTGCTGTGGAGCGACTTCAACGCCGCCAACCACAGCGCGATGCTGCACTCGGAGATCGTGTCCTGGCCGGTGACGATGGTGATCCTGGTCATCGCCTTCGGCTCGCTGGTGGCCGCCGGGCTGCCGCTGCTGCTCACCGTCTCCGGCCTGGCCGCCTCGGCCGGCGCGCTGGTGCTGCTGAACCACCTCACACCCGTGTCGATCTGGGCCATGAACTTCGCGATGATGTTCGCTCTCGCCCTCGGCATCGACTACGCACTCTTCCTCGTCGTCCGCTTCCGCGCCGCCCTGGCCCGGCACGACAGTGCGCTGGATGCGGTAGCTGAGACGATGGACACCGCGGGAAAGGCCGTGGCCCTGTCCGGAGCGACGGTGCTGGTCAGCCTGTCGGCGGTGATGCTGGTCCCGGTACCCGCATTCCGGTCGATGGCCGCCGGGATCATGCTCGCCGTCGGCTTCGTGCTCGCCGCGACCCTGACACTGCTGCCCGCGGTGCTGGGCCGGCTGGGACCCAAGGTCGACGCCGGACGGCTGCCCTGGGCCAGGAAGGCCACCGAAATCGCATCCGGGGAAGCCGCCGGATCCCCTGCCTTCGCGCGCTGGGGCGAGCAGCTGTGGCGGCACCCGTTCCGTTACGGTCTCCCGGCCCTGGCCGTGCTGCTGGCTCTGGCCGCGCCGCTGCTGGGTCTGCGCACCTCGATGCCGTCGATCACCGTCGTCCCGGAGGACGCCTCGGCCCGCGTCGGCTACACCCAGGTCCAGCAGGCCTTCGGTCCCGGTATGCCCGGCACGCTGCAGATCGTGGCTCCTGCCGCGCAGGCCGACGCGGTGGCCACCACCGCCGCCGCGACACCCGGCATCGCCGCCGTCGCTCCCGCCATGCCGGCCGCAGACGGCTCCGGCCTGGTGCTGGTCCAGGCCGTGCCGAAGGCGGACCCGTCGTCCCCGGCCCTCGGGGCGACCGTCCACCAGCTGCGGGCCGAGCTGCCGCCCGAGGCGAAGGTCGGCGGCGCCGCGGTCGAGAACCTGGACCTGCAGCACGCGCTGAACGCGAAGACCCCGCTGGTCCTGGGCGTGGTCCTGACCCTGGGCTTCGTCCTGCTGTTGGTCGCCCTGCGCGCACCGCTGGCCGCGCTGGCCGGCACACTCACCAGTGTGCTGTCCACAGCCGCAGCCTTCGGCGTGGCGCGCCTGATCTTCCAGGACGGGCACGGCTCGGGGCTTCTGGGCTTCACGCCGCAGGGGTTCCTGGACGGCTGGGCGCCGGTGTTCTTCTTCGCGATGATCTTCGCGATCGCGATGGACTACACGGTGTTCTTGCTGGCCTCGGCCAAGGAGCACTTCGAACTGACCGGCGACCCGAAGGCCGCCGTGACCGGCGCCCTGCGCCACTCCGGCCGAGTCGTCTTCGCCGCCGCCGCGGTGATGGTCGCGGTGTTCTTCACCTTCGCCCTGTCCGGGCCGCTCCCGCCGAAGGAGATGGGCGTCATCCTCGGCGTCGCGGTGTTCCTCGACGCCGCCCTGATCCGCCTGGTGCTGTTGCCGGTCCTGCTGCGCGGCCTCGGCCGCGCCGCCTGGAGCTGCCCGAAGTGGCTGGCTCGTGTGCTGCCCGACATCCGGTTCTCGCACTGAGACCCGGCGCCACCGGTTCCCGGCTCGCCCGGGTGACCCACGGGTGCGAAGCCCGGACCGGTGCCGGATGCTCGAAGGGCTGACAGTCGCTGACAGCCGAGGAGACACGCCATGGAGTTCCTGGTCACGATGACCACTCAGGTGCCGGAGGGCACATCCGCGCAGGAAGTCGACGACATGCGGGCCCGCGAGGCCGCGAACACCAGCCGACTCGCGGCTGCCGGCAAGGTGCTGCGC
>JABFWL010000043.1 GCA_013362315.1 Catenulispora sp. | reverse complement strand
AGACCAAAGGCGCCCCGCCAGTGTCCGGCGGCCCCTTCCCAGAGCGAGGCCCTCGCCGGAGGCGCCGCCGGAGGCGCCTTTGACTGTCGCCCTTGACTGTCGCCCTTGACTTTGAATAGCGCCTTTGACCATCGCCTTTGACTGTCGCCTTTAAGAATCACTCGTCATCGCAGCCGCACACGCCGCTGCCAAACCGAACGCATGTTGTGCGAGTCTTTCACCGGTCAGGTCGCAAGCCTCGACCGGCTGCGAGGCGAAGCTAGGGACAGCAGTGCGAGGTGAACACACACAAATGCACGTGGACTACACCGTAGACGTCGAAACCGTGGCGGCGGCCCGGTCCGGCGACCAGCAGGCGCTTCAGGAGCTGGTCGAGCAGTGCCTGCCGCTGGTTTACAACATCGCCGGGCGGGCCCTGGACGGCGCCTTCGACGTGGACGACGTGGTGCAGGAAACGATGCTGCAGGTCGTGGACAGCCTGCAGCAGCTGCGCAGTCCCGAGAGGTTCCGGTCGTGGCTGGTGGCCATCACCATCCAGAAGATCCGCGACCGGTGGCGGAACCATCAGAAGCGGACAGCGGTCGGCGGGCTCGACGAGGCGCACGGAACGGCGGACCCGGACGCGGACTTCGTGGAGCTGACGATTTTGCGCCTGGGGCTATCCGAGCAGCGACGGGAGGTCGCAGAAGCGACGCGTTGGCTGGAGCCCGGCGAGCGCGCGCTGCTGTCGCTGTGGTGGCTGGAGAGCGCTGGGGAACTCAGCCGACAGGAACTGGCGACCGCCCTCGATCTGACTTCGTCGCACGCCGCTGTGCGCGTACAGCGGATGCGGGCGCGGCTGGACACCGCCAGAGCTGTAGTGCGCGCGCTGAGCGCCGCGCAGTCGTGCGCGGATCTGACGATGCTGACCGGGGAATGGGACGGCGTTCCCGCCCCGCTGTGGCGCAAGCGATTCGACCGCCATCTCCGAGGGTGCCCGACGTGCTCGCGGTACCAGCGGGACTTGATGCCTGCCGAGGGTCTGCTCGCCGGTATGGCGCTGGTACCGCTTCCAGCGGGCCTGGCCGCGGGAGCACTGTCCCATCTGGCCGGGTCGCAGGCCGGGCCGGCGGCAGGCTCCATGCACGCCTCCGGCGCTGCTCACCATGCAGGTGCGGTCTCCAGGCGAGCAGCCCGTTTCGGTCACCACCTGGCGGCGAAGCCTGCTGTGGCGTTGACGACGAGCGCGCTGGTGCTCGGCGGCGGTGCCGCGATCGGGCTCGTCGCTCTGAACCAGCACGCGGCTCCGCCCTCCGCGGTAGTCACCCCAGTCGCTCCAGCCACCCCAGCCACCCCAGCCACCCCAGCAAATCAGCCCTCGCCGACGCCAGCGCGCAGCTCCACGTCCGCCATACCGATCCGGCCCAGTACGGCCGCATCCACTCCAGACCACACGCTCCGCTACGGCCAGACCGTCGACCAGGTCGACAGCCCTCCCCGTGCCGATGTCAGACCGGCGACACTTCCCACGCGGCCGGAAACGCGCGGGGTCACCATCTCAGGCAAGTACGCGAAGCCGGAGGGAGCAGGCACCTACCTACTGGCCCACCGCGGTGAGTATCTGACGATCAGCGGCCAGGGGTACTTCGCGCTGAGCTGGCAAGTCGGATACTCCACCCGCGGGCCGGGCCAGATCCGGATGCCGACCTGGACCGCCCTGAACGGAAGGATCTTCCACGTCGCTTCCGGAGGCGGTCATCGCATGGACGACCCGGTACCCGAAGCCGCACCCGGTCAGACCTGGATGGGATCACCGGAAAAGGGCTACAGCACCCTGCCCACCGGTACCCAGCAGATGTGGCAGAACGAGTACTACTACGTGGACGGCACCGTCACTCTGCACCTCAACGAACGTGGGACGGATTACAACCTGATTGTCGGGCCCACCACACGGAGCGGCATCGTCAACGACATCACCCAGCCGCCGTCTCCTGACCGAGCCAAGGGCAGGGTGCGCTATGGAGAAGTACGCGACACCGGCGCCGACGACGCACCCGTCCCCCAATACCTCACCAGAAGTGACCCGGCCGACCCGGCATCCGTGCCCGAGCACTCCCAGGTCGAGCTTGCAGCTCCCTGACACACCGCCGTTGTTTGTCGAACCGCTGGTGGTGCGGTCGGTGGCGACGTAGCCGAGGCAGCGTTGTTGATGAGAGCTCTGATGCCGCTAAGCCACCAGCGTTCCTTGGCGACCCGGGCGGCTGCGTGGCGTTAAGGCGCTCAGGTGCTGGTGCGCGCTCATCTGCCGGCCGGATCGGGCCGGATCGGGCCGGATGGGACGCCCTAGTGCGGGTCCGGTGCCGGGTTCACTCCGGGCCGGGCGAGGAAGTCGAAGTCGCAGCCCTGGTCGGCCTGGGTGATGTGGGCGGCGTACAAGGAGCCGTAGCCGCGCTCGAAGCGGGGCGCGGGCGGCCGCCAGTGCGCGCGCCGGCGTTCGAGTTCGGCGTCGTCGACCTCCAGACGCAGGACTCGCGCCGGGACGTCGAGGGTGATCAGGTCGCCGGTGCGGACCAGGGCCAGCGGCCCGCCGGCGTGGGACTCCGGGGCGACGTGCAGGACGCAGGTGCCGTAGCTGGTGCCGCTCATCCGGGCGTCGGAGATCCGGACGAGGTCCTTGACCCCCTTCTTCAGCAGGTAGGAGGGAATGGGGAGCATGCCGTACTCCGGCATGCCGGGGCCGCCGAGCGGACCGGCTCCGCGCAGCACGAGAACGGTGTCCTCGGTGATGCCGAACGCCGGGTCGTCGATCCCCGCCTGCAGTTCCGGGTAGGAGTCGAAGACGACGGCCGGGCCGGTGTGCGTCAGCAGCCGGGGATCGGCGGCCAGGTGCTTGATGACCGCGCCGTCCGGGGCCAGGTTGCCGCGCAGGACCGCCACCCCGCCGTGCTCGGCGACCGGATCCTCGGGGGAGCGGATCACGCTGTCGTCGTAGGTGTCCGCCTCGGCGTAGGTGGCGCCGAACGACGTCCCGGACACAGTCGGCCGGTCCGGGTGCAGGACTCCGTGGACCGCGGCGAGCCGCCGGAACAGGGCCCTGAGACCGCCGGCGTAGTAGAAGTCCTCCATCAGGAACCGGCCCACCGGCCGGACGTCGGCCAGCACCGGGACGCGCGCCCCGATCGCGTCGAAGTCGTCCAGGGACAGCTCCACCCCGAGCCGGCCGGCCATCGCGATCAGGTGGATCAGGGCATTGGTGGAACCGCTGAGCGCCAGCACCGTGGCCGCGGCGTCCTCGAAGGCCTCGCGCGTCATGATCCTGGACGGTGTCAGCTGCTCGCGGACCGCCGCCACCGCGCGCATTCCGGCGGCCGCGGCCATCCGGTGGTGCGCGGAGTCGACCGCCGGAATCGATGAGGACCCGGGCAGCGCCATGCCCAGCGCCTCAGCGGCCGCGGTCATCGTCGAGGCCGTGCCCATCGTCATACAGTGGCCGGGGGAGCGGGCCAGACCGCCTTCGACCTCTGCCATCTCGCAGTCGGTGATGCGGCCGGTTCGGTACTCGTCGTAGTAGCCGAACAGGTCGGTGCCGCTGCCGAGCGTCTTGCCGCGGTGGTGCCCGCGCAGCATCGGACCAGCCGGGACGAAGACGGCGGGCAGGTCCGCACTGGCGGCACCCATCAGCAGTGCGGGCGTCGTCTTGTCGCACCCGCCCATCAGCACCGCGCCGTCGACCGGGTAAGAGCGCAGCAGCTCCTCGGTCTCCATCGCCAGCAGGTTGCGGTAGAGCATCGGTGTCGGCTTCTGGAACGTCTCCGACAGCGTCGAGACCGGGAACTCCAGCGGGAACCCGCCGGCCTCCCACACGCCCCGCTTGACCTGCTGGGCGCGCTCCCGCAGGTGCATGTGGCACGGGTTGATGTCAGACCACGTGTTCAGGATCGCGATGACCGGCTTGCCCAGGTGTTCCTCGGGCAGATAGCCGAGTTGCCGGACCCGGGAGCGATGGCTGAAGGCGCGCAGCCCGCCGCCGGTGGCACCGCTGCCGAACCACGCCGCGCTGCGGAGCTCGACCGGCTCTGGCTTCTCGCTGTGAGCGCTCACAGCCAACCTCCGTCGCGCCACTGCTCCAGGACCGCGGCGATCCGATCGCGCAGCGGCTCCGGCAAAAGCCGGGACGGCGGGCGCACCTCGCGGCCGGCCAGCCCGAGCTGTGCGAGAGCTTCCTTGACCACGCTGACGTTGTCCGCGCCGGCATCGGCCGCCCGCAGCTCCTCGAACTCGCGGATCGTCTCCCAGAGCAGCATCGCCTTGCCGAAGTCGCCGCCCCGCAACGCCTCCAGCAGCGCCGCCGACAGCCGCGGCGCGACGTTGACCAGCCCGGAGGTGAATCCCGACGCGCCGACCGCCCAGTAGCCGGGGGCGGACAGCTCGGCGAGCCCGGCGATCCAGGCGAACGAGTTCAGCCCGGCGTCGCGGGCCACCGACGCGAAACACACCGGATCGGGGATGGCGTATTTGACGCCGATCACGTTCAGGCTGTGTCCGGCCAGCGTGGCTATGTGCTCGCCCGTCACCCGAGCGTCCCGGATGTAGAGGATGACGCCGAGGTCGGGCACCGCATCGGCGATCGCGCGGTGATACTCGATCCAGCCTTCCGCGGAACGGTAGGGATGCACCGGCTGGTGCACCATCAAGGCGCTCGCGCCGGCCTGCGCCGCGTGCTCCGCGGCGGAGACGGCGCCGGCCATGTCCAGGCCCACGCCCGCGACCACCTCGGCGCGGCCGGCCACGGCCTCGACCGTCGACTCCACCGCCCGCCGCTTCTCGGACTCGGTGAGCGTGTAGAACTCGCCGGTGTTCCCGTTCGGCGTCACTGCCTCGACACCGTGCTCGACCAGGCGGCGGATCAGCGCGGCGTGAACGTCCCAGTCGACGCCTCCGTCAGCGTGGAAGGGGGTCACCGGGATCGCCACCACCGTCGCCAGGCGAGCCCGCAGCGCCAGCCACGGCGGCGCGGCGGCGGTCGATTCAGCGGTCATGGATTCCGGCTCCGTTTCGTCGGGTCGTGCAAGGTGTCGCCCAGCTTCGGGCCCGCGGACCCCCGGCTCCGTCCTGGCGACATCTCAGCCTTCGTCCTCGGGGAAGTTGCGCGCCACGAAGGAGCTGATATGGCCTCGCATCAGCCCCCTGACCTCGTCGTCGTCGCCCCGTTCAGCGGCCGCCAGAATCGCCTGGTGCTCGGCGGCCTCCCGCTCCCACGACGGCCTGCGCACCCACGCGGCTGCGGACACCAGCGCCGTCTGGTCGCGCAAGTCGTCGAGCGTCCGCACCAACAACGGATTGCCGCAGCCGAGATACAGCTCCCGGTGGAACGCCCGGTTGGCCAGCGACCGCTCGGCGGCGTCGACGGCCTGGTCGGCCGCCTCCAACGCGCGCCGCGCGGCGGCCCAGTCCCCCCGGCTGGTGGCAGTCCGGCCGGCCGCCGCAGGTTCCAGCAGCAAGCGCATGTCGTAGATGCAGCGCGCATGAGCCCGGTCCATCTGCCGAACCACAGCACCCTTATACGGGCTCATGACGACCAGCCCGCTCCCGGCCAGCGTCTTGAGCGCTTCGCGCACGGGGGTCTTCGACACCCCGTGCCACTCTGCGAGTTCGGTCTCCACTAGTGCTTGTCCGGCCTTGAGTTCACCAGTGAGGATCGCGTGCTTGATCGCCTCCAGAACCGCCTCAGTCCGTGACGGAGGCATGCTGGGTCGAGACCCCGCGGAGAACGAGTTTGTGACGTCGGGCATCGAGACTCCTGGAAACGCCAGACCAGATCTCATATATGAGATCTCGGGAAGAGTAGGCCTGAACCCGAGGTGAGTCAAGGGCGGCGCAGGTACTCGACGCTGGGAGCGAAGCTTTCATACATCAGATGCGAGATCGGTGCTGTCCTGCGGATCAATCCGCCTCGAAGCACTGCCAGCTGCCGAAACCGGCCTGGGCCCGACGCTCATCGTGCGCCACTCGACCAGCGCCGCCGCGACGCCGCCCTGACGGTTCTGTCAGAACCATCAGACCAGCGCCGCGACGTCGCCTTAACCGTTCTGTCAGAACCACCCCACGGAGACGCCCGTGCCGGGGCCGTTGACGCCATACGCCTCCGCGAGATAGCCGCTCCCATCGAACACCATGGGCGTGTAGCACTCGGAGTAGGTCGAGTCGTAGTAGCTCAGGTTGTGGCAGGCGTAGGCCGCGACCACCTGATGCGATCCGGCCGTCTCGGCGATGATCTCCGCGGCGGGCGAATCGGTGGCCCCGTGCTCGACGAAGATCCGGGCCCAGGCCGTCAGGCAGCTGTTGCTCCAGCGGAACTCGATGACGAAACCGTTGCCGTCGGCGTACGCCTTCGTCACAGCGCTCTTCGCGCAGCCCGTGGCTTGCGGGTCCTGGCCGTTGTACGAAGTCCCGATCGCGTGCGCCGGGGTATTCAGGGTCATGGCGAGCGACAGCAGCATGCCGGACCCGAGGGCGGTCAGCCTGCTCCACCGACTCTTCATGGGCAGTGTGGCGCGGTTGAACATGAGAATCTTCTCGCTTTCTCCGAAAGGGTTCACGAAAGGGCTCACGAAAGGCTCCACCTCAGTGCGCCAGCGCGGTGTTGGCCAGGCCGGCTTCGGCGGCGTGACCGGGTGCTTCCGGATGGAAGCTGCTGGCCAGGTAGCTGACGACCAGTCCGGTGATCCACGGACTGCTGCTGCACAACTCGTTGTTGACGAACGCCTGGCGCACATCGACGACGGAGATGTTCAGACCGGGATACGCCGTCTTCGTCTGGGCGACCGCGTTGGAAACGGTCGTGTCGAGGAGGTCGGCCATGGAGTTGAGCCAGACCTGATCGTTCTGGTTGAGCGTCAGGCAGGCGATGGTCGAACCGCCGGGTTCGAACAGCCGCGGATAGCCCAGGACGAGGATGCGGGCCTTCGGAGCCTGGGCGTGAACGGCCGCGTAGACGTCGACAAGGTGGGCTTGAAGGGCGTTGATGACCTTCGGCTCATAGGTGGTCAGCGGTTCGGGATCGACCTTGCCGTTCTGGCGCGTCAGGTTGTAGCCGGAGCTGGTGCAGTCGGTCAGGGTCGCGATGCAGCCCTGGATGACGTCGGAGAAGCGGGCGTCGTTTCCGCCGATGCTCAGCGTCACCAGGGTCGTGTCCTGGTCGAGGAAGCCCGAGTCGTCGATCTGGAACGGTTCGCCCCACCGGAAGGAGGGATAGTCGCCCCAGTCGGTGTTCATGGTGTTCGCGGCATCGACCGACTGGGCGGTCATGGAGACGGTCTCAGCCCCCGAACACGCCGCGAACGCGAAGTCGGCCCCCTGGTTCGCGGCCGCCGCCGCGGCGATGGTCTTACCCAGGCCCGGCAGCGTGAGCTGGTACGGATACGCCTGGTTCGACCGGTGGCAGCCGTCGCCGTTCTGCGCGGAGTCCGCCTCGTAGGGACTCATGCTCTCCCCGGAGGAGTAGGAGTCGCCGAGCGCGACGTATCGGGTGGTGGACGGGACCGTCGGGAGGAAGGCCACCGCGTCGAAGGCGATGTCACCGCCGTCTTCGGCGATCCCGGCGAGCGCGGGGCTGGAGTTGCTCAGCGACACCGACGCGCCCGCGGCCAGGTTGAAGCTGCCGAGGTCGACCCAGGTGTTCTGGTTCCAGTGCTGGCTGATCATCCGGTGCCGCGTCTGGCCGTTGCCGAGGTTGATCTGGTAGTCGGCTTCCTCCGTGGTCGCGCCGTTGTCCGGGATGTGGACCTTGATCCGCGTCCAGCCGGTCAGGGTCGGCGGTGGAGTCCACGTCCCGGTCACCTCCGCCGTGTCGGAGGTGTGGGCGAACCAGATGTGGCCGCCGAACCCGACGGCGATCTGGTGGAAGTCGATCTTGCCCGGATAGTTGACGCACGGGGTCACGCACCCGGGTACCGGGTCGTAGGCGAACTTTGTGGTGAAGGCGCCCTTGTCGGTCCAGGTCTTGCCGCAGGAGCCGACCGCGCTGGCGGTGGTGACGTCATCGACGATGACGGCGTTGGCCGGCAGCGTGCTGGTGGAGCAGTCCGGCGGGTAGATGTCGGTGGCCAGCGGCTTGGCACTGGAACTCGTATAGGCGTAGTTTCCGGTGCCGCACTTGAGAGCGCAGTCCGTCCAGTTCGCTGCTGCGTGCCACCAGCAGTCGCTGTTCGTGGCCTGACACAGCCCGGCGGTGTTCGCGTGGCCGTTGACATCCGTGGCGGCGTTCGGGGTGCAGTGGTCGTCGGCGACGGTGCAGAACGTCATCCTCGGCGGGTACACAGGTATCGAGCCGTTCGGGTTCCCGGCGCGCAGGAATGCCGGGCCCCAGCTCTGCGTGGTGTAGTTGTAGCGCGGAACGGGCGAGTACGCCCAGCCGGTCACGAGTTCGGGATAGGGCCAGTGGTTGGGAACCTTGGTGTCCGCGGCGCTGTTGGTGAACACCCCGCGGTCGTAGGGGTAGGCGGGGTTGGCGGGATTGTTGAGCCAGCCCAGGCCCCAGTCGCCTGAGCCGTCGGTGCAGGCCGGGCCGGGCGTGCAGCCGGTGGTGTTGCCATGGCGCGCGTCTGGCTGGACTCCGCTGTTGTAGGCCCATTCCGCCAGGTACCAGTTCTCCACGTAGCGTGGATCGGCGTTGTTGGCGATGATGCCCGCCGCCTTGAGCTGGTTCCACTTGCCGATCAGCATGTTGAGCGAGGCGGCGATGTTCGAGGCGTAGTCGGTGGCGATGGCCCGCTGCTGTTCGGCGGTCGTGTACGCGGGGCTGGCGTTGGCGATCAGGGTGCCGGCCGGCGTGCTCATCGCCATCCCGGTGGTGACCTGGCCGACTCCGTATCCGCAGTCGGCGGACGTCCAGGACGAGCCGGCCGGCTGCGGGCCGGCCTGCTGCGAGTCGAACGCGTATCCGTAGAACCCGCCCTGGTTGAAGTTCCCGGTCAACGCGTCGACCGCGTGCGGGCTGGCCTGAAGCGTGTTCGACTCCTGGGCCAGCACTCCCAGCAGCACTTGCGCCGGGACGCTGCCTCCGCCGCTGAGCGGCAGCAGGGGGAACATCCCCTGGGGAGTCCAGGACACCGGCATGCCCGATCCCTCCCAGTTCACTCCGCGGCTCGCGGTGAGCTGGCCCTGAACCGCCAGGTCCGCGGCCCATTCGATCTGCGCGGCGGTGGCTTGGTAGGTCTGGGTGGAGGGGTCGTTGCGTGGGATGGAACAGGCGCGGTCCGGGTCATAGGTGACTGTCGAGGGGTCGACGGCCGCCGGCTGGACGGCGCCGGAGGCGAGCTTGGCCGTGGCCTTGGATGTGTTCTCGGAGGCCCTGTCGGCCGCGTCCGACAGGGCGGGTGATGCAGTGGTGCCCTGATCCGGGTGCGGTGCCCGCGCCACGACGCTGAAGGGCAGAGTCTTGCGCGAAGCGGTGAGCACTCCGATCACGTCGGTGGCCGGGTCCGTGTGCCGACCGTCAGTGGTGTTCTGGCCGCTGGGCTGTGCGGTACGGGCTGGTGCGGCGGTGACGAGAAGCGAGCCGAGAGTCGACGGGTCGGCGTCGGGCGTGCCGCCCAGGCTGGTCCAGGCCGGCTGCGAGATCGTCGCGGCGTCGGGACCGAGCACGAAGACGCGTCCCCCGGCGGCGGCGAGCTGGATCCGGTCGGCCGGCGCCGAACCCTGGACGTGATCGGAGCCTGCGGCATACCGGTGCACCTGGACTGTGGACGGTCCAGCAGGGGTCTCATAGGCCAGCCCGCCGTGGGCGTCCGGGTGGAGCCGGAAAGGGGCGCCGGTCTCTTCCGCCAGTTGGTGCGTCGAGCCGGCCGCGTCTACCGTGACGAGTCGGTTTCCGCTGGCCGCGGCGATGGTGCCGCCGAACGGCACCGCCGAGGTGAGCTGGCCGGACACGGTCACCGAGCCGGTGACGGTCGCCGTGGCGGCCTCGACGGTCCAGATGCCGGTGGACGCCCCGGTCCCGGCGTCTTGGTCCTGGTAGCCGGAGAAGGCCACCTGATCGCCGGTGCCGCAGCCGGGGTCGTAGTACGCCAGTGAGGCATGGATCGGCAGCTTATGGACGGAGCCGTCTCGCAGGTCCACGATCGCGGCGAAGGCCGCGACGCCGAAGGCCGCGCCGTGGTTGGTCAACTCCCGCGGAGCGTATACGACCGCTGCGAAGTCCCCGGAGCCGGTCGTGCACTGCTGCCCGATCCACGCGGTGGTGTCGAAGCCGGGTTCGGACAGCGTCGCCGCGGTGCGCCAGTGGTAGGCGGCGTTCTGGTCGGCGACCAGGAGGTGGAAGCCGTCCTCGTCGCCGGAGGTGGTCACCGCGCGGTCGGTGGACGCCCGCCAGCCGGCGGGCAGGACCGCGTCAGGGTTCTGCACCACGTCGGTCGCGGCTGCCGTGTTGGCCGCCGGCGGCGTGGCGGTGGTTCGCGTCGGTGCGGCCTGTGCCGTCACCGGTGTGGCGGCCACGGCCGCCAGCAGGCAGGCGGCCGTGCTTGCCGCCACGATGCGGGAGCGCCGAGGCCGTCGCATGTCAGGACGACCTCGGCTCGGACAGCGCAACGATCATGGCATTCCCTTCGAAGTCATGGGCGTCCTGACGCCCGTCATCCCGCGCTGATCGGCAGCGTGTCTTAGGATGTCTGTGGGCTCTTACACTTCGCCTACACCGCCCCTACACCACTGAGCTCAAGGCCTGACACTGGCAGCAAGGGATCTGTTGTGGACTTCCGGGTGCTGGGTCCGCTGGAGATCCGAGACGACTCCGGTGCGCTGCGCCGGATTCCCGCGGGGCGGTCCCGTACCTTGTGCGCGGCGCTCCTGCTGAGCGCCGGGACGGTCGTCTCGGCTGACGCGCTCGTCCGGGACGTGTGGGACGACGCGCCGCCCGGCCAACCGCGCGCCGCCCTGCAGGTGATGGTCATGCGTCTGCGCAGAGCACTGGGACCGGACGTCGGGTCCCGGATCCGGACCGTGCCGCCCGGGTATCTGTTCACTGCGATGCCCGGCGAGCTGGATCTGCACATCGCGCAGGAGCTCTGCGCCCTCGGCCGCGCCGCCCATCGGCGTGCGGACTGGCCCGAGACGGTGCGGCTGCTGGACCGGGCGCTGGCGCTGTGGCGCGGGGAGCCGCTCGTCGACCTGCCCGCGGGACACCTGGCGCCGCGGATCGCCGGAAGCCTGCAGGAACTGCGGATAGAGGCGATGCGACAGCGGTTCGACGCGCTGCTGGCGCTGGGCCGCCACGAACAGATCCTCGGCGAGCTGACCACCGCCGTCGACTCCTGGCCGTTGCACGAACAGTTCCGGGCACAGCTTCTGGTGGCCCGGTACAGGAGCGGACGGCGCGCTGAGGCACTGGCGGGCTATCAGGACTTCCGACGCGTCCTGGTACGGGAACTGGGAGTGGAGCCGGGGGCCGAGCTGGCGGCGCTGCACCAGGCGGCACTCGTCGGCGACCCGTCCCTGGTCTCGTTCGAGGCAACGCCCGAACTCGAGACTGAACGCGAGCCCGAACCCGAGCCTGAACCCGAGCCCGGCCCCGAATCCGAATCCGAATCCGAATCCGAATCCGAATCCGAGCCTGACAGCCTCGGCGGATCCGCGCCGACGAGCCGGCAGCGCGTTGCGCAGTTGCCGACCGACGTCCCGGACTTCACCGGACGCGACGCCGAAGTCGCGCGGCTGCGGACGCTGGTCGACCCGGACCGGGCCCCGGAACCGGGCGTCGCGGTCGCGGCGATCCACGGAATGGCCGGAGTCGGGAAGACCGCTCTGGCCATCCACACCGCGCACCTGCTCCGCGACCGCTATCCCGACGGGCAGTTCTTCCTCGACCTGCACGCCCACAGCCCCGACCAGGACCCCGTGCGCCCGCAGACGGCGCTCGACCATCTGCTCCGCGCTTGGGGCACGCCCACCGACCGGATCCCGGACACGGTGGCCGAGCTGTCGGCGGCGTGGCGGTCCGCGATGTCCGGGCACCGGGTCCTGCTCGTGCTGGACAACGCCGCCGACGCGAGCCAGGTGCGGCCGCTGCTGCCCGGCGGCGCGGGCAGCCTGGTCCTGGTGACCAGCCGCCACCGGCTGCTGCTCGACGCGGCGCACATCGTGGATCTGGACATCCTGCCGCAGGCCGAGGCGATCAGCCTGTTCCGCACCGTCGCCGGAGAGCGGTCGCGGACCGAGCCCGAGGCGGTCGCCGAAGCCGTCGCCCTGTGCGGACGGCTGCCGTTGGCGATCCGGATCGCCGCGGCCCGGCTGCGCACCCGGCCGGTGTGGACCGTGGCCCAGCTCGTGCAGCGGCTGTCCGACGGGCGACGGTTGTCCGAGCTGGCCGCCGGCGATCGCGGGGTCGCCGCCGCGTTCGCGGTGTCCTACCGGCAGCTCACCGCCGCCCAACAGCGCATGTTCCGGCTGCTGGGCCTGCATCCCGGCGCCGATTTCGACGCCGAGGCGGTCGCCGCCCTGGCCGGCGTGGACCCGCCGGCCGCCGAAGCGGTACTGGAGCAACTGCTGGACGCCAACCTGCTACAGCAGCGGGCCGCGAACCGCTACCGCTTCCACGACCTGATGCGCGACCACGCCCGCAGCCTCGCGGTCGAAGACAGCAGGGACGCGCTGATCCGGCTGTCCGATCACTACCGCTGGCTGGCGTCCGAAGCGGTCGAGCAGGTCATGCCGCATCCGCCGGGACGCCGGCCGGTGGTCTCCCGGCCCTCCGGCACCGCCGCCGGATCCGGGCCGTTCGCCGATCCCGAGCGGGCCGAGGAGTGGCTGTCCGTGGAGCAGGACAACCTGGTCGCCATAGGCGTGCAAAGTGGGACAAAGGACTGGCCGGCATGGGAGTACGCGGGCGATCTGGCGGATATCCTCTGGCGCTACCAGCTGGCGCGCGGACTGGACCACCAATCCCTGGCCTTGTACGAGTCCGCAGCGCGGGCCGCGCGGCGCGCCGACGATCCCGCCCGCCTGACCCGCGCGCTCCGTGGACAGGGAAGAGCCCTGCAGGTCTTGTGCCGGTATGAGCAGGCAAGGGATGTGACCCTGCAAGCCCTGCACGCAGGTGAGGCCCTCGGTGACGCCGACACCGCACAGACCCTGAACAATCTCGGCAGCCTGGCGTGGCGCACCGGCGATCTGGAACAGGCGGCCGACCATCTGCGGCAGGCGTTGGAGCTCTATCGGTCGGCCGGTGACGTCGGCGCGGTCTCCGCCCTGCAGAACCTCGGCGGCGTGACCTTCCGCCTGGGCCGCTACTCCGAGGCCGCCGCATACTACGACCAGGCCCTGGCAGTGCACACCGACCTGGGCAACTGGGCCGGCCAGTGCGACGCCCTGGTCGGACTGGCCAACGTGCTCAACCGGACCGGCGACGCCGAGAAAGCCCTGGACCACGTCGACCGGGGCCTGGCCATCGCCGCCGACCACCGGTTGCGCGTGGCCGAAATCGCCCTGCTGGAGACCCGAGGCGCCGTCTGCGCGCGGCTCGGCCGGCACCTTGAAGCCGTCGACAGCCTGCGGCGCTGCCTGGACCTGGCCCGCGAAGCCGGGCACCAGCTCGGGCAGGTGTACGCGCTCACCGGCCTGGGCACGGTCCACCACCTGGCCGGCGACCTCGAGCAGGCGCTCGCCTGCCTCGAACAGGCCGAGCCCCTGGCCCGCAGCCTCGGCGAGCGTATGGTGCACACCGACGCTCTCAACGCCCTGGGCGCCGTCGTCGCTTCCGCCGGACGCCCCGCCGAAGCCCGGGACCACCACCAAGCCGCGCTGGACATGGCTCGCACCATTGGCGACCGCTACGTCCAGGCGCAGGCCCACCAGGGCCTGAGCCGGGCGTATGCCGATCTCGGCCAGGAGGGGCTGGCACGGGACCATCGTGCGCGGGCCCTGGCGTTGCTCGCCGCTCTGGGTCTTCCGGAAACGCTCTGAGACAGCCGACGGCGGCGGCCTGCCGGTCGGTGTAATGGTCCCGGCGTCGACACCGCCGATCTGGCTGAGAGCGCGTGATAACCCGAGCAACGTGTACACGCGGAGAGTCAGAGCTCTACCGTGAGTTGCCGGTGGGCCGTCGATTTCAGCTTCAGGGGTGGTACGTGATCGAGCTGGCGAATGTGATCAAAGACTTGCGGGAAGAGCTGCAGAAGGCGATAGACGCGGGCCGGGAGGAAGAGCTGCGGTTCGAGCTCGGGCCGATCGAACTGGAGGTCTCGGTGGTCGTGGACCGCTCTGACGGCGGCCACGGCAAGGTGCGGTTCTGGGTGGTCGACATGGGAGGCGAGCACAAGAAGGACACGACGGACAACCAGCGGATCAAGCTCTCGCTGACCCCGCAGCTGGCCGGTGGCACCCGGCGGCCCCAGGTCTCCGGACAGGCTGAGCCGGACGAGTCGTGACGGGAGTGCGAAGCGGGTGGGATCCGCGACGCGCGGTGCAGGTGCTCGCCGGCCGCGACGGTTCGCGGTTGCTCGGCTCCGGCTACCAGATCACCGCGGACCTGGTGCTCACCGCCGAGCATGTGGTCTGCGCCGCACAGACGCTCGGGGTCCGATTCATCGAGGGCCCCGGGCGCATCCGCGAGGTCCCCGCTCGGACCGTCTGGACGCACGCTCAGGTGGACCTGGCCGTGCTGCGCCTGGAAGCTGCGGCCGCGGACGTGGAGCCGGTCCGGTATGGACGGCTGGACGGAACGGCGGACTGGGAGGCGGTGGGCTATCCATGGTTCAAGCTGCGCCAGCAGAACGCGGCGGCGAGCGATGTGAATCCCGGCGCCTACCGCGAGTCCCACCACGCCCGCGGCACGGTCAGCCCGCACTCCAACCGGCGCACCGGCACCCTGGAACTGGCCGTCGCCGCCCCCCTCGCACACCCGGACCCCACCCGCTCTGCGTGGGAAGGCATGTCCGGAGCGGCGGTGTTCGCCGATCACGTGCTGATCGGTGTGCTCAGCGAGAACCACGGGCGCGAGGGACCTGGATGGCTGACCGCGAACGCGGTCTCCGCCTGGTATCCCCAAGCGCCGGATGAGCACTTCGCCACGCTGCACGCCTTGTTGGACCTGCCCCCGGCACATCACCTGACCACGATCAGCCCGGCATCCGGGCGCAGCGGCGTCACCATGGAGCGGGGCGAGGCGCCCGGCGGCCGCGAAACGCCGATCCACCCGAATGCGCCGAAGTATCTTAACCAACTCACTGACAGCTACCAGTGGTTGGAGTTGCAAGGCATCCGCGAGGCCGGGTCGCTGCGTATCGAACTGGAGCAGGTGTACGTCGCGCTCAAGGCTGAGCCAGAGAGCGAATACGATCTGCGGCACCTGGCGGACCTGCATACCACCGAAGTGCAGGAGGCGGCGGGTGGGACCGCCATCGATCTGATCGAGTCGGCGCGGTTGGACGAGCTGGACGCACAGATCGTGCGCCAGACATATCGTCCGAAGCGGGACGAGGAACGCAGGGCGAAGGTCACCAAGGTGCGGACGATCGCAGACGTCTTCCACCAGCACAACCGCGCGGTGCTGCTCGGCACGCCGGGCAGCGGCAAGACGACGCTGGGTCGTTGGCTGGCGCTGCAGCTGGCTCGGGGGATGCTCGCCCAGCTGCCGTACGAGGTCGCCCCCGAGGCCGGTGCAGACCTGCCAGACCCGTCGGACTCGTCGGGCTCATCAGGCTCGTCGGGCTCGTCGGGCACTGTCCGGATCCACGTGCCACCCGGCACGACCACAGCCTTCTCCAAGAACCATTTCGCCGCCGCCCTCGCGCTGTCGAGAACGTCGTCAGCCCCAGCCGACAAGCCGCTTCTGATCCGCCTCGACAGGCTTCCGCGCCGCGGACGTCTGACCTTGTCCGGCCAGCCGGTCAAGCGTGGTCAGGTGATCCGTCTCGACCAAGCCGAGCAGTTGGACTACACCCCCGCGGGCACCGAGTGCGGGAACGGATACGCCCACCTTCGGTACATCGCCGGCGGTGACGGGCTGCCGCCGATCGCGGGCGCCGTGGTGATCGACGTCGGTGTGCACATCCTCGTTCCCGCCTCGCAGATCGACCCCGACCAGCCCGGCGGCCCGGAGTCCGACCGCCCTGTCGACCTGGGCCCCGCCCGGATGCCGATCTTCCTGCGGCTGGCGCACTTCGCGCGCGAACTGGCCGAGCGCGAACGCAACGGGCAGCCCACCGTCTCCCTGATCGAATACCTGGGCTGCGACCCGGACTCCTCCGGCTTCGCCGACGGCAACTCGCCCAAGGCCCGCAACGCCATGCTCCGCGGTTTCCTGGAGCGGGGCAGCGCCGTGGTCATCCTCGACGGCTTGGACGAGCTGCCGGAGTACAACCGGCGCACCGTCCTGTTGAAGGTGCAGGACTTCCTCGAGAAGACCACCGGGCCGAACACGCCGGACGCCGCCGAAACGCCCTGGCGGTCGCCCGGGAATCAGGCCCTTGTCACGAGTAGGTACGTCGGCTACAAGCTGATGCCTCTGCGTGGCGGCTGTGCTCACTTCGGCATCCAGCCGATGCGGCGTCCCGCGGTGGAACACTTCGCCCGGGCCTGGACCCGCGCCGTCAGCGCGGAACTGGGCAGCGAACTGCCCGACCGGCCCGCCGCCGAAGCGCTGATCGCGGAGATCTACGACGACGCCCGCCCCGCGATCGCCGAACTGGCCACCAATCCTCTGTTGATCACCATCTTGGCGACCGTCTACTGGGCCGACGGGCGGCTGCCCGACCAGCGGGCGGCGGTCTACGACCGGGTCGTGGAGAACCTGCTGGCCATCTGGCTGAACCGGCCGGAATGCCGGGCCCAGACGCTGCGGCGGCACGAGCTGCTGGCGGCGCTGGAACCGCTGGCCGCGACCATGCAGGCGGACCACGGCAGCAACGGCTTGATCAGCCTGGACCGGATCGCCGAGCTGATCGAGGGCCCGCTCGCCCAGCTGCGCCACACGACGCCGTCCGACCGCACGTTCAAGCCGGTGCTCGACGCGTTGCTGGTGACGATCCGCAAGCACGTCGGACTGCTCGCGGAGCAGAGTTCCGGCAACTATGCGTTCTTCCACCGCACCATCCAGGAGTTCCTCGCCGCGCGGCATCTGCTGGCAGAACGCGAACAGGCCGCCGAACGGATCGCGGAGCGCATCGACGACCCGCTGTGGCGCGAGCCGCTGTTGCTGGCCCTGGGACTGGCGATGGCGAGCGAGGAGTGGGGCGGACCGCAGGCGCGGGCCCAGCTGCTGGAAGGGGTGCTCGCCGGCGACGACCGGGACCCGCTGATCTCCCGGAGCGCGATGCTCATCGTCGAGGCTCTGCCCACGCTCGACAAGGTGCCGCGGCGGGTCATCGACCGCGTCATCGCGCAACTGCTGACGAGCTATGCGTTCAGCCAAAAGCAGGCGCAGGCGGAGAAGCTGCGCGAAGAAGTCAGAGACGTCTTCGCGCGGCTGCGCGACGGGCCGGCGGCCGACGCGGTCGCCGAGGCCGTGTGCGCGGCGATCCGGCTGCCCGCAGCCGAGCACAACCTCGCGGGTGCGGCCGCCGGGATCCTCCTCAAGCTCGACTGGTTCACCACGGACACGGTGCAGGCCTTGCTCGGCGTCGCTCACCAGGACGAAGCCGACCTGGACTGGCCGGTGCACTGGGCACTGCTGGCCGCCCTGGGACAGTCGGGACAGTCCGCGGCCGGGCGGCAGCCGGTGCGGCCGAGGGCGAAGCCGGCCCTGGACCTCCCCCGCCTCGTGGCGTCGAACCTGCCCATGCGCCGGCTGCTCGAGTCGAACCCCGACCTGACCGCGTTCGTCCGGGGTGACGTCGACTGGCTGTGGCTGCTGATCGCGCTGTATGGCGGCCTCGGCCGCAGCCGAGTCCGGGAATGGCTGCCGGAGTACCAGAAGCGGGTGCTCGACGAGGTGCGGTTGGACGAGGACAAAGCGACCGACGAGTCGGCGGCCGAACCACCGCCGCTGCTCGCGCCGATCCCCCCGATCGACTTCTGTCCCGGCGACATCGTGCACGACTTGGCCGATGAGGAACTGAGCCGCCACCTCCTTCGGCAGTTGCGAGCGCGCCGGCCGGCCCGTGAACTGGCCGACACGTTCCGCCGTCACTGGCAGCGCGGCGCGGATCCGGCGGGCTGTACGGATCCGGCGGGCTGCGCGGAGGCGGTCGTCGGTCTGGCCGCGCTCGGGGAGGACGTGGTCCAGCTGGTGCAGGACGCCCTGGCCGACGGGCGGACCCGCCCGGCGGCGCGGGCCGCGCTGGACCGGTTCCGGTGGCTCAGCGCCCTGCTGCGTGAGCCGGTGATCCGCTCGACCGGGTCCGCCGCCCGCACCCTGCCCCTCCAGGCGCCCGCCGAGCACCAGCTCGACCTTTTGCGGATCGTCATCAGGGCCCGCACCAGTGCCGGCGGCGGCCCGCTTCCGGTCAGCGACACGATCCCCGCTCTGCGCTTCGTCAACGCGACCACGCAGCCGGTACGCGACGCCATCGACGCCGAGGAGTGGGCGTACCTGTTCTCCGGCTTCGCCGGACTCGGCCTGGCCGACGTCGGCGAACCCCTCGACCCCGTGACGACCGTCGACGTGCGGGAGCCCGATCGGGTGACGCGGGGCTGGGCGGAGCTGGCCCGGACGCGGAACAGCCTGGCCCGGCCACGGCTGTGGTGGCCGCACCGCATCCTCGCCCCGCGCTGTGACACGCCGGTCGAACGCTACCTGGCCATGCTCGACAGCCTCGCGCTCGCGCCGCCGGAATGCGACCGCCTCGCCGGGCACATCCTGGGTCGAAGCGGATCAGTCCGCTCTGAGGAACCCGGTCTGGTCTGGGAGACGCTGGCGATGTGCTGCGCCCGCGGGAGGCGGTTCACAACGGCCTACCTCATCAGCGCGACCGGCGACCAGGTGCCGGCCTCCGCTCTCGCCACGGCAGCCCGCGACCTGGTCCGCCGGTGGGACCGCGGAGCGTTGACCGCGGAGCAGAGCGAGGAACTGCGCACCGCGGTGGAGACGACCCTGCTATGGAGTCTTGCCGACACCGCAGTGGCATCATCCACCGTCACCGACACAGCTCGCGTCCTGGCCGTTATCGACGCAGCCCGGGTCCTGGTCCGGCACGCGGCCCGGATTGCCAATCCCTACCTGCGCTTTCGCGCACTGTGGGTGCTCTCCGGCATGGTCGGCCGCGACTCGGTCGGCAGCAGGCGGTCAGGTCCCGATCTCATCATCGACGCCCATGACCACGCCCGGGTGCTCGAGTGGATCCTGATGACCATCCCGGGTTTGCGGATCGGGGTGGAAGCGCGGGATCTCATCGACCTCGACGAGGTCATCCGCCGCTTCCAGCGCATCGAGGATCCGGAGAACCGCGCCCGGGCCCAGTGCCGGCTGGCGATGCTGATCCCGGAACGGCTCAGCGAGCTCCTCGAGGCGGCGACCGAGGCGCTGGGACTGATCGCCGATCCGGTGCGGCAGGCCGAGACGATCGAGGAGATCCGGTTCGCTCTGGGTGGGATCGCACAGTTGCCGCACAGCTTCGACGAGGTTGTCAGCCTGCTCCCGGACCAGTGGCTCAGAGATAAGGCACGCGACCGTGCCTCCCGCATGATCAACGCACACCGGGCCGACTTCGGGGCGGGGACGGGCGCTCTCGTATGGCACCTCACGTCCGCGACTGGAACCGGCGGCGTCACCGCGTTTCGGCACACCTACCCCACCGCTCCGTTGCCGTGGGGCGTGCTCTACCTGAATGCCACGGCCGCCGAAGTCGGGTCGGTCGTGCCGACCACGACCGGTGACGCGGCGGACTGGGAGCTGCTGCTCGGATCCGACTGGCAGGCGGGCGTGGACGCGCTCATCGAGTCCGCCGCCGACGGCGCGCTCTCGGTGACGGTACGCGAGGCCTCGGTCCTGAACCGGATCGTCCAGACGGGGCAGTCCGCACGCCTGGGACGGCTGTGGGGATATCTGGAGTGCCCGGACTCGCAAGCCTTGGCGATCGCGACCCGGTGGCTCACGGCGGACGCGTCGGCCGAGCGGTGGAAGGCGCTGGTGCAGGCCGAAGCCGGACTGCTCACGCCGGAGAGCTTGGACCTGCTGGTCGATCTGCTCGGTACGGCTACAGACCGGCTCCGGCTGCGGACCGTCCTCGCCCTGCACGGACCGACGCCTTGGGGCTCCAATCGCCGTCGGCGATGGTCCGTCTCGCGGGTGGGCGCGCAGACGATCGAAGCCATCGCCGAACACTCTCTCAGAGAAGATCTGACCCCACGGGTGCAGGGCCCGGTCAATTGGATGCAGTGCGACATCCATCACGACGACGCGGAGGCGCTCAACCGTTGGCTGTCAGAGGCCACCGCCGATCCCGGCGCACCCGCCGGCTGGATTCTGGCGAGTCTGGAGTCGGTCGAAGAATCGCTGGTGCCCCTGCTGCTGGAGACATTGCCCTCCATGCCTTCCGCAGCGCAGCGCAAGCTGCTGGTCGGGCTGGCTCAGATGGCGACCTCGTTTCGCACCCTCGATCGGTGCGCCGAGGCCGTGCGGTCGGCGATCAAGGCCGTCGAACCACACGTCCGGCAGAAGGTGTGGTTCGTCCCTGACGGGGCGGTGGCGTGTCTGAAAGCCGTGGCGGTCGCTGCCGCGTCCGACGAGCAGATGTGGGTCGAGGTCGCGCAGGTGGAGTTCGAGCGGGCGAAGTCATGGCTCGACGACGCATCCTTGGAAAGTCCGGCGCTTTGCCTGAGAAGGCTTAAGAGCCTCGGATCCAGCTACTACGTCAGCCACAGATCGGAGGGCTACTGGAAACAGGCGACCGAGGCGGCCACAGAACTGGCTGAGAACGAGGACGCTCTTCGAGTGCTGTTGCTGTGGCTGGAATCAGCAGCCTTCACCGAGTCCCCAGCGGATCCGACCACCGATCTCACGTCCTTCCTGCTCATCGCCACCGACGCACTGGCGCAGGTCTCACCGAACGCGTTCACCGCTTTGGCGGACCCTGACATCTGGGAGCCGATACTCACCGAGTGGGCGGAAGCTGCCCGGGACTGGACCGCACGCCTGTCGGCACTTCGGCTGCTCGGGCGGCTGCGCCGAGTCACGCTCCGTGTCGTCGCCGCCCTGGGCGCGGCGATGAACGACAACTTCCACATCCAGCAGGCGGCTTACGCCGTCGTGCGGGATTTCCACTCCATGAAGGGTGATATCACACCAGAACTCATCGAGCTGCTGGGCGATCCTGACGCCGGCGTCGCGAGCTCGACCGCCCTTCTGCTGCTGAACCTGGCCCGAAGCGAGGGAGCGACGACCGACCGCCGCCGCATCTTGCGCGGGCTGCAGGAAGCCACCGCCGGTATCGCCAAAGGCAGGAACGTGTACCTGATGGCCGAGAACGGCTTGATCAACACCCTGTCGGTCACGTTCGTCGACCGTCTCGATGCGATCCTCTATCAGGCGATCTTCGAAATCAGTGGGCTGTGAAAAGCGCTACTGGATCACCTACGTGTGGCAGGAGGCTCCCTCCGCCGGATCGATTTTCCGTATCCGGTGCACCCCGCTACCGAGCCGGACCACCTGATCCCCGGGCTTGAGGGACCAGACCGCATTCGGCTCCAGGCCGAGGAGCTGCTCCGCTTCCGAAGCCGCTGCGGTATCCGTGGTTCCGAACACCTGGACCGTCCCGCTCCCGGAGACGATCTCGGGCCAGGTGCCGGGGTAGGTGGAGCGCAATTGGTGGACGTCATGCCAGAAGGTCCAGACTCGCACGTCGTTGGCCGGTCCTCGGCGCAGAGCCGACTCGACCGCTGGGAACACTCCCAGGTCTGCGCAATGATCAAGCAGGAACAACACCGGGAGCGTGGAACCGTGGTGCACCCCGGACATGGCATGCAGAAGGCAGCCGATCCAGACGCGCAACAACGTCGTGCCGTCCACGACACGCTCGGCCGGAAGGATGACGTAGACGGTCGTCGGCTCGCCCGCCGCGAACGCCGGGAGCGACAGTGACGAAGTGCGTAAGGTCTTGCGGACTTGCGGGTTGCCGAGCGGTGCGGTCCTGGCCCTGGCTCTGGACAGAATCCGGCTGCGAGTCCGGTCGTCGGTTTCCAGGAATGCCGCGATCTGTCCGAGCGCGGTCTTCGGGAGGAGCTTGCCGATCGTGTCCAAGACCACTGCGAGACTGTAGACGACGTCCTCGGAGATCAGTGTGGGGTCGAGTTCGTCGAACGAGTTCTTCTCGGGCACGACCGCACAGTAGGCGATCAGACCACTGATCATGGCAAAGGTCTCGTGGCCCAGCAGATCGCCCGGGGACGAGCGCAGCGGCAGCAAGGCGGCGAGGTCCTGGCATCGGGTCGCGAAGCTTGCCTCTGTGGGCGCGGGCAGCATGTCGATCGGGTCCAAAGAGTCTGACTCCGGGCCGACGACGCCGAACGGGTCGAGGCGTACCACTCGATGCCCCATGTCCCGTCTGGCTTCCGCCGTAGCCGCCCAGACTTCGCCACCGATGTCGACGACCACCGCCCGGCCGGGATAGGCCAGCAGGTTCGGGATCAGACAATGGCGGGATTTCTCTGAACGGCTCGGCGCAAGAGTGAGCACATGCGTATTCTCGTCAGCTGTCACGTACTCCGTGCCGCCGAATCCGCCAAGACCGTCTCGACCCAGTAGCAGTGCGTTTGGCTTGCGTGCGCCTGATCCACTCATCTGCTTCCCCCCACCGATGCCCGACCCCACGATGGAGTCAAGCGTGCCATACGGGGCAGATGAGTGGCAGAGGGCGAAGTAGGCTGCCGAGAAGAGGAAAACGTCTGTGAAGAAGTTCACCATCCCCTGTGACTTCAACGGAGTCACGGCTCCCTTTAACATCTACATAGGCGAACCTTCACCGGAAAAGCATCCGCTTCAGTACCAGGCGGCCTGGCTGTCGCGGGAGCGGGGCGGCACGATACCGCAAGAGGTAATGGACTCCTTTGCGAAGCTCCATGAGATCGCTAAAGAGAACGGCGTCAGTTTCGAGGAACTGTGCGTTAACGCGCTAGGCACGGCCAACGGCAAAACCGCCTCAGGCTCGGGCAACGACTCGACGTGAGACGACGGCTTTGCGTGGGCGACCGACCTCGACACAGCCAGCGCGGCACCATGATGCCGAAGCCCGCCGAGCAGAATGCTCTGCGGGCTTGGGCTGACGTCACCGCGCCAGATCAGGGGGTTCACTCACCAGAACGATCTTCCCCCCGGTGCCACCTCGGCGCATTCGCTCAACCGCCTCAGCCGCCTTCGGCAACGCGAAGCGCTCCACTACCGCGGGCTCGAGGGCTCCGGTCACGGTGAGCTGGAGAAGGAAAGCGAGGTCTTCAGGGTCCTTGCTGTGGTCGGCCGCGTAGGAGAAGTAGGTGTGCAGCGTGACATTCTCGTGCCCGATGAAGTCGTAGATGGTCAGCGGAGTCGGCTCGCCGCTCGACGTGCCGAAGACGACGATCGGGCTTGCGGGCAGGAGCTTGGCGATCACGCCGGTCAGTGCCTGCCCGCCGACGCTCTCGAGCGCGGCGTGCACGAACGGACTGTCCGCGGGATCGGCGACGACCGTCGCCGCCCCCGGAACCTGCTCGGCGCTCCTCGCCACCGCGATCACCTCTGCCCCGCTGAGGGTGGCCAATCGCACCTGGATTCGGCCCAGCCCGCCGGAGGCTCCGGTGATCAGGACGCGGCGGCCGGTGACGCTGCCGAGCAGCCGGAGGGTGCGCAGGGCCGTCAAGCCGGCCATCGGGAGCGCGGCGGCGGTCTCCAGCGGAACCTCCGGCGGTACGACGGCCAACCGCGACGCCCGCACCGTGACCTGCTCGGACCAGGCGCCCTGCTCGGCCAGTCCGACGACCCGCGAGCCCGCCTTCGGGCCGGATCCGTCGGCCGCGGCCTTGAGCACGACTCCGGCCACGTCCTGGCCCGGCGCCCAGCCTTCGTCGCGGACGTCGATGAGGCCGAGCTCGCCCCGGTTGACCGTGCTGGCCGCGACCCCGATCAGCGCCTCGTCCGGCCTGGGGCGCGGGCTTTCGGCATCGGTGGCGACGAGTCGCCGATCCGGGCCCAGACGCATACTCAACATGGGAATCTCCTGGGATGACGTGGGTGAGTGCGACGAATCCAGGATCGTCTGAGCAGGTACCATCGGATAGTAGGTACCTTTAAGTGCGTTACTCACCGGAGGTGCACGCCGTGCCCACTCAGACCGCGGCCCAGAAGCGGGCCGACGCCCGGCGCGCATTCGAAAGCTTCCTGGCCGAGTGCCCCTCCCGCGACCTGCTCGCGACCATCGGCGGCAAGTGGGTGACGTTGACCCTGGCGGCGCTGGAGCACGGTCCGCAGCGCTACAACGCCCTGCGGCGGCGCATCGCGGGCATCAGCCCGAAGATGCTCACTCAGACGCTGCGCACACTGGAGCGCGATGGCCTGATCGGACGCACGGTGACCCCTTCGGTGCCGGTACAGGTCGACTACGAGCTGACCCCGCTCGGCACCGAACTGCTGGCGGTGGTGCTCATGGTCAAGTCCTGGGCCGAGGCCAATGTCGCGACCATCCAGGCCGCGAGAGCCGAATACGACGCCTGCGAGAGCGG
>JABFWL010000758.1 GCA_013362315.1 Catenulispora sp. | reverse complement strand
GAACGGCAGCACCTGCACGGTGACGTTCGGCCGCTCCATCATCTCCAGCAGGTGCGACAGCTGCTGCCGCATGATCTCGGCGTTGCCCACCGGGCGGCGCAGCGCCGCCTCGTCGACCACTGCCCACAGCCGTGGCGCGTCCTGCTCCCGCAGCAGCACGTTCTGCCGCTCCAGACGGACCTGAACCCGGCGCTCGGAGTCGCTGTCGAACACCCCGCGCCCCGCCATCACCGCCCGCATGTAGTCCGCGGTCTGCAACAAGCCCGGTATGTACTGCACCTCATAGGTGCGAATCAGCGAGGCCGACTCCTCCAGCCCGATATAGCCGGCGAACCAGCTCGGCAGGACGTCGTGGTAGCCGTGCCACCAGGTGGTCGCGTTCGCGGCCTTGGCCATCGACAGGAACGGCTCGCGCGCCGCCGGGTCGGTCACCCCGTACAGCGTCAGCAGGTCCTCCACGTCCCGCATCTTGAAGCCGACGCGGCCCAGCTCCAACCGGCTGATCTTGGACTCCGAGGAGCGGATCTCCCAGCCCGCCGTCTCCCGCGAGATGCTCGCCGCCTCGCGCAGGCGGCGCAGTTGCGAGCCGAGCATGATCCGGCGGACCGTCGCGCCGCCCGCACGGGTCGGCTCCGGTTCCGAATCGGTGGTGTGGGGCCCACTCATCGCTTTCCTCGCTCCTTCTCCGCTCCCCGCGCCGCGACGCGCGGGCCAGGCGGTGGATCAGCTGCCGATTGTGCCACTTGGGCGTCCGCTTGTGAACACCGCTGGCGCCGGTCGCCCCGGGCGTGGGGGCCTGCGCCGTGCGCAACAGGGTGCTGAATCGATCGGCGGAAGACTTTGCCCGACCGAGACCCTGCGCACGCCTTCCACGCTGTAGCATGCACGTGCATCCGCCACTTGCATAGGAAAACTCTGCGATTGCACGTGCCGCCGCGCATGCGGCGGCGCCCGAGGGGGAAGAACCCGATGGTCGCGTCCAGCTACTCCTACTCCCTGCTCCATGCCGACCTGCCGGTCTGCATCGGATACCAGGCCGTGGGGCGCAGCGCCTCGACGCGCCACTGTGTGCTGCCGGCCAGGGCCGAGTCGGTCTCGGCGGCCCGCCGGTTCGTCTACGACGTGGCCGAGGATTGGCGGGGCGAACCGGGGCGATTCGCCACCTTATTGGAGAACCTGGGCATTGTGGTGTCGGAGCTGGTGACGAATGCCCTGCTCCATGCTTATGAGGCGGTGCGACCGGAGCGCCTGAGGGACGGCACCGATACCGACCCCGATGCCGACCTGATATCGCTGTGCCTCGTGCACGAGCCCTGCGACATGGGAGCCGGGGAATCGGGGGTGGAGCGGGTGCTGTTCGCGGTCGCCGACCCCTCGGCCGCCTCGCCCGTGGCACCGACCCCGGACCGGGCGGCCGACGGCTTATGGGGCCTGGACGAGTCCGGCCGGGGCATGTACTTGGTGGAGGCGCTGGCCGACGATTGGGGCTGGCGCCGTTTCCGTGCGCCGGGGGCGGCGGAGCCGTCGGGGAAGGTGGTTTGGGCGCTTTTCGAGCTCGCCTGCTGAGTTTTCGAGCTCGCCTGCTGAGTTTTCGAGATCGCCTGTCGAGGTTTGCCGGTGCCCGCACCGGCAAAGATTTCTGAGGCACCCGCTACCGGGTGCCTTTTTGCTTTTTCGCCTGTCCTCACACCGGGTCCGCGCCCGATCACGGCCGGCTCCGGCCGGATTCGGTTGTCGGTCTCAGGGCTCGAATCCGTATCGGTTCGATATCGATATCGCGGCGAACGCATGGCTTGAATCTGCGGGGAGAACCTTTACCCGCTCTTTGAACGTTTCACACTCGAAACCTCTGCGCGTGCGCCTGCCCGACCGCTAGCATCCGTTTACTGCCATGCATACGCGAGTGCTGATTCACCAGCGGATGCACGTGCAGTGGATCAAACCCTTCCCACCGTACATGTAAGGGGAAACGACAATGAGCGCGTTCGAGCCGTACAACGGCATGCCGGCCACCCGGGTCGAAGCCGGTTGGCGCAAGAGCAGCTACTCCAACTCGCAGGGCAACTGCGTCGAGTTCGCGGCCCTGGCCGACGGCTCGGTCGCGATGCGCAACTCCCGCGATCCGCAGGGCCCGGCCCTGGTCTACACCCGCGCGGAGATCGAGGCCCTGATCAGCGGCGTCAAGGACGGCGAGTTCGACGACCTGGCCCGCTGACCAGGTCTGGAGTGCTGGCTCCGATAGTGGTGCCCGCTTCCGGCTGACCGGCCGCCTGCGCCGGGCCTTGCTTTCGGCCCGGCTCCCGGCCCGCGCCGTACCCGGCGTGATGCCGCAGGAACGGCTGGTCGGCCCGGAAGCGGTTCGCAAAACCCGACGGCCGTCGAGATCTCGGCGGCCGTTCGGCATGCCCGGAGCCCGGCCCGGCGGGCTGCCCGATCGACCGGAGTGAGGCCTGTGGCGGACGTGATCACGGTCGTGACCTGAGCGGTCACCCAATCCGGATAGACTTGACCGCATCATGGAGCAGCCTGCCGACACCGTTCTGGTCATCGACTTCGGGGCACAGTACGCGCAGCTCATCGCGCGCCGGGTCCGCGAAGCCCACGTCTACAGCGAGATCGTGCCGCACACCGCGACGGTGGCCGAGATCCTCGCCCGCAATCCCAAGGCGGTGATCCTCTCTGGCGGCCCGTCTTCGGTCTACGCCGACGGCGCGCCGAACGTCGGCGCGGAGCTGTTCCGCGCCGGGGTGCCCACACTGGGCATCTGCTACGGCTTCCAGGCGATGGCCCGGGCGCTGGGCGGGGTGGTCGACAAGACCGGCGGCCGCGAGTACGGGCGCACCCGGCTGGAGGTGACGGACACCGACTCGACGCTGTTCTCCGGCTCCGCCGCCGAGCAGCCGGTGTGGATGTCGCACGGCGACGCGGTCGTGGCCGCCCCGGAGGGCTTCACGGTCACCGGCACCACCGCCAAGACCCCGGTCGCGGCCTTCGAGGACGACGAGCGCCGGCTGTACGGCGTCCAGCACCACCCCGAGGTGCTGCACTCGCAGTTCGGGCAGCTGCTTTTGGAGAACTTCCTCTACAAGGGCGCCGGCATCGCGCCGGACTGGACCACCGGCAACATCGTCGAGGAGCAGGTCGCGGCGATCCGGGAGCAGGTCGGCGGCAAGCGCGCGATCTGCGGGCTGTCCGGCGGCGTGGACTCCGCGGTGGCCGCGGCGATCGTGCAGAAGGCCATCGGCTCCCAGCTGACGTGCGTGTTCGTCGACCACGGCCTGCTGCGCAAGGGCGAGGCCGAGCAGGTCGAGAAGGACTTCGTGGCGGCCACCGGCGTGCAGCTGAAGGTGGTCGACGCCGAGGAGCGCTTCCTGTCGGCGCTGGCCGGGGTCAGCGACCCGGAGGAGAAGCGCAAGATCATCGGCCGGGAGTTCATCCGGGTCTTCGAGCAGGCCGAGCGCGAGATCGTCGCGGAGTCCGCCGACGCCGGCGAGCCGGTGAGGTTCCTGGTGCAGGGCACCCTCTACCCGGACGTCGTGGAGTCCGGCGGCGGCACCGGCGCGGCCAACATCAAGAGCCACCACAACGTCGGCGGGCTGCCCGACGACCTGCAGTTCGAGCTGGTCGAGCCGCTGCGCAAGCTGTTCAAGGACGAGGTCCGCCAGGTCGGCCGGGAACTCGGCCTGCCCGAGGCGATCGTCGGCCGCCAGCCCTTCCCGGGACCCGGGCTCGGCATCCGGATCGTCGGCGAGGTCACCAAGGACCGCCTGGACCTGCTGCGCGAGGCCGACGCCATCGCCCGCGAGGAGCTCACGGCCGCCGGGCTGGACCAGGAGATCTGGCAGTGCCCGGTGGTGCTGCTGGCCGACGTCCGCTCGGTCGGCGTACAGGGCGACGGCCGCACCTACGGCCATCCGATCGTCCTGCGCCCGGTCTCCAGCGAGGACGCGATGACCGCCGACTGGTCCCGCCTGCCGTACGAGGTGCTGGCCCGGATCTCCACGCGCATCACCAACGAGGTCGCAGACGTCAACCGGGTGGTGCTGGACGTGACCAGCAAGCCGCCGGGGACGATCGAGTGGGAGTAGGCGCCGGACGGTAGTCAGGCTGTGGCCGGCTCGAGCCGGGTTTTCGGACCCGGCCCTTCGTCATGCGCTGTCGAAGTCGAGCGCTTCCCGCAGCTTCCGGTTGACGTGCTTGAGCCGGTCGATGGTCCGGTGCGCTTCGCGCAGCTCGTACCGCAGCCGGATGATCTCCTCGAAGGCCGCCAGATCGGCGGCCTGCGCGCTCGGCTCGACCTCCTCGGCGTACTCCGGCTCCGGCGGCCCGGGGATCGCGAGCTCGGCAGGCGATGCGGCGGGACTCCGCGGGTCGGCGGCCCAGGGGGCTCCGTCGGCCTCGGGTGCGCGGCGCACGAACTCGTGGATCACCGCTCCGGCTGATTCGGGGGCTTCTGCGGTCGTCTCGGCCGGCTCGGCGGTCTGGGCCGGCTCGGCAGTCTGTGCCGGCTCGGCGGTGTGTGCTGGCTCCGCAGCCTGTGCCGACTCCGCGGTCTCGGTGACCGGCTCCGGCCGCGCCACCAACTCGCTCGGCGCTTCCTCGACGCCGTCGTCGGACTGGTCGGCGTCGTCCGGCTCCCGCATCATCGCCGCGGTCCAGCCGGCCGCCTCGCACGCCGCGTCCCGGAACTCCCGCAACTGCCGCAGCATGCCCTCGCTCGACGGGAACAGGCGCTGCGCCTGCGCGACGTTCGCCACCGCCAGCGGCGCCGCCTGCACCGTGTCGCCGAGCTCCGAATACGCCTGGGCCAGCTTGATCCGCGCCATCAGCGCGTCCCGCGGGCCGGAGCCGATGCCGTGCTCGGCCCGCTCCAGGTCGGCGATCAGGCCGCTGATCCACTGCTGGGGGTCGGAGTCGACGTAGTCCTCGACCGGCTCCTGCTCGTCCGGGTCGGGGAGGTCGGGGACTTCGGCCGCGTCGGTCTCGGCAGCCGGTTCCGGTTCCGGTTCCGGTTCCGCTTCCGTCTCCGGCTCGGCGATCGCAGCCGCCTCGGCACGCGCGAACCACGACTCGCCGTCGGCGGCCGCCGTCGCCACGGCGGTGCCGTCCGCTGCGCCGTTCAGCGCGCCGGCGGCCGTCCCGGCGCCGGTCCCGGCGTCCCGACTGACTCCGTACTCTGACATGCATCCCCCTAGCAACGTCGAAGGGCGCCGACATGAGTCGGCGCCCCGCGGTGGGCTCGCGGTCCGGTCGGTTACGGCCGGACGATCCGCACCAGAGGCATCGAGTGCAGCGGAGCGAGCTGCACCACGGTGCCGCTGTACGGCGCGTGGGCGATCATGCCGTGGCCGACATATATCCCCACGTGGTGCATACTGCCGTAGAAGATCGTCAGGTCGCCGGGCTGGATGTCGGCCTCGCTGACCGACGGGAACTCATAGGCCTGGTCCGAGGAGCCGTGCGACATCGACACGCCGGCGGCGGCCCAGGCGGCCATCGTCAGGCCGGAGCAGTCGAAGCTGCGCGGGCCGGCGGCGCCGTAGACGTAGGGCTTGCCCAGCTGCGCGAGGGCGTAGTTGACCGCTATCTGCGCGCGCGCGTTCGGCGCCGGCGGCAGGCCGGTGGGCGCCACCTGCTTGACGCTGGTGTTCTGCTGGCTCTGCTGCTTCTGCTGGGTGTCGTACTGCTGGCGCTGCGCCTTGGTCAGGGTGTTCAGCAGGTCCTGTGCCTGCTTCTCCTTGGCGTTGACGTCGGCCATGTTCTGGGCCATCACGTCGCGGGTCTTCTGCAGCTGCGCCAGGTCCGCGGAGGCCTCGGTCTTGTCCTGGTCGAGCTGGCGCTTGATCTCCTGCGCCGACTTCATCGAGTCGGCCGAGCGGTTGCTCAGCTCGCTCATGGCGGTGGCCTGCTGCAGGAACGAGTCCGGCGCCGAGGCGAGCATCAGCTGCAGAGAGCTGTCCACACCGCCGGACCGGTACTGCGCGGCCGCCAGACTCCCGAGGGCGGACTGCGCGTTGCCCAGCTGCGCCTGCTCGGCGGTGATCCGGGCCTGGATCTGGTCGACCTTGTGCTGGAGCGTCGCGAGGTCCCCGGCGGCCTTGTCATACGCTTCGGACGCCGCCTCGGCCTGCTCGTGCAGGTCCTTGACCTTGTGCTGGACGTCGTTGAGGTTCGCCGTGGGGTCGGCGTGGGCCAGGCCCGGCACCAGGGCTATGGAGCCGACCGTGGCAGTCGCCAGCGTCACCGCGGTACGCGTTGCGGTGATCGTCTTCTTGGACGCGCGGTGGGTGGTCACGGTTTTGTGAGACGCCACGAGGGCGGCACTCCTCTTCTTCTCGCGGCCGCCTACCGGGTTAGCTGTCGGGTTCGGGCTGAGAAGCGTGCCCTACGGCTGCCGCGAGGGGGGTACGCGGCGCACCGATTCACCCCTGGCCCCAATGGTTGCGGGCCGGTGGGACCTGTGGGTCCCCGGCTCCGGGTCTCGCGTGACCCGCTTTGGCTTGTGGGAGCCTCCAACAGCGGTTCGCGCGTCGCCGGACTCGGCGGTGAACCCCCGCCACCGTCCGGGTGATGGTGTGGGTACGGAGGTCCGGCCGTAACCATAGCGAGATCCCGAACGACATAACGGACCCCTCCAGGTCGCTATACCAGGATTTTACTTTGGGAGGGGTTTAGTGGTCCTGATTCAGGGCTCGGTGTCCGGATTCGTACCGGGGCGGGACGGTGTTTTGTGGCGACACAGTGTCGGCAAATAGGCCTCTGACGGGGCCTCAGTAGGGCGTTCTGGTGCTGATTCACCGCGCGGACCGGGTCGTTCACAAGCACAAGGGCGGCGGGCGAACCTCTTACGAGGTCTGCCCGCCGCCCCTGCGGATCGCAACTTTTTCAGGCCGGGTTGTTCAGGTCGGGTTCAGGCCGGATTCAGGCCGAGTTTCAGGCCGGCTTTCAGGCCGACGTCGCCAGCGGCCGCGTCGGCCACTCCGGCTCCGCGTACGACCGCTCCCCGCGCCGCTCCCGATACGCCGCCCGGTCCGCCTCCTGCTCGGCCTTCCAGCGTGCCTGCGCCTCGTGCAGCCGCACCGCGTCCAGCGTCCCCACCGCGGCGTAGCTGGCCCCGATCACCTGCGCCAGCTTCAGCGCGGCCAGCGCGTCGGCGGCGGCGTCGTGGGCGCGCGTGATGGCCACGCCGTAGAACCGGCACTGCGCCTCCAGGGTCCGGGCGCCGCGGCGGAACTTGTCCATCTGCCGGTCGATGACCAGCGGGTCGATCACCGGCGCGACAGGCGCCCGGGCGGCCAGCGGGGTCAGGCCGTAGCGGGCCAGTTCGGCCTCCAGCAGCGTCAGGTCGTAGGGGGCGTTGAAAACCACCAGCGGGGTGCCGGCGCGCAGTTCGGCGGCCAGCGTGTCGGCGATCTCGTCCAGCGTCTCGCGCGGGGCGGCGCCGTGGGCGCGGGCGTGGGCGGTGGTGATGCCGTGGATCGCGGTGGCCTCGGCCGGGATCTCCACGCCGGGGTCGATGAGGAAGGTCTTCTCGGTGCCGTCGGAGACCACCAGGGCCGCCGAGACGATCCGCACGGTCCGCGGGTCGCGGCCGGTG